>JBILGD010000038.1:0-21431 GCA_044351225.1 Steroidobacteraceae bacterium
TCCGGCGCGTCTTTCTTGAAGCGATCGAGCTCGCTGGTGCGGCTGTACTCGCTCGTCAGATGCACGTGCATGTCCATTAGACCGGGCATCAGCGTCGATTTGCGCAGGTCGATCACGGTGTCGCCCGGACCGGGTTTGCGATAGCCCGCCTCGATGGCGATGATGCGACCCTGATCCACCACAACGGTGCGCTCGATGAGCGCTGCATCGCCCACGCCATCGATGACTCGACCGGCGTGGATCAGGGTGGCGGAGTGAGCCGTGCCCAGGGTGAGACCCAGCACGATGCCGCAGACGAGGATCTTGCCGGCGCGCGACATCAGCGTATCCCCATCAACTCGACATCGAACACCAGCGTTGCCCCACCCGGAATCACGCCGCCTGCTCCACGAGCGCCGTAACCGAGCTCGGCGGGGATGACGAGGCGGCGCTTGCCGCCGACGCGCATGCCAGCGACGCCAACGTCCCAGCCGCGGATCACTTCACCACCGCCCACGGTGAACGCAAACGTATCGCCGTGATCGTGCGAGCTGTCGAACTTGCGGCCCTTGCCCTCGGGTTTGGCAGCGTCATGCAACCAGCCCGTGTAATGCACGATGGCGGTCTGGCCGTCGACGATTTCGGGACCAGCGCCCGGCTCGAGATCCTGCTTGACGAGTTCTGACATGGCGGACTCCTCGGCCAGCGTGGCGGCCTGATCAGATGCGGATAAACGGGGCAGAAAAGTGGCAGCGACGATGATCCCGGTGATGGCAATCATCAGCCCCCAGGCAACCAACCTCATCGCGGGGAATCTCCGTCAGAGATCTGCTCGACAGGATTTTGCGCGGCTTGGAACGACAGGGATACGGAGTTGATGCAGTAGCGAAGCCCGGTAGGCTGTGGTCCATCGGGAAAGACATGCCCCAGGTGCGCGCCGCAGTTGGCGCACACCACCTCGGTACGCAACATGCCGTGACTGACGTCACGATGTTCGCGAACACGGTCGCCAGCAAGCGGTGTCCAAAAACTCGGCCAACCAGAGCCCGAGTCGTACTTGGTCTCCGAGTGGAACAAGCCCTCGCTGCAACAGACGCAGGCATAGACGCCTTTATCCTTGTGGTAGGTGAAGGTGCCGGTAAAAGCACGCTCGGTACCCTTGTTGCGCGTGACCTCGTAAGCGAGCGGCGAGAGCCGCTCACGCAGTTGCTGATCGCTCGGAACGGGCTTGCTCATGCCGCCGAATTATTGCACGGACCGCGCGGGCTGGCGCGCCCAGGCATCGCGTCAACCCGTCGCCATCAACTGCCCCAGCAGCTTGTTGAGCCGACGCACGAACTCGCCCGGGTTGGCCACCGAACCCGACTCGGCGAGCTTCGCCTGATCGAACACCAGCAGCGCGAGCTCACCGAACTCGTCTTCGGCGGCCGTCGCATCGAGGCGCTTGATCAGCGCATGACCGACGTTCACCTCGAGTTCGGGTTTCGCCTCGGGCACGCTCTGCCCGGCTGCAGCCATGATCCGCCGCATCTGCGCGCCCATGTCGCCCTCGGCCAGCACCAGACAGGCCGGCGTATCGGCGAGACGCGAACTGACCTTGACCTCGGAGACGCGGTCACCGAGCGCGTCCTTGATGCGCTTGAGGAGTTTCTTGTTTTCCTTGAGAGCTTCTTCGGCGGCCGCCTTGTCGGCTTCGCCCTCGAGCCCGCCAAGCTCGAGATCGCCGCGGGCGACATCCTTGAAACGCTTGCCCTCGAACTCGCGCACGTAGCCCATCATCCACTCGTCGACGCGATCGACGAGCAGGAGCACCTCGACACCCTTGGCCTTGAGCTGCTCGAGATACGGGCTGCCGCGAGCGGCAGTGAGCGAATCGGCGATCAAATAATAGATGCGCTCCTGGCCGCTCTTCATACGCGCCACGTAGTCGGCGAGCGTCACCGTCTGCTGATCGGACTCTTCGTGCGTGCTGGCAAAGCGCAGCAGCGGCAGGATCTTCTCGCGATTGCCAGCGTCCTCGCCCGTGCCTTCCTTGAGAACCGGACCGAACTCCCTCCAGAACATGGCGTACTTTTCCGGCTCATCCTTGGCGAGTCGCGCGAGCAGGTCGAGCGCGCGCTTGGTCAGCGCACCGCGCATCGCCTCGACTTCGCTATCCTGCTGCAAGAGTTCGCGCGAGACGTTGAGCGGCAGATCGTTGGAATCGACGACGCCGCGCATGAAGCGCAGATACATCGGCAGAAACTGCTCGGCATCGTCCATGATGAACACGCGGCGCACGTAGAGCTTGAGACCGCGCGTTGCATCACGTTGATAAAGATCGAAGGGCGCGCGACCCGGCAGGTAGAGAAGCGAGGTGTACTCCCGCTTGCCCTCCACCTTGTTGTGACTCCAGGCGAGCGGCTCGGCGAAGTCGTGCGCGATGTGCTGGTAGAACTCCTTGTATTCCTCGTCCTTGATCTCGCTGCGCGGACGAGCCCAGAGTGCCTGCGCCTGATTTGCCGGCTCCCAATCGAGACTGGCCTCGCCTTCCTTGCGCATCAGCACCGGGAAAGCGATATGGTCCGAATAGCGTCGTACCAGCGAACGCAGACGCCAGCCATCAGCGAATTCTTTGGCTTCTTCCTTGAGGTGCAGCACGATCAGCGTGCCGCGCTCCTCGCGGGGCGAGGTCTCGATGGTGAATTCGCCGTCGGCCTTGGAGGCCCAGCGGATGCCGGCATGGGCAGGCTCACCGGCCTTGCGCGAATACACCTCGACTTCCTCGGCGACGATGAACGCTGAGTAGAAACCCACACCGAATTGACCGATCAGCTGGGAGTCTTTTTGCTGATCGCCGGTGAGCTTCTTGAAGAAATCCGCCGTACCCGACTTGGCGATCGTGCCGAGATGGGCGATTGCCTCGTCGCGGGTCATGCCGATGCCGTTATCGCGCACCGAGAGCGTTCGCTTGGTGGCGTCGTAATCCACCCAGACCCGAAGCTCCGCATCGCCGGCCATGAGATCGGGCTGCCCGAGGGCGAGAAAGCGCAGCTTGTCGTTGGCGTCCGAGGCGTTCGATATCAGCTCGCGCAGGAAAATCTCGCGGTGGCTGTAGAGCGAATGGATCATCAGCCGCAGGAGCTCGCGCACCTCCGCCTGGAAGCCGTGTTTTTCGGGGGTGGTGTCAGCCATGGTCCTCTCCTCGTACAAACCGAGGCTTAGATGGAGCCCCCGATACAGATTTCAAGGGCGCGGATTTGAAGGGCGCACATTGCTAGGCGCGCACGATCCGGTAGCACGGTACGTAGGCCGAGCCCGGCAACTTCATGCGCTGTTGGGCGACGAATCCGGCCAGCAGCTCATCGAGCATGGCCATCAAGGCGGGGTCGCCGACGAGTTCGAACGGGCCGTGACGCTCGATCGCGCGGATCCCCGGCTCCTTGACGTTGCCGCTGACGATGCCGGAAAACGCCCGGCGCAGATCGGCTGCAAGCTGATGGGCAGGCTGATCACGATTCAAGCGCAAGGTGCGCATCGAGGCATGGGTCACCTCGAAGGGCCGCTGGAACTCGGGGTCGATGCGCAGAAGCCAATTGAAGTTGAAGGAATCGGCGTTCTTGCGGCGGAAGTCACGGACTTCATCGACACCCCGGTCGAGGATGCGCGCGACTTCGGCTTGATCATCGATCACGATATGCAGCCGCTCGAGGGCGGCATCACCGATAGTATTGGCCAGGAAACGGCGGATCTGCTCGAAGTAGGCCGCGCTGCTGCGAGGTCCCGTGAGCACCACCGGGAAGGGCTGTTCGGCATTCGCCGGATCGAGCAGAACGCCGATCAAATAAAAGATTTCTTCGGCCGTACCCACGCCGCCCGGGAACACCACGAGTCCATGGGCGATGCGCAGAAACGCCTCGAGCCGTTTTTCGATGTCCGGCATGATCACGAGATTGTTGACGATGGGGTTCGGCGGCTCGGCAGCAATGATGCCGGGCTCGGTGAGCCCCACGTAACGCCCGCTCGTGATGCGTTGCTTGGCATGACCGATGGTGGCGCCTTTCATCGGCCCTTTCATCGCGCCCGGCCCGCAGCCGGTGCAGACATCGAGACCGCGCAGACCGAGTTCGTAACCGACGCGTTTGGTGTATTCGTATTCCTCGCGATTGATGGAATGACCACCCCAGCACACGACCAGATTCGGGCGCAGTTTGTGGCCGAGCAGGCGTGCATTACGCAGGATATGAAACACGGCGTTGGTGATTGACTGCGGCTTGCCGAGGTCGAACCGGCCGCTGTCGACGATTTCATTGGCCGTGTAGACGATATCGCGCAGCACCGCAAAGAGCAGCTCCTTGGTGCCGCGAATCATCTGTCCGTCGACAAAGGCCTTCGCCGGTGCGTTCTTGATTTCGAGCTTCACGCCCCAGGCGTGACGCAGGATGCGGATATCGAAATCGCGGTATTGATCAAAGATCTCGCGTGCGTTGTCGGTATCGCTGCCAGCATTCAGTACGGCAAGTGCACATTGGCGGAACAGCGGATACAGACCGCCCTGCCCGGTCGACAGCAACTGCTCGATTTCTTCCTGAGAGAGACTTTCGAGGGCGCCTCGCGGGGCAACGCGGGCATCGACGACTTCGGGAATGATGATGCTGGTTTCCAAGCAAGTCTCCGTGGACAAATGTCCGACAAGGATAGCCGGGACGTTTCAGGGGCGAATGTCGATCGGCGTACCGTCGGCCACCAGCATCCACACTTCCATCATGTCGGCGTTGCTGAGGGCGATGCAGCCGTCGGTCCAATCCTCACGCGCATAATGCTCGGGCGGCCAACGCGGGACGTTCGGCAGGCCGTGGATCATGATTTGCCCACCCGGTGGCACGCCTGCTTTGCGCGCCCGGGCCACATCGCTCGGGCTCGGGTAAGACACCCTCATCGAGAGAAAAAACTCGCTGCGCGGATTGCGTATGTCGAGGACATAACGCCCCTCCGGCGTGCGGAAATCACCCTCTTGCTGCTTGTGCCCGGAGGGATTCAGGCCGAGGGAGATGCGGTAGGCACGCAGCAGTTTCTCACCCTGCCACAACTCCAGCCGCCGCTTTGCTTTGTGGACCACCACCGCCGAGGCCATGGGCAGAATCACGTCGCTGCCCGAGGTCGTGGTGCCGGTGAGTGAGGGCGATGCCGCTGCGGACCACGCAGCAACGAGCGCGAGCGCACTGACAAGCCAGCGAACAACTGTTCTCTGCATACGCCCGATTATAGGGCTCAGAGACTCCCGTTGGCGGCGGGCGATCCGCCGCCTTCGCTCCTCGCTGCAAGGTCGGCAAGGCTCGCCGGTCGTGTCTCGGGAAGCTTGAGGACGCGACCATACTTGAGCTTCGCGGTCGTCTCCAGGCCGTTCAATGAGGCGAGCGTGCGCGCGCTGAGCCCGTGCTTGCGGGCGATTTGCTGCAGTGTCTCGCCGCGAGCCACCCGATGTGATCGCGGCCCGATCTGCGCAACGAAAAGATGCTCGGCGCCCAATCGACCCACGAACTCGCTGGCGGTGTAGCCGCGCTCTGCGGGCAGACGCAACCGATAACCCCGTGGGACGAAGCGCTCACCCGACCAGACCGCAGGGCGAAGCGCAGGGTTGAGATCGCGCAGTTCGGCGCGCGACACGCCAAGCGCCCGCTCGATCCGGGCGGCCTCGGCGTAACCCGGCATCTCGATCTCGAAGGAGCGCTGCTCTGGCACCCGGGTCACTCCCGGAAAATAGCGCTGCGGATCCTGATCGATGGTGAGCGCCGCGAGGAACGAGGGATAGAAATTGCGCGAAGCGAAACCGAAGGACGGGCTGCGATAGCGGCGAGCGATGATGCCGAAATCGTCGGTCCCCATGACGGCGCGGGCACGGCGCATGCCGTTGGGCCCGTGGTTGTAGGCGGTGATGGCGAGTGGCCAGCTGCCAAGCAGCCGATAGTTGCTAGCCAGCAGGCGCGCCGCGGCCTCGGTAGAGCGGTAAGGGTCGAGTCGTTCATCGACGATATCGTCGACGCGCATGAACTGCCGCCCGGTAGAGCGCATGAACTGCCAGAGCCCGGAAGCACCAACCTTCGAGTAAGCCGTTGGCGTGAACGACGACTCGACATGCGGCAACGCAGCGAGCTCGGGCGGCAAGCCCAACGAGGCAAAGGTACGGGCGATATGTGGCTCCCACGCACCCGAACGAACGATACCCGCACGAAATCGGTCCGCCTGACCCAGCTGAAAACGTACCTCGTTGCGCGCCTCGCGCAGCCGCGCGGGCGTGGCCTCGCCCGCCCAGAGTTCGAGCACCCGACGCGCCTCGGGAGTGGCCGCTGCGCGCCGCGTCTCGAGCGCCTCGATTGCCTCGCCGATCGCCTCATGCCAACGGGCGCGCGCCGCATTGAGCGCCTGCCGTCGCGGCGGCGAACCCGGCGTCCCCGCAGGCAGGGTCAGGGTTTCATAGACGATCGCCAGATTGCGCTCATCGTGCATGAACCCCTGCAGCGTGGTGATCTCGCTGTAGACGCGAATCCAGAAATCGATATCACGCTTGAGTTCGGGCGGGCGCGGAATGTCCAAAGAAATCGGCGGCGCATCGATCGTCGCAATGCCGCCGGATACCGAAATCGAGGCAGCCGACGTAGCAGCGGGCTGCAGCGCGCCGGCGGCGGCGGAAAGCGTGAGGAATGCTGCGGAGAGAAGGGATGCGCCGGAAAGTATCAACCGCCGCAAGGCGTCACCCGCACTTCGAGTCGCCGCAGTTGAGGCAAGTCATGCAGCCATCCATCATGACGACCGCGGCCGTGCTGCATTTGGAGCAAAGCTGCGCGCCCTCGGGAAAGTGCGACTTGGCAAAGGCATCGGCCTGCTTGCTGCGCGCTTCGAACTCTGCCCGCTTCTCGTCGATCAGTTTTCTTTGATGTTCGTCGAGCTCGGGGCGGCCCATCAGCCCGATGGTCTGCAGGTGCTTCTCGATGACGTGGCCAAGCTCGGCGATGATCGAGGGCATGAACTTGCCGCCGGGCTGCCAGTAACCGCCGCGCGGATCGAAGACAGCCTTGAGCTCTTCGACCAAGAACGTCACGTCGCCACCCTTGCGGAACACCGCCGAGATGATGCGCGTGAGCGCCACGATCCACTGGTAGTGGTCGAGGTTCTTGGAGTTGATGAACACCTCGAACGGCCGACGCTGCTCGTGCTCGGTGCCTTCGTTCAGCACGATATCGTTGATGGTGACGTACATCGCGTGATCGGACACCGGCGTCTTGATCTTGTAGGTTGAACCGATCAGCACCTCGGGGCGCTGTACTTCTTCGGTAAGACGCACGACCTTGCCACCGTGCGAGGTGGGCAGATCGGCGATGTTCGGCAACGCGGGCGCGGCAGCTGCGGGCTCGGTGCCCGGCTTCTGCACATGATACTTGGCGATCTTTCGATCGATCTTGATGGCAGCCATTTGCTAGAGAATCCTCAGAACTTGCCGTAGTAGCCTTCTTTGAGGGCGTCGTACAGATTTGCGGCGGTGTGTTTCTCGCCGTCGTATTCGATTTCCTCATCGCCCTTGACAGACACCTCGGTGCCGTCATCCAGCGTGAACACGTAGGTGGTGTTCTTGAGGTCTTCTTCCTTGACGAGCACGCCCTGGAAGGCTTCGGGGTTGAAGCGGAAGGTTGTGCAACCCTTCAGCCCCTTCTCGTGCGCATAAAGATAGATATCTTTGAATTTTTCGTATTTGAAGTCGGTGGGCACGTTGGCCGTCTTGGAGATCGAAGAGTCGATCCACTTCTGCGAGGCTGCCTGGATGTCCACGTGTTCGGTCGGCGTGATGTCGTCGGCCGTGGTGAAGTAGTCGGGCAGTTTCTCGCCGGGATTGGTCGAGTTGGGCATCGCCTTCGGGTTGATCAACTCGCGGTAAGCGAGCAGCTCGAACGAGAAGACGTCGACCTTTTCCTTGGACTTCTTGCCTTCGCGAATCACGTTGCGGAAGTAGTGGTGCGCAAACGACGGCTCGATGCCGTTGCTCGCGTTGTTGGCGAGCGACAGCGAGATCGTGCCGGTGGGCGCGATCGAGGTGTGGTGAGTGAAACGCGCGCCCACCAGTGCCAACTGCTCGACCAACGCCGGTGCCACGCTCCCCACGCGCTGCATGTAGCGGCTGTAGCGAGCATGCAGGACACGGCCCGGGATCTTGCTGCCGATCTTCCAGCCATCGCGCGCCATCTCGGGACGCTTGCGCAGCATCTCGCCGGTCACGGTGAATTCTTCGTTCATGATCGGCGCCGGGCCTTTCTCGCGGGCAAGCTCGAGCGCGGCTTCCCAGCCGGCCACCGCCATCTCTCGCGAGACGTCCTCGGCGAACTGCACCGATTCGGGCGAGCCGTATTTCATGCGCAGCAGGGTCATGGCGCTGCCGAGACCGAGGAAGCCCATGCCGTGACGGCGCTTGCGCAGGATCTCGTTGCGCTGCCCCTCGAGCGGCAACCCGTTGACCTCGACCACGTTGTCGAGCATGCGGGTGAAAATCTTCACCACTTCGCGATACTCGTTCCAGTCGAACTCCGCCTGATCGGTGAACGCATGACGCACGAAGCGCGTGAGGTTCACCGAACCGAGCAGGCAGGACCCGTAGGGCGGCAATGGCTGCTCGCCGCAGGGGTTGGTGGCACGAATGTTCTCGCACCACCAGTTGTTGTTCATTTCATTGACGCGGTCGATGAGGATGAAGCCGGGCTCGGCGAAATCGTAGGTGGACGACATGATGACGTCCCACATGCGCCGCGCCGGCAGCGTCTTGTAGATCTTGCAGGCGACGAGACCACTCTCGCCGACCACGAAGTTCTCGGAATAGGGCCACTCGCGCCAGATGTATTTGCTTTCGTCGGAGAGATCCGGCTTCTCGGCCTCGAATTCTTTGCGGAGCAGCGGGAAGGCGAGCTTCCATTCGCGATCCTCGCGCACGGCGTGCATGAACTCGTCGGTGATGAGCAGCGAGAGATTGAACTGGCGCAGACGGCCGTTCTCGCGCTTGGCGCGGATGAACTCCATGGCGTCAGGGTGCCCGACGTCGAACGTGCCCATCTGCGCGCCGCGGCGACCACCCGCCGACGAGACGGTAAAGCACATCTTGTCGTAGATATCCATGAAGGAGAGCGGGCCCGAGGTGTAGGCGCCGGCTCCCGACACGTAGGCCCCTCGCGGGCGCAGCGTGGAAAACTCGTAGCCGATGCCACAACCGGCCTTCAGCGTGAGCCCGGCCTCGTGGACCTTGTTGAGGATGTCGTCCATCGAATCGCGGATGGTGCCCGACACCGTGCAGTTGATGGTCGAGGTGGCGGGTTTGTGCTCGAGCGCGCCGGCGTTCGAGGTGATGCGACCCGCGGGGATCGCACCGCGCCGCAACGCCCAAAGAAAACGCTCGTACCACTGCTCGCGCTCCGCGGGCGCCTCGACATCGGCAAGCGCACGCGCCACGCGCCGATAGGTGTCGTCCATGGTCTTGTCGACCGGCTCGCCACTTTTGGAAACGAGGCGGTATTTTTTGTCCCAGATGTCCGTCGACGCTTCCTGGAAAGGAATGTTGTCGACGTCCTTCGCCTCGAGCTTCACCACGCTATTCATGCCGTTTGTGGGCCTCAAAACCTGAAAATCGTTGTTGCCGAGGGGAAATACCGACGAGACAGTACTGAGGCTACCGAAGGCACCTGCGGATACTTGTTCTCGTTGTTGAGCGCCCGCTGAAGACGGCGCCTCTCCCCTGCCCCCGACCCCACACACCCCGCACAGGGACACCCGCCCCGCACGCACAAGATGTTGTGTCGTCTCGGGAAGAGTAAGCACGCGGTCCGGGAGCGTCAAGACTTTAATTCCGTCTTGGATATGCAATTAAATATTAATAAAAACATAAACTTATATAAATTTGCGCGGCAAAATTAATTTGCAAGCGAAAAGTTCTACCGCCTCTGCTTGCTGTCGGTCCGGCACAACATGTTGTGTTTCAGTGACTTTTCACACGTTGCGCACAAGTTTTCCCCTTGAATCCTTCGCCGAAATCCGCATATCCCGAACCATCAAGGACATTCCGATACGGAGACCACCCAATGAGCCTCGTACGCTACGACTGGAGCCTAATGAACCGTTTGCATCGCGAACTCGAGCAAGCCCTCGACCAGAGCGGTCCCGTGGCCCTCATTCCGCGGGTTGAGAGCCGCGAGGAGACCGGACGCTATCTGTTGCGTGCCGACTTGCCGGGCGTGGCGCCCGAGCAGATCGAAATCACTGCCGAACAGGGCATCCTCACCCTCAAGGCGCAGCGCAATCAGGCGCCGGGCACCGATGATGTCGTGACCTACCAGCGACGCTTTTCGTTGCCGGAGGACGCTGACGCCGAGCAAATCACCGCGCGCAGCACCCACGGCGTGCTCGAGATTTCCATTGCCAAACTGGCCAAGGCCCAGCCGCGCCGGATCACCGTCGAAGCCGCCTGAAGTTTCCCGACCCCCTCGGGATGGGTGACCGGCGCGATGCTCCCGACCGGGATCGTCGCGCCGGCGTGCCCTCAGATTTGACCGGCACGCTCCACCCGGTGCGTGTGTTTGCAGTATCGTGGACATGACCATGCAGCACTCCAATACCACCCGCATCAACCCCCGCATCCATCCTTGGCCACGCGTCCGCTTGCTGAGCGCGCTCGCCTTGACTTGCGCGGTCGTGCTCGCGCCGAGCGGGCACGCACAGAGCGTCGATGCTGTCGACTCGAGCCGCACCGTCGCACCGATGCCCTCGCTCGCGCCGATGATCAAGCGCGTCTCGCCCGCCGTGGTCAGCATCGGCATTCAGGGCACCATTCGCCAGCAAGGACAGCGCAACCCGCTGCTGGATGACCCGTTCTTTCGCCGGTTCTTCAATGTCCCGCCGGACTCGGGTGTGCGCGAGCGCCCCTTCCAGTCGGCGGGCTCGGGCGTCATCGTCGATGCCAAGCAGGGCTACATCATCACCAACGCTCACGTGGTCGAAAACGCCCGCGAAATCACCGTCACGCTCTCCGATCAACGCGAGCTGCCGGCCAAAGTAATCGGCAGCGATCCGCGGACCGACATCGCCGTGATTCAGGTCAAGACCACTGGCCTCTCGCAGGTAGTGCTCGGTGACTCGGATCGGCTTGAGCCGGGTGATTACGTGGCCGCCATCGGCAACCCTTTCGGTCTGCAGCAGTCGGTGTCCTACGGCATCGTCAGCGCGCTCGGTCGCTCGGGCATGACGGACGGATTCGAGAGCCTCATTCAGACCGACGCCTCGATCAACCCCGGCAATTCGGGCGGCGCGCTCGTCAACTTGCGTGGCGAGCTGGTCGGCATCAACAACATGATTCTCTCGGGCAGCGGCGGCAACATCGGCATCGGTTTTGCGATCCCCGTGAACATGGCGCGCAGCGTCATGGATCAGCTCATCAAATACGGCTCGGTCAAGCGCGGCCAGCTCGGCGTGACCATCGCGCCGGTGACACCGGATGTCGCGCAAGCGCTCGGCATCAACACAGCCGGCGGCGCACTGGTCACCCAAGTGGCCAAAGACTCCTCCGCTGCGCGTGCGGGCCTCAAGGCGGGTGACGTGGTCACCGCAGTCAATGGGCGCAACGTGAAATCGGCCGCCGAATTTCGCAACGCCATCGGCCTGCTGCGCGTCGGCGACAAAGTCGAACTCGCGCTGCTGCGCGACGGGCAGGCGCGCAAGTTGACCGCCGAAGTCGCCGATCCGGCGGCCCTCGGCAATGCCGAACAAAACACCGGTAGCGCCGACACTATCCCCGAGGGTGGTCAGCATCGCGCGCTCGAGGGCGCCCAACTCGAGGACTTGGTTGGCAACGCCGGACCCGGCGTGATCGTGCGTGCCGTAACGCCCTCGAGTCCGGCGGCGTCGTCCGGACTGCGCGCCGGCGACGTTATCGTCGCTGCCAACGGCATCCGCATCGGCACTCGCGATGAGCTCAGCAAGGCCTGGCGTACGGCAGCAGGCCGCGGCGGTAACACGCTCGTGCTGCAGATACGACGCAACGGCGAAATCACCATCCTGCTGCTGCGCTGACCATGCGCCCACTGCTCATCACCGTGCTCGGCGGTACGGGTTTCGTCGGCGCCCGACTCGTCGCGCGTCTGGCCGCAGCCGGTCATCGGGTACGTGTACCGACTCGCGATCCGCAGGCGGCACGCCACCTCGCGGTGCTGCCCACCGTCGAACGTCTACGCGTGGATGTGCATCAACCCGAGGCCTTGCGTGCCGTGATCGCCGGCAGCGATGTGGTCGTCAACCTCGTCGGCATCCTCAATGAAAAAGGATTTTCCGGACGTGGTTTCGAGCTTGCTCACGCCGAGCTCACGCGCAAAGTGGTAGCGAGCTGCGTCGAAACCCACGTCACCCGCTACCTGCACATGAGCGCGCTCGGCGCCGATGAGGCGGGCCCCAGCCACTATCTGCGCTCCAAGGGCATCGCGGAGCGCCATGTGCGCGCGGCACCGGGAACACTCGACTGGACGCTCTTCCGCCCCTCCGTAATCTTTGGTGTGGGCGACTCGCTGCTCAACCGCTTCGCCGCGCTGCTGCGCCTCTCGGGCGGCTTCATGCCGCTGGCCCGCGCCGAGGCGCGCTTCGCGCCGGTGTGGATCGACGATGTGGTCAGCGCTTTCGAACGGGCGCTGTATGGCGGTGCTACCAGCCGTCAAAGTTATGATCTTTGCGGACCGCAGGTGATGACTCTGGGCGAACTCGTGCGCTACACCGGTGAGCTCGCCGGGACCGGCGCGCATGTCCTGGCATTGCCCGACGCGCTGGGTCGTCTGCAGGCGCGCATCATGGATTTCGTGCCGGGCAAGCCTTTTTCCAGCGATAATTTCCGCTCGCTGACCGTCGATAACGTTTGTCGCGACAACGGCTTTGCCCGTCTCGGCATGACACCCACGGCGCTGGCGAGCATCGCACCCACCTATATCCACGGCCCATCCATCCGTCGTCCGTCGCGCTAACATCAGCGCGTGGACATCTATCTCGTAGGCGGTGCGGTTCGCGATGAACTGCTCGGGCGGCCGGTCGTCGAGCGCGACTGGGTCGTCGTCGGCGCCACCCCGGCTGAGCTCGAGGCACTCGGCTATTTGCCCGTGGGCAAGGATTTCCCGGTGTTCCTGCATCCGCAGACCCGCGAGGAACACGCTCTCGCCCGCCTCGAGCGCAAGGTCGCGCCGGGCTATCGCGGCTTCACCACTGAGTTCTCACCGACGGTCACGCTGGAGCAGGATCTCGCGCGTCGTGACTTGACCATCAATGCGATGGCGCGCAGCGCCGACGGCCGGATCATCGACCCCTTCGGCGGTCGCAGCGATCTTGAGCGACGCGTACTGCGGCACGTCTCGCCCGCGTTCGTCGAAGATCCGGTGCGCATCTTGCGTGTGGCGCGCTTCCTGGCGCGCTTCGCCCCGCTCGGCTTCACGGTTGCACCCGAAACACTTGCGCTAATGCGCCGCATGGTCGAGGCGGGCGAAGCCGATGCCCTGGTGCCCGAGCGGGTATGGCGCGAACTCGCCCGCGCGCTCGATGAGCCGGCGCCGCGCGCCGCCATCGGTCTGCTGCGCGACTGCGGCGCGCTGCGCGTGGTGCTGCCAGAGGTTGATGCGCTGTTCGGTGTGCCGCAGCGAGCCGAGTGGCACCCCGAAGTCGACACCGGCGAACACATCATGCTCGCCTTGCAGATCGCCGCAGCGCGCAGCGCACCGCAAACCGTGCGTTTCGCGGTACTCGCGCATGATCTCGGCAAGGCTTTGACACCGCGCGAGCAGTGGCCACGACATCACGCACACGAAACCCTCGGTCTACCGGCCATCGAGGCACTCTGCGCACGCTTGCGGGTGCCGCAGGAACATCGAGAACTCGCGCTGCTCGCGAGCCGCTTTCATACCCACGTGCATCGCGCACTCGAACTACGCACCAGCACCATCCTCGAACTGCTCGAACATGGCGATGCCTTTCGACGTCCGGCTCGATTCGCCGAATTCCTTGAGGTATGCGAATGTGATGCCCGCGGCCGACTCGGCTTGGCCGACGCGCCCTATCCGCAGCGCGCCCGTATCGAACATGCACTCGATATCGCTCGAGCCGTGAGTCTCGATGACCACGATCGCGAAGGGCTCGATGGTGCAAAAATCGGTGCGCGCCTGCGCAGCAAGCGCCTCGCCGCACTCAAAGCGATGCTCGCAGATCCTGCAGACTGAAGGCAGGCTCCTCGTCAAAGAAATCTGCGGCGATACCCCGCGTGAGCAGCATGAACTTCACGGCTTCGCCCATCTCACCGGGCAGCAGCAGTCGGCGCACGCCGCGGGTCAGTTCGACGTGTCGCGGATCGACCTTGAGGGAATCACCCTGCGGCGTGGAAACCTCGTGCGCGGCGCTCTCTGCGGACAACTCCCGGTCGATACCGGCGCCCAGCAGAAACGCCGCCTGCGTGGTGAAGCCCGCGACCGCGAAGCCGGCCAGCTCAGCGGCTTCGGCCACGCTGGAAAAATCCACCCAAGTCGTGAGATCGACGAGGCCGGGGTAAAAGAACGGATCGCCCAGCGCATGGTGCCGATAATGACAACGCAGGCTGCCCTGCACACGATCGGGATGCAGCAACTGACGACGCGGCAGGCCGTAATCGGCGATCAACACCACGGCGCACTCGAGCGACGCAGCGAGTGACTTGAACCAAGGCTCGAGTGCAGACTGCCACTCGCCGCAATAGCCCTCCGGCAAGTCGATGCCCGCTGCGGTAAGCCACTGCTGCCTTCGCGTGGCCTCGGCCAAAAAAATCGCATCGTCGCTGCAGGCGCCGTCGGCAGGTCGAACACGCCACTCAAGGCGCTCGTCGTTGTCCACGCCAACACCGAGCCCAACGCCAAGCCGCCACCACTGTCCCTCGCGCACCACGAAGCGCTCTGCAGGCAGGGCATCGAGGATTTCATTGGCGAATACCACACCGCGAAAATCTTCGGGTAGGGACTCGCGCCACTCGAGTGCAACCGTCGGCGCCGCGGCGGATACCGTCGCGCGCAACAGCTGTTGCTGTCGCTCGCGCAGATCGGCCGAGACCTCGAGCAGCTGATACCGGCGCAGCGGCGACCCCGGCGCGCCGAGCACACTCAGCGCATCGAGCGCAAAGCGACCCGTACCCGGACCGAACTCGAGCAGTGTTTCACCGCCGATCGAATGCAGCCACTGGGCGATGCGTCTCGCACACGTGCGCGAGAACAGCGGCGAGAGCAGCGGCGCCGTGACGAAATCACCCTCGGAACCGAACTTGGCCGCACCCGCGCTGTAATAACCGAGACCCGGCGCATAAAGCGCGTGCTGCATGTACTCGGCGAAGGAAATCCAGCCGCGCTGGGCACGGATTTGCTCGGCGATGAACGCCGCCGTGGCCACCGAATGCGCCAAAGCCGGAGCGGTGGGCGTCGGCAACGTCGGCATTGAGACTGGGCGCGAGCGGTTCATAATTAGGCCTAATGAGCACCGACCAGAGCACCGACATGACCACCGAAGCGCCGCTGGCCGCTGCAACCCCCCGCCACGATGCGCCCTTGAGCGGCAAGGTGGCGCTCATCACCGGCGGTGCGCGCCGCGTCGGCGCCGAGATCGCCCGCTCTTTTCATGCCGCCGGAGCCTCGGTGGTCGTGCATTACCACCAGTCGGCCACAGACGCTGCGGCACTCGTTGCCGACCTCGAAAAAATCCGACCGAACAGCGCCGCCAGCATCAGCGCTGATCTGCTCGATATCGCACGGCTCGGTGAGCTCGTGCACTTCACCACCCAACGCTTTGGTCGTCTCGACATTCTGGTCAACAACGCCTCGACGTTTTACCCCACCCCGGTCGGCGAAATCACCGAAGCGCATTGGGATGACCTGCTCGGCTCGAACCTCAAGGCACCCCTCTTTCTCTCGCAGGCTGCGGCCTCTGCGCTGCGCCTTTCGCAGGGTCTTATCCTCAACATCGTCGACATTCACGGCCTGCGACCGCTGCGTCGCTATCCGGTGTACGGCGTCGCCAAGGCGGGCCTCATCATGCTCACGCGCTCGCTGGCCCGCGAACTCGCGCCGCAGGTTCGCGTGAACGCCATCGCACCCGGCCCGGTGATGTGGCCGGCGGACGGCGTCGCCGATGCCGCGCTGCAACACAAGATCGTCGAACGTACGCTGCTCAAGCGCAGCGGCTCCGCGGCGGACATCGCCCGCACCGCACTTTTCTTTGCCGCCGACGCTCCCTTTATCACCGGGCAAATCATGCCGGTCGATGGCGGTCGCAGCGTCGCCTGGTAGCGGGCGGCACACGCGATCAACCGCTGAGCGCGAGGTCCACGCGCCGCATGTTATGCGCGTCCTGATCGAATTCGGCCCATAACTGCGCCATGGTCTTGCCGAGCGTCGGATGGATGGTCAGCGGCGCGAGTTCCGCCATCGGACCCAGCATGTACGGCCGACGGATGAGATCGGGACGCGGCAAGATGAGCCCCGGCTCATCGCATCGCCGATCACCGTAGAGCAGAATATCGAGGTCCATGCTGCGCGGCGCCCATTTCGGGGCGTCGCGGGTACGCCCGCAAAGCCCCTCGATGCGCTGCAACTCGGCGATGACCGCGTCCACATCCTGCGTGGTGTCGAACTCGGCGACGAAATTGATGAAATCCTCGCCCGCGAAACCCACGGCCGCATTCTGATAGGCCGACGAGAAATGTACCTCGCCGAAGCTGCGCCGCAGTTCGCGCGCCGCGAGTTCGAGATTTTTGACCGGCTCGACGTTGCTGCCGGCAGCAACATGAACACGGATCGGCGCAGCCTGCAGATCAGTCACGGGCCAAAAGGTCCTCGCGATTGCGCTCGATGGCAACACCCACATCGCGTGAGCCGCGAATCGCGCCGGGCTTGTTGATCCAGATACGGATCCATTCGATGCCGAACTCCTCGAGGATCATCATCGCCATACGATGCGCCATGGTCTCGACCAGCATGAATTCCGACGACTCGACGAAAGCGATCACCCGCTTGGCTACGCGCTTGTAATCGAGCGTGTCGGCCACATCGTCGCGGATTGCAGCGCGTGTGCAATCGACCGGCATCTCGAGATCGATCTGCACGCGCTGTTTGATGCGGCGCTCCCAGTCGATGAAGCCGATGATGCATTCCACCTCCAGACCGCGGAGGAAAATCTTGTCGCTCGCCCTGTTGCCCATGGATAACCCGATCCCCGGATAGTTCAAAGAATTCCTGGCGGCCGCAATGTACTGAGCGGCCACTGCGCCCGCGCCCGTATCCCCGGGCCATCGCGCTCGCCGGCGGCAAGTCGCGCATGCCCCGCGACCGCGATCATGGCGGCGTTGTCGGTGCAAAACTCGAGGCGCGGATAGTACACGCGCGCCCCGTGACGCGCGGCGGCCGCGGCCATTTTTTCTCGCAGGCAACGGTTGGCGCTCACGCCCCCCGAAACCACGAGCGTATCGAGTCCGGCGTCCTCGAGGGCACGCAGACTCTTGGTCACCAGCGTATCGACCACCGCCTCCTGCAGCGCATGCGCGAGATCCGCACGGTCCTCATCACGCGGTGACTCGAGCGCACGCACGGCATGCAGCACGGCGGTCTTCAAGCCCGAAAAACTGAACTCGAGGCCAGGTCGATCGAGCATCGGTCGCGGAAAATTGAAACGCCCGGGCTGGCCGGTGTCGGCGAGCCGAGCGAGCTGCGGACCGCCCGGATAGGGCAAACCGAGCAACTTCGCGCTCTTGTCGAAGGCCTCGCCCGCCGCGTCATCGCGAGTCTCGCCCAGCACACGATAGTCACCGACACCGCGGCATTCGATGAGCATGGTGTGCCCGCCCGAGACGAGCAACGACACGTTCGGAAACGGCGGCGGCTCGGGTTCGAGCAGTGGCGCGAGCAAGTGACCTTCGAGGTGGTGCACGCCGATCGAGGGCAGCTCCCAAGCGCGCGCCAACGACCGCGCGAGCGCCGCCCCGGTGAGCAGCGCGCCGATCAGCCCCGGCCCCGCCGTGTAGGCGACGCCCTCGAGCTGCGCCGGTCCGCCGGTCTGTTCGACAACCCTCGAGACGATCGGCAACAAGCGTTGCACATGATCGCGGGAGGCCAGCTCAGGGACCACGCCACCGTAGATCTGATGCAGGTCGATCTGCGAAAACACCTCGTGCGCGAGCAGGCCGCATTCGTTGTCGAACACGGCAGCAGCCGACTCGTCGCAGGAGGATTCGATGGCCAAAATACGCATAGTTGCTTGTGACTTTTGCCTTTTGCTGCAGGGATCATTAGAATCCCCGCCCCTGTTCCCGCAGGGCACTGTAGGAATTCCTTCCAAATCAAGGGGTTGAGGTTTTCGATGCCGAGCGTTCGTGTTCGAGAAAATGAATATTTCGACGCTGCCCTGCGTCGCTTCAAGCGTGCCTGCGAGAAAGCCGGTGTGCTCACCGAGCTGCGCCGTCGCGAATTCTACGAAAAGCCGACGCAAGAGCGTAAGCGCAAAAAGGCTGCCGCCGTGAAGCGCCACATCAAGCGCTCCTCGCCGCGTTCGGCTATCGCGCGCGCGCGCTGACGCGCGGCGCTGCGACCCGAGCCCCTTAAGATGTCGCTCAAGGAGCGCATCACGCAGGACATGAAGGATGCGATGCGCTCCGGTCAAAAGGAGCGTCTTGGTGTCATCCGCATGCTGCAGGCAGCGATCAAGCAGCGCGAAGTCGACGAGCGGATCACGCTCGATGATGCGCAGGTCCTCGCCGTCATCGAAAAGATGATCAAACAGCGCAAGGAAGCCATCGCGCAATTCGAGGCGGGTGGCCGCGCCGACCTTGCCGAAAAAGAAAGCGTCGAAGCGAAGCAACTTCAGGCTTATCTGCCCGAGCAGCTCTCGACCGCCGAACTCGAGTCACTCATCGCCGCGGCCATCGCCGAAACCGGCGCGGCCTCGGTCAAGGACATGGGCAAGGTTATGGGTCTCGTGAAGACCCGTGCCGCCGGACGCGCCGACATGGGCGCCGTCAGCGCCCTTATCAAAGCGAAACTCGGCGCCGGCTGAGGCCGGACCCCGTATCCTTGCCGCCCATGAACGGGCGCATCACCGGGCGCATCCCCCAGCACTTCATCGACGACCTGATCGGTAGAACCGACCTCGTCGAACTCATCGGCGCTCGCGTGCCGCTCAAGAAGTCGGGCCGTGAATTCAAGGCCTGCTGCCCGTTTCACGACGAAAAATCGCCGTCTTTCTGGGTGAGCCCTGACAAGCAGTTCTATCACTGCTTCGGCTGCGGCGCGCATGGTACGGCGCTCGGCTTTCTGATGAATTACGACCGCCTGAGTTTCCCCGAAGCCGTCGAGGAACTGGCCGCGCGCCTTGGCGTCGAAATCCCGCGCGAGGCGCGCTCCGACGACGGGCGGGCCCGTGATGAGCCGGATCTGGCCGCGCTGATGGCGCAGGTCGCTACTTTCTGGGCGGAGCGTTTGCGGAGCGATGCCCGCGCCTCAGGATATCTGACCAAACGCGGGCTAACGCCCGAGATCATGCAGCGATTCAGTATCGGTTATTCCGCCAATTCCTGGAATGAAGTGCTCAATCGTTTCGCTAAAGATACAAAACAACGTGAGGCACTTCTCGCCTGCGGCCTGATCATTGAACGCGAGGGCAGCGCCGGGCGTGAGGGCGATCGCTACTACGACCGTTTCCGTGATCGCGTGATGTTTCCGATTCGCGATGCCCGCGGTCGGGTGATCGCCTTTGGCGGGCGCATCATCGATCAGGGTGAGCCGAAGTACCTTAATTCCCCCGAAACGACGCTCTTTCACAAGGGGCGAGAACTTTACGGGCTCTACGAAGTTCGCCAGAGCCGCGCCCCACTCAAGCGCTTGATGGTGGTCGAGGGCTATATGGATGTGGTGCGTCTGCATCAGGCCGGCATCCAGTACGCCGTGGCGACACTCGGTACGGCGACCACGCCCGAGCACCTCAAGCGCGTCTTTCGCCTGGTCGCCGAAGTGGTGTTCGCTTTTGATGGTGATCGCGCGGGGCGCGCGGCGGCCTGGCGCGCGCTCAATAACGCGTTGCCCGAGGTCCGCGACGGTCGTCAACTCAAATTTCTGTTCCTGCCCGATGGGCATGACCCGGATACGCTGGTCGGCGAGGAAGGCCGAGAAGCCTTCGAGGCACGTCTCGATGCCGCGCTGCCACTCTCCGAATATCTTGTCCAGGAGCTGACTTCGCAGGTGGATCTCACCCACGCCGACGGTCGCGCGCGTTTCGCCGAAATGGCGCGTCCGCTGGTCGCCAAGGTACCGGACGGCGTCTATCGCGAACTGCTCATCGAACGCTGCGCACAGGCTATTCGCCTGCCCGCGCAACGACTGCGCGAGCTGTGGGAGGCGGGGGGCGGCGGTAGCCCAGGCGGCGGGGCTGGCGGCACGGGCGCCCCTGCGCGTCGCGCGACGCCGGGAACCGCAATGACAGGCAGAACGGCGCAGAGCGCGGGTCGTGGTGGCTTGATGCGCCAGGCGGTGCTCGCGCTCGTACACCACCCGAAGATCGCCACTCGTCTGCAAGACCCGGAACTCGACATCCTCGCCGCGCTCGATGAGGCTGGCGCCGACATCTTGCGCGCCCTGATTGCAGACCTGCGCGAACAGCCCTGCGCCAACACCGGCCAGTTGCTCGAGCGCTGGCGCGATCGCCCTGAGCACGAGCGCTTTGCCCGGCTCGCGAGCGTCGAGTCGCTGGTCCCGGGCGACGAGGCGGCGCTACTGGAATTGCGCGACGCCCTCGGTCGTCTGCGCGACGAGCAGCGTCGACGCCGACTCGATGCGCTGCTCGAACGCGAGCGCTCGGCGGGGCTCTCCAGCGAAGAAAAATCGGAACTGCAGCAGCTCATGGCGAGTCGAAGCGGGAGTCGGGGCGGCAGCGCATCGCGCTGAGCGGGGTCTGCGCGGGGCACTCCGCAGCAGCGCGTGTTAGCCCTCCCTCGAAAGCGTCAAACACTGGCAAAAAACAGCGTTTTCCCGTATATTTGCGGGTTCGCTTTACCGGCCCGGGCATGGACCCGACAGGCATCCAAGACATGACCAAAACATCCAAGGCCACTTCTGGCAAAGCCACCTCCGCCAAAAAACCCGCGCGTCCGGCCGCTGGCAAAACGGCGGCCTCGAAAACGGCCACCAAGCCCGCGAGCAGCAAGACGCTGAGCAAGGCGGCGCCCAAGGCTGCTAAGCCCGTTGGCAAACCCGTCGCAAAGCCCGTCGCGAAAACTGCGCCCAAGACCGCCGTAAAGCCCGCCACCACCAAGGCTGGCGCTGCCAAACCGGCGCCCAAGGCCGTCGCCAAGCCGACGACCAAGCCTGCCGCCGGCAAACCGGTCATCACCAAAAAGCCTGCAGCGGCTGCGGCGGCCAAGCCCG
>JBILGD010000039.1:0-21325 GCA_044351225.1 Steroidobacteraceae bacterium
CAATGAAGCCGATGCTGGCAGTGAACGAGATGTCGTTGTTGGTGACGAGCAGCATCAGCATGCCACCGAAGATGCCGAGCGGCACGACAGTGAGCACGATCAAGGTAGAACGAAAGCTGCCGAACTCGAGCACCAGAATGGCGAAGATGCCGAAGATTGCGACGATGATCGCTGTGCCGATGCCACCGAAAGCGTCGGCGCCGGCCTCCGCATCGCCACCGAGGACATAACGATAGCCGCGCGGCCACTCTATTTCATCAAGACGTTGTACCACCGCATCGGTCACCTTCCCGGTGTTCGCGCCGCGCTCCACGTCGGAGTTGATGGTGACCGCACGCTGCCGGGCAAAGCGCGAGATCACGACCGGTGCGGGTTCGAAGCTGACGATTGCCACTTGCGAAAGTGGCAGTGATTCGCCGTTGACGTTGATGACCCGCGCAGCCTTGATCGCCTCGAGGGTCGGTCGCCCATCGAGTGGCGTACGCACGACGATCGGGTATTGCTCGCCATCCAAATCCTTGAAGGTTCCAGCGGGCAATCCCGAGATCGCCATGCGCATGGCACGGTCGATCTCGATCGGCGGCACACCGAGCAGCGCCGCCTTGGCGGTGTCCGCCTCGATGCGCAGGTTGGTCCGGGGAAACTTGAGGGGATTACGCACATCGCGCGTACCGGGAGTGTCTTCGATCAGTTTTTCGATTTTTGCGGCCAGACCATCGAGTACCTCGATATCGGGGCCAACGAGGCGCACGGCGATCGGCGCTGACACCGGCGGGCCGTTGACGAACTCGCGCACCGAGATGCGCGCACCGGGATAACCGTCGAGCCGACTGCGCAGCTCATCGATGGCGCGCGGCGTGCTGCGCGTGTTGTACGACTCGAGCACCACGAAGATTTCGGCATAGGAGGCCGTTTCATTGCGCTGAATGTGGTTGTAATAAACCTGCGGATTGCCGCGACCGATGTTGGTGAATACCGACTTCACGTCGGGCATGCGTCGCAACTCGCCCTCGACGAAGCGTGTCGCCTTATCGGTGGCAGCGAAGCTGGTTCCGGTTGGTGTTTCGATCTGCACCAAAAATATCGGCGTATCGGCCTTCGGAAACAGACTCGAGCCGAGCACGGGGATGAGCAGCGCCGAGAGCAGCAGTGAACCGCCGATGGCGGCGACTACGGTAGCTTTGGGACGGGCGAGGCAATAATGCAGAGCCGGACGGTAGTAGCGATGAATGCCGTCCATGATGCGCGTCAGCAGGCGGCTTGAATGGCCCGTGTCTTCCTCGCGCAGCAAGCGGCTGGCGAGGAACGGAATGATGAAGAGCGCGATCAGCAATGAGCCAACGATGGTGGCGACCACTGCGGTCGGCAGCACACGGATGAACTTTCCGGAAGTACCGGGCAGGGCCATCAACGGCAGAAAGGCGAATACCAGCGTGGCCGTGCAACCCAGGATGGCGACGACAATCTGCCGCGTTCCGGCGATCGCCGCCCGCACGCGGTCGTAACCCATGCGCATGTGCCGCGCGATGTTCTCGACCGCAACGATGGAGTCATCGACCAGCAATCCGAGTGCCACCACGAACCCGGCAATCGACAGCTGATTCAATGAATAACCAAGGAAATGCAGCACACTGAGGCCAAAAGCCAATGACAGCGGAATCGAGATCATCACGATGCTGGCTGCACGCAGGCCGAGCGGCAGCAGGGTGATCAGCACGAGACCGATGGCGATCATGAAGTCGGTGTAGAGACGGTCAAGCCGCTTGGCGACATTCTTTGATTGATCGAAGCCCAGCTCCAGCGTTACCCGCTTCGGCAAGGACGCCTGATAGCGTTCGGCAATCTCGCCGATGGTCTTGCGGACTTCGAGGACGTTCTGCCTTTCCTTCATGTTGGCGGTGACGAACACCGCCCGACGACCGTTGTAGCGCCCGAGATGTCCCCATTGACCGTCATCCCAGCGGACTTCGGCGACATCACGCACGCGAACCGTTCGGCCATCGACTGCGCCGATGACGGTGTCGTTTACCTGTTGAAGATTTTCGTAGGCGCCGGTGGTCTGCACCGAGAAGCTGCGCGGACCGATATCCACGACGCCCGCCGGGATATTCGCGTTCTCGCTTTCGAGTGCCTGAATGAGTCGGGTCGGCGGGATACGCAGATCGGCGAGTCGCTGCAGATTCACTTCGATGCGCAGTTCGCGCGGCGGATACGCCCAGCTCTCGGCGCTGCGCACGCCTGGCACCGCTTTCAAGGCGTCTTTCAGCAGTCGCGCATGATCCTGCAATTCCCGATAAGGCGCCTCGTCCGAGACCAGCGCGAATTGCACGATATTGACGAGGCCCGGACTGAACTTGCGGATGCTGATGTTGCGCACTTCGGCCGGAAAGCTCGGGCGCAATCCGTCGAGCTCGCGCAGCACTTCATCGTATTTTTTCTCTGGGTCGGTGTAGGCCTCGAACTCCACGACGGTGAAGGAAACACCATCGGCGACCACACTCTCGAGTTGTTTGATGTCATCAAGTTCGGCGAGACGATCCTCGAGAGGCTTGGTGATGAGTCGCTCGAGATCCTTCGGATCGCCGCCCGGCACGATGGTCGAGATTTCGAAACCCGCGATCTTGAACGAGGGATCCTCCTCGCGCGGCACGGCCATGAAGGAGTACAGACCGAGCACGACCAGACAGAAGAACACCACCAGCGTGAACTGGTAGCGACGGATCGGGAACTCGAGGATCGGCGTCGCCATCGTTATCTATTGCCTATCCGTGTGTCAGCGCGCTGCGACGGTCGCGCCATCGACGATGCGGATGCGCTCACCATCGACCAAGTAAAGCGCACCCTCGGTAACGACGCGTTCGCCGGCGGTGACGCCACTCGTCAGCGCAGCCTGCGTCCCTGCAAGGAATGCGAGCTGAACGTCGCGCTTGCGCGCGACCGTGCCATCCGCAGCTGTGCCATCGACGATGAACACGCTGGCGCGACGACCATCTCCTTCGACGATCGCGGCGATGGGGACGTAGGTGAGCACATTGCTCGCGGCGCGGGCGGGCGCGAGTTGCAGCTTGGCGACCAGACCGCTGGCGAGTCGCAGGTCCGCTTGCGGATCGAGTTGCAACTGTGCGGGAAAAAGGCCCGTGCGCATATCTGCAGCCGACGAGACTTCGCTGACCCGACCTTTGAACTCGCGTCCTGGGTAGGCGTCCAGCTTGACCCGCGCGGCATCACCGACAGCGATCTGTACGATGTCTCGATCGGACAAGGCAAAACGCACCACATAACCGCGCTCGGCGCTACCGAGTACCACCACCGGCTGCCCCGGCGGTACGAGTTCGCGCTCTTCGACGAGTTTGCGCAGCACCACGCCGTCACGCGGTGCCGTGATGCGCGAATAACCGAGGTTGAAACGCGCTGCATCTCGCGCGGCACGCGCTACTGCGGCCTGTGTGCGCAGGTTCTGCAGTGCCTCGAGGCTGATCACTTGATCCGCATGCAAACGCTCGCCGCGTTCGAGGTCGCGCTCCGCTTTGGCCGCGAGCTGCGCGGCTTGCTCTGCCTGCGCTTGAACTTCGGTGAGTTCGAGTTCAGCGAGCAGCGCGCCCTGACGGACTGCCTCGCCTTCCTGAACCGCGAGGCGTCGGATGATGCCGCCCGTCTTAAAGGACAACCGCATCTCATCGCGCGAGCCGACCAGACCGTTGGTCTCGATCAGGGCCGCAGCAGGTCCTTGTGTGGCGTTCGTCGAACGCACCGGCGTTGCCGCCGATTCCGCTTCATTCGGTGCCGGTTGGCTGCAAGCAATGACCATCAAACCGGTCGAGAGCAGCAAGGCGGATCTCAGGAAGCGCAGGTTCACGGCAGCGATGCTCCGGTGGCGTAGTCGAGTTCGGCCTGACGCGCGAGTATCTCGCTGCGCACGGCGTTGAAATTGAGTTCGGCCGCCGTCAGGGCGGTCCGCGCGTCGAGGAATTCCACCTGGCTGATGACGCCTTCATCGCGTTTGCGTCCCGCGATGCGGAAGGCAGCGCGCGCTGCCGCTGCGCGAGCTGCTGCGGTACGCAGCGACGCTTCGGCGGTCTGCAGACGATCGAGCGCCTGTTGCACCTCAAGTTGGATCTGCTGACCGATCTGCTCGCGTTGCAGCTCGCTCTGCTGGCGGGCGATGCGCGCAGCGCGCAGCTCGGCGCGACGTGTACCGCCGTCGAACAGCGTCCAATTGAGCAGGATCGAGATCGTGGCGAAGTTGCGACCACGACCGAATTCATAGGACTCGCCCTGCGTGCCGCCGTCGAGGCCAAGCGCGAGGGTCGGTTTGCGTGCGGCCGCCGCGATCTCCACCTGCGCGGCGGCGAGCCGGGTCGCGCGGTCGATCTGGCCGATTTCCGGTCGGCGTTCGAGCGCCGCGCTGCGCAGCGCGGCAAGCTCGGTCGAAGCGCGGGTGATTTCGCCTTCGGTATCCGCCGTATCGAGAGCGGTGTCGAGCGGCCTGTTGAGCAGGAAGTTGAGATAACTGCGAAGCTGATCACGACCATTGCGGGCTTCGATGAGCTGCTGCTCGACCGCCAGCCATTCGGCCTGTGCGCGCAGCACCTGATCCTGCGTTATCTTGCCGTTGCGGAACAGTGATTCGTTGATGCGCAGGTTTTCCGCCAGCAAGGCGACACTGGCCTCGACCAGCGTGACGCCGCGATCGGCTCGCAGCCACTCGATGTAACCGACCGTGATGTCGCGGCGCAGACGTTGGGCGAGCGCGATGCGCGCGAATTCATTGGCCTCGAGCCGCGAGCGCTGCGCACGCACCGCGGCGGGGATGGCCGGCACATAGAGAGGCTGGCGCAGGGTGAGCCTCGAGTCCTGTTCGCGTTCGCGCTGCAGCAGGAAGCGCGGATCTTCGATCGTGCCGAAACGCGGCGGTTTGCCGTCGGCAGCGAGCAATTCATTGAGCGTCTGATAAACCGGATTGAAGGCGGCGCCGAGCGGCAGTGAAATCTCGCGACCGCCTTCGGCGCGGGTATAGCGTCCGACCAGCGCGGCCTCCGGAAAGAAACGGCCTCGCGCTGCATCAAGCGCGGCTTGGCTGCGCTCCACTTCGAGCGTTGCCGATTGCAGGGCGAGATTCGAGGCGAGACCGCTGCGCACCAGTTGTTCGATGACTGCGGCCAGGGGCTGTGCCGCCCCGTTGTTTGGCAGGTTGGCGAGTGCAGCGAGCGTGGGGCCGGGCGCTGCAGCGGCGGGCGCACCAGCCGGCGCAGGAGCAGGCCTCGCGGCTGTGGCGGCAGGCGCGACAGCCGGCACCATCACCAACACTGCTGTCGCGAGCCGAGCGACGGCGCGTCGGGGCGATGCAGGGGTTGCTGAAGAGCACGCGGGCATGGTCAAGCGGTTCGCTCTGTCGTCGGTGCCAGGGCACCGAGCGCGAAATGGAAGGCGTGCTCGATAAGTTGGTCTGCCGAGACACCGCAGCGTTGCAGACTGCCGCTCTTGTGCAGGGTGAGTTGCAAGATGCCGTGCATCAAGCCCCACAAGGTGAAGCCGACCAGCATGGGCGAGCCGAGCTCGCGACGGATGGAACCATCCTCCATACCCGTGATGATTGCCTGCACCAGTTTCGCTTGCGGCAACTCGCCGGCCTGCAGCAATTCTTCGTAGGCGGGATCGTGATCGCCACCCGGCGAATGCGCCTCGAAATGGGCGAGCACTTCGAAGCGCACCGGGAATTCGCGGGCGAAGTTCACGTAGGCCCGCCCGCATTCGTGTACTTGCTTGCGCCCCTCGAGGTCGCGCGCGGTCACCGCTTCGAACAGCGCATTCAATTGATGCAAGGCGCGCAGGCAGACGGCGACCAGGAGATCGGATTTGTCGTGGAAGTAGACGTAGACCAGCGCCCGCGACAAGCGCGCCTTGCGCGCGACTTGCTCCATGGTCATGGCTTCGATGCCGACCACGGAGGCCACGGCCTCAGCCGCATCGAGAATTTCGAGACGTCGTCGCTCGCGTTCCTCGAGACGCCGTTCTGTCAGCTGGTTCATGGGGCCACACTGTGCCGACATTGATGACACAGTGTCAATAAGTGGATAAAAGTCTTAACGCTGGATGGGTGTCAAGCTCCGAAGAAAGCCCTAGCCAGCCAAAAAACCGCCATTCCACCGCTAATTGTCGCGATCATGCTGCGACTTGCGGCGAAAATCGCCACGGCAGCCGCTCCTGAGAGCAATTTAGGGTTACTGAGCGAGACAGTCGGCTCAGCGCCGACAAACAACAAATCGGGGGCAACGATCGCCGCAAGCGCGCAGGCGGGGGCATAACGCAGCGCGGCCTCGACGGTCGCGGGCAGTTTCAGGCGCGAGCTGAGCAGCAGCGGACCCGAGCGGGTGACGAACGACGACAGCGTGACGGCGAGGATCGCGAGCGCGATGTAGGGATCCATCATGGCTGTCCGCCCCGTTCGTCAGTCGCAGGGTCGCGCCGCGTCAGTCGTTCGGCGAGAAACGCCACGAGGACCCCCGCCAGAATGCCCGCCAGCAGACCGAGCCGTAGCGGCCACGCATGCGTCAGTACCGAGACTGTGCCGGCGACGAGGACACCGGCGAGTACCGGACGCTGGGCGCACAGCGGCACGATCAAGGCGATCAGGGTCAGTGTGCCGGCGAGCTCGAGCCCCCAGGAGGTCGGGATGGCCGTGGCGGCGAGGATGCCGGCGATCGATGACACCTGCCAGATCACCCAGTTCGCACTCGCACCACCAAAGAAATATGCGACCCGCTCTGTCTGCTCGGGATGACGCTGCAACAGCGAGGAAAACTTGACGAACATGATGTCGGCAAGAAATGCGCCCAGCCACAGCCTGCGCCATCGCGTCAGATGCGCGAATTGCGGGCGCATCATCACGCTGTACACCACGAAACGCAGGTTCACGATAGTCGCGGTCAAAAAAATCAGCCACAGCGGCGCTGCGCTCATCATCAGCGGCAGTGCCGCGAGTTGCGCGCTGCCGGCGTAGGCCAGCAGGCTGAGCACGCTGGCTTCGAGCACGCCGAGTCCCGATTTGACCATCGCCACGCCGGTGACCAGTCCCCAGGCAAAGATGCCCGGTGCGGCGGGCAGCAGCTCCTGCACGCCGTGCCGGAACCCGTCGCGAGAGGTGACCGCGGCGCTCGCGGTGCCGAGGGGGTCAGACAAGATCGATCGCGTGGGTCTTGAGATCAGCGAGCGCGATGACCTCGAGTGCCCGTCGGTGGGTTGCCTTGAGGTGCACCTTGGGCGCGTGCCCGGCCTCGAAAGCTTCGCGCCAGCGTGCGGCGCACAGACACCAGCGGTCCCCCGGTTTCAGGCCTGGAAACCCGAAAGCGGGCTGCGGCGTGGACAAGTCGTTACCCCGCGACTTGGAGAAGGTGAGGAATTCGGCCGTCATGACCGCACACACTGTATGCGAGCCGAAATCGGCAGCATCGGTCTCACAGCAGCCGCTGCGGAACCAGCCGGTCTTCGGCGAATGGCTACAGTCGGCCAGCGGTTCGCCGAACACATTGACCTGCCTTGGGTTGTCGCCGCTGCCACCGTCCATGGTGGTGGCAAGGTTACCCGATCGGCCAACGGGTTCGGAACCCGCCTGGCCACATGCCCGAGGCCTGAATGCGAATTATCCGCATTTGCAAGACCCTTGGGAGTCGTCGATACTTTCGCTCAGGCGTTTCCAACAAGGACGGCACGTCGAGTGGCGCGGATGCAAGGAAAGTCACGACCTCTGTCCCAGCTCGGAGTCGGTGAGCAGGCGGTCGTCGCGCGCCTCGATGCCGGCGATTTGCTGGCAAGACGTCTGCTCGAGATCGGCTTCTATCCCGGCGCAGTCGTCGAGGTGGTTGCCGCGATGTGGCCGGGTGACGACCCGCTGGCGGTACGCGTCGGCGGGGCCACGTTCGCGCTGCGTCGCCAAGAAGCCGAGGGAGTCACCGTGACATGACGGCTGCCGCCCAAGATCTGCGCATTGCGCTCATCGGTTTGCCCAACTGCGGCAAGACCGCGCTCTTCAATCGCCTGACCGGCAGTCGCCAGAAGGTTGCGAACTATCCCGGCGTCACAGTCGAGCGCAAAGAGGGTCAGTTCCGCGGCGTCTCCGGCCGGCAGTACCGCGTGCTCGATTTGCCCGGCACCTACAGCCTCACCCCGACCACGCTTGATGAGGCGATCACTCGCGATGTCGCCCTCGGCCGCTTTGCACAGGAGCAGCGGCCGGAGACGATCGTGTTCGTGGCCGATGCGACGCACTTGCCACTGTCGATTCGACTCGCACTCGAGGTCAAGCGTCTCGGTCTGCCGATGATCGTGGTGCTGAACATGAGCGATCTCGCGCGCAAGCGCGGCTTCAACGTCGATCGTGATGCGCTGTCACGCGAACTCGGCGTGCCCGTGGTCGAGACCGTCGCCGTGAGCCGTCGCGGCGCCGATTCTTTGATCGCCATCCTCGAATCCATGCAGATCACACCTTCGCCCGGATCGCCCGCGGGCGAATGGCGCGAGCCGAGCAGCGAGGACGTCGCTGCCACCCATCTCGAAGCGAGCCGTATCCTCGGGATCGCCGGTTATCACGAGCCGCTGCGCAGTGCCACAGTGGAACGCATCGATGGCGTCCTGCTGCACCCTGTCTACGGCATGCTGGCGCTCGGGGTACTGCTTTTCTTTGTCTTTCAGGCGGTGTTCAGTTGGGCTGCCTGGCCGATGGATCTGATCGATGCCGGCGTGGCGACCCTCGCGGAGTTCGTCAACGGCGCGATGGCCGATGGACCCCTGCGCAGTCTGCTGGCCGACGGCATCATTTCCGGCGTCGGCAGCGTGGTGATTTTCTTGCCGCAGATCATCATCCTGTTCGCCTTTATTTTGGCGCTCGAGGACAGCGGCTACCTGCCGCGCGCGGCGTACCTGCTCGATCGCGTCATGTCCTCGGCAGGCCTCTCGGGCCGGGCGTTCATTCCCCTGCTGTCGTCTTTTGCCTGTGCGATTCCGGGCATCATGGCGACCCGCACCATCCCCAATCTGCGCGATCGTCTCGCAACCATCATGGTTGCGCCGCTCATGACCTGCTCGGCGCGGTTGCCGGTCTATGCCCTGTTAATCGCCGCCTTCATTCCGGATCGCGATATCGGTTGGTTCAATTTGCAGGGCATCGTGTTGTTCGCACTGTATTTCTCTGGAGTTGTCGGTGCGCTGCTTGTGGCTTGGGTGTTCAAGCGCCTGCGGCGTAGCCACGAGGCTCACCAGCTGATGCTCGAGTTGCCGGATTATCAGTGGCCAAATCTGCAGAATCTCGCGCTCGGGTTGTGGGAACGGATCCGCCTCTTTCTGGCGCGGGCGGGCGGCATCATTCTCGCGCTGATGGTGCTGCTGTGGTTCCTGTCGACCTATCCCGCACCGCCGGCGGGAGCCACGGGTGCGCCCATCGAGTACAGTTTCGCAGGTCAGCTCGGTTACGCGCTCGCCTGGGTGCTCGCGCCGATCGGCTTCAATTGGCAGATCGCGATCGCCCTCATTCCGGGACTCGCAGCGCGGGAGGTCGCGGTGGCTGCGCTCGGTACCGTCTATGCACTGTCGGGCGATGAAGAAGCGGTGACGAGCTCGCTCTCCACGGTGATCGCCGCCGAGTGGAGCCTGGCCACCGGGCTCGCCCTGCTGGCGTGGTACGTATTCGCGCCGCAGTGCCTGGCCACGATCGCCGTCGTCAAACGCGAAACCAACGGTTGGCGCTATCCTTTGATCATGACCGGGTATCTGTTTGCGCTCGCCTATCTTGCGGCCTTCGTGACCTATCGTCTCGCGCTCGCCCTTGGGGGTGGCTGACCATGCAGCGTCTGACCGTCATCGTGCTGGTGTCTGCCGCCGCGCTGTATGTGCTCTGGTCGCTATCGGGACGCGGCGCGCGGCTTGCCATGCTCGGTGCGCTCGAGCGCGCGCTACCTATTCTGCGTGCTGTATTGGCGCCGGTGCGACGCCGCCTCGAGCAGCCGAGCGGCTGCGCTGCGTGCTCGTCCGCTGCCCCGCAGGATCGCCAGGCCGGTCGGTCGCGATGAGCGATCAAATCGCCAACGGATCAACCACCCGTCGGGTTGGCTGGCGCGCTGTGCGCAGGTTCATTCTTTGCTCGTTATTGGCAGCACTCGCTGCCACGCCACAGCGATCCGGCGCTGCCGTGTTGCAGGTCAAGGATGATACCGGCGCAACGCTGCGGCTTGCGGCGCCCGCACAACGCATCGTCAGTCTTGCGCCGGGTGCCACCGAGATGCTGTTTGCCGCCGGTGCGGGCGAGCGTGTCCTTGCAACCGTGACGGCCTCGGATGCACCGGAGGCCGCCAAAAAAATCCCGCGGATCGGCGATGCCAACGCCATCGTGTTTGATCGACTGATCGCCTTGAAGCCCGACGTGGTGGTGGTGTGGAAGGATCTCACCAACGAGCTGATCATCGACAGTCTGGTGAACAAGCTGAAGCTCAACGTGTACTACGTGAGTGTCCGCAGTCTCGAGGACATTCCGCGCTCGGTACGCCGTCTCGGCGCGCTCGCGGGCACCGGCAAGATCGCCGAGGCGGCAGCGGCAGCGATGGACGCAAAAATTTCACAACTGCCTGATCGTTCCCCGCGAGCCGGCGCCGAGCCGCTTGCGGTCTTCTACATGATCTGGGATGTACCGCTTTATACCGTCGGCAGTCGCAATGTCATCGCCGATGCCATCCGTCAGTGCGGTGGTCGCAACATCTACGATGACATCGATTTCCCTGTGCCGATTGTCGAGTTCGAGGACATCAAGAAACGCAACCCCGAGGTGATTCTGCTGGCCACGACGCCCATCACGGCACGCGACTGGCGTGAACGATGGGCGCGTTTTCCACAGATCGCTGCGGTGGCCAACCGTCAGGTGCTTACGTTTGCCGATCCGCGCCTTGCCCGCATGGGCCCGGGCGCCATCGAGGCTGTGCCTGCGCTCTGCAAGTTGCTCGAGGCCGTACCTCGATGACTCAACTCAATCGCGGTCTTGGTCTGACGGCCGGCATCGCCATCAACGTCGCCAACGTCATCGGTACGGGCGTCTTCCTCAAGACGCGCGTGATGACCTGCAACGTCGATGATCCGCTGATCGTAATGGCCGTATGGCTGGCTGCGGGTTTGCTCTCGCTACTTGGCGCATTCTGCTACGCGGAACTCGCTTCGATGATGCCGGCCGCGGGCGGCGATTACGTTTTTTTGCGCCGCGCTTACGGCAGGGTGACGAGCTTCCTGTACGGCTGGACCGTATTCGCCATCATGAAGACCGGCTCGCAGGCCGCATTGGCCGTCGGCTTCGCGATTTTTTTGAACACCGCACTCGGTGGTGCGCTCGATGCCACATGGCTCACCGTACCGATTGCTGGTGGCATCGAAGTGCGCGGCCTGACCGTCTTTGCGCTCGGTGCGTTGTGGCTGGTCACGCTGTTCAATTGTCTTTCGGTCACCGCCACGGGCGGTGCTGCCACGTTGCTCACCGTGCTCAAGGTGCTCACGGTGCTGGCGGTCGGCATCGGTGCCTTTGCCTACGGCAGCGGCGATGCCGCGAACTTCTCCGCTTCGGCGGCGGGTGGCACGTGCGAAGGCGTCGAAGCGAGCGCGATGGGTGGCATCGCCGGCATTGGCGCCGCGATGCTCGGCGCGTTGTGGGCCTATGACGGTTGGAACAACGTTGCACCGCTTTGCGGCGAGGTCAAAGATCCGCAGCGCAATCTGCCGCGCATGTTCATCTGGGGTACCTTGCTGGTGATTGTGCTCTACGTGGGCGTCAACGCTGCCTACTTCTACGTGCTCTCGCCGCAGGCCGTGGCGAGCGTATCGGCGACTTCTTCGGTGGCGACCGAGGTTCTCGCGAGCTTCGCGGGGCCCTTCGCGGTGACTTTCATGGCTGCAGCACTGATGCTCTCGTCGCTGGGGTCGCTGCACTCCTCGATACTCGCCAACTCGCGAGTGCCCTATGCGATGGCGGCCGACGGCATGTTCTTCAAGTCGCTGGCCAAGGTGTCGCCGCGCACTCGCGTACCGGTGAACGCCGTGCTGGCGCAATGCGGTTGGGCAAGCGTGCTTGCGATCTCGGGTACCTACGACACGCTCACCGATTCGGTAGTGTTCGCGTCCTGCCTCTTTTACGCCTTGAGTGCGGCGGCGGTGATCGTCTTCCGCCAACGTGAGCCGGATTTGCCGCGGCCTTTCCGCACCTGGGGATATCCGTTCACGCCGATCATTTTCGTGCTGGTATCGGCGGCGTTGCTGGCGAGCGCGCTGTACGCCACGCCCAAGCAGGCGCTGCTCGGCGTGGGCGTGATCCTGCTCGGCGTACCGTTCTATTTCTACTGGTCGCGACAGCGCGATAACGCGGACAATCCGGCGGCGTAGGACGGTGCATGCTCGTCCGCGGGCCTGGTGGCGGGCTTAGTCGCGAAAATTCTCGAACGACAACGGGCGATCGAACTTCTCGGTGCGCAGCAGGGCGATCGCTGCCTGCAAGTCGTCGCGCTGTTTTCCGGTGATCCGCACCTTGTCGCCGTGGATGCCGGCCTGCACCTTGAGTTTTGAGTCCTTGATCAGCTTGACGATCTTCTTGCCGCAGTCCTGATCGATGCCGTGCCGCAAGAGAACGTCCTGACGAGCTTCGGCGAGATTTTTCTGCGCGTCTTTCAGATCGATGCAACCGATGTCGATGCCGCGCTTGGCGAGCTTGGTCTTGAGGATTTCGATCATTTGCTTGAGCTGGAACTCGACCTCGGCACGCATATGTACCGTCACTTCCTTTTCCTTGAGCTCGAACTTGCAGCCCGTGTCCTTGAAATCGAAGCGCTGCGACAGCTCCCGATTGGCCTGATCGACCGCGTTGGTCAGCTCATGCAGGTTGATTTCGGAGACGGCATCGAAAGACGGCATGACGGCAACCTCGGTATTCGACTTACGCAGCAGGTAGCGGTAGCGGCGGCGGTGGCGGTTCGGCGAGCAGTGCCTCGACGGTTTTCTCGAAGTCCGCGATCAGTTTTTCGTAATGACTGCCGGTTGCAGGTCCGGAGAATCCGGTGTGGATCCGGCGAACCTTGCCTTGGCGATCGACGAAGATGGTGGTCGGAAAAGCAAACACGCCGTTCAGCTGCGGGAGTTTCGCTGCGGCGTCATCCTTGTCGGAAGTGCCGGCGATCAAGGTCGTGTAGTCGATGCCGTAGCGACGGCGGAAGCGTTCGGTGGCATCAGCGGCGCGCTTGAAGTCGCCGAACTGCTCGAACATCAAAGAAATTACTTCGAAGCCACGCGTGCGGTTGCGGCGATGGAATTCGGCGAGGAAAGCGGCCTCGTCATGGCAATTCGGGCACCAGCTGCCGGCGAGCGCTACCACGATCACCTTGCCATGGAAGAACGGATCGGTGATCGATATCTCGTGCCCCGCGAGATCCGGAAACCGAAAATCCAGTCGATCCGCCGTGCCGGCAAGTTGGGTGGCATTCTCGGCATCGCCGATCGAGGCCTCTTCATCGCGTCGCGCGACGAAACTGTCTTCGAAAGCGGTGCCCGACCAGAAGCGACCGCTGAGGGTCCCGTCTGCCTGTCGTGTACCGCGATACAGGAACACGTGTCCGCCGTCGAACTTGGAGAGTCGCAGTTCACCGTCGCGGTAATCGCCATCGAGAAAACGATGATCGCCGGTGGGCGTGAGGATGGTGCCGGTGACGGCGGGACCCACTTGCACGAACTCGCCGACGGCCGGGGTCTGCTTGCCGCCGTCTTCGAAGGTGATGGCCCAGCGTCCGGTCAGCGACTCCGCGGCAGCGGACGGGGGCGTGACGACCGGTGGCGTGCCCGCTGCGACGGTGAAGCGAGTGGTCTCGCCATGCGTGGCAGCGAACGGAATCTGCTGCAAAACGCCATTCGCCTTGACCATGGTGAGCGTGCCACGCAGGGTGCCACCTTCTATGCGCGCGACGATGCGGTTCTCGAAGCCCGGCATCAGCAGCGTGGCCTCACCGTCCTTGACGGTGATTTCGTCGACCTCGACGCGACTCGCGCCGTTGATCAGGGTGACTACGGGCTTGCCGTTGCGCTCGGCGACGGTGAAGCCGAAAGGCAACTCGCCGCCCGGGACTTGCAGCACCGCTCGCCACGGACCGACCCGCAGACCTTCGATCTGTGGTGTGGTGTCGCGGGCGCAGGCGTTGAGCGTGGTAACCATGAGCAGCAGGAACAGCAGTCGACCGAGTTTCATTCGAAGCATTATAGAAGCCGCCGTGGATGTTGCCGGGCACGAAAGTTTTCGACCCCTGCCAAACCGGCATGAGCGCCACCGCCGGTGTCCGTGGGAGGCATCGGGTACCATGACCCCATGGAAGGCTTGTCTCCGGAATTCTGGCCGCTGGTATTCGTCGGTTTCGCCGCGCAACTCATCGATGGGGCGCTCGGTATGGCCTACGGCATTTCGGCGAGCGCCTTCCTGACCACGATGGGTCATCCACCGGCCTTTGTCAGCGCTACGGTGCATGCCGCCGAGGTCGTGACCACGGGTGCATCCGGGCTGTCGCATGCGTGGTTCAAGAATCTCGACCGGCAGATATTTTTCAAGCTGGTACTGCCCGGCATGGTGGGCGGGGCGGTGGGCGCGTGGTTGCTCGGCAATCTGGACGGCGATCTGCTCAAGCCCTTCGTGTGGTTGTATCTGCTCGGCGCCGGGATATTGCTGCTGCGTCGTGCCTCACAAGCGAGTGAACCGCGATTGGCGCGGGCACCGAGTCATGCCCTCGGTGGCGTCGCCGGTTTTCTCGACGCCATCGGCGGCGGCGGCTGGGGTACGGTCACCACCCCGACCCTGATCGCGCGCGGCGTGCCGCCGCGCTACGCCATCGGTACCGCCAATGCCGCCGAGTTCTTCGTCACGCTGACCATCTCGATCACTTTTCTGTTCACGTTCGACTGGCGCCGCTACGATCTCGTGGTGGCGCTGCTCGGCGGCGGTGTGCTGGCGGCGCCCCTTGGTGCCTGGGTGGCCAAGCATGTACCGCCGCGCTTCGCCATGATTACCATCGGCCTGCTGGTGATCGGGCTGGCGATCAACGGCCTCGTGCTGGTGGCGTTGCGCTGAGGGTTTCTTGACGCCCGCGCGGATCTGCGGGGATACTGCAAACGATGTCCACGCAGCGCAAACCAGACAACCGACACGGCATGATTCGCCGCGGTGGGTGGTGGCGCCCCTCCTGACGGAGTGGGCGCGGGCGCCGCTGTTCGAACCAAACCAACCAAGGATTCAGCCACCCGACCCATCTCCGGACACAATCCGGGATGGGTCTTTTCGTTTATGAAGCCACCATTCGACATTTCCGGTGATCTCGATACGCCGGTCTCCGCCTTCCTGAAGCTGCAACGCTTCGGACCCACGTTCCTGCTCGAGAGCATCGAGGGCGGTGAGCGTCTTGGGCGCTACTCGTTCATCGGTTTCGGCGATACCGGCTTTCGGCTGCGCCTTGAGGGCGACGGCGTGTGGTTGGGCAACGAGCGTTTGCCTTTGCCGGCTGATCAGGCGGGTTTGCTCGATCTGCTGCGCGGCGCGTTATCGCGGGCACCGCGACCCGCGGCACCGGGCGCCGCCCAAGGATTTCCGCTCGCCGGTGGTCTTGTCGGCTACTCCTCGTACGACGTGGTGCGCTGGTTCGAGCGATTGCCGCGCCGTGTGGCCGATCCGGCGCCGGTGCCCGACATGCACTATGTCGCGCCGGCATCGCTGCTGGTGTTCGATCATCTGACGCGCGGTATCGCCTTGCTGCACGCCGGCAGCGAAGCCGAGCGTCAGTCGCTGCGTCGCGAGGTGATCGCTGCGCTGCGTGGTCCGGTGCCGCCGGCGCGCCCGAGCGGCGGCTTCTCGCCCGCAGTCCCGTCGATGTCGCAGGCGCAATTCCTTGACGGCGTTGCGCGCACGAAAGAGCACATCGCGGCAGGCGATGTGTATCAGCTGGTGCTTTCGGTGCGCTTTGCCGGACGCCACTCGGTTGATCCTTTCGATGCCTATCGGGCGCTGCGACTGATCAATCCATCGCCCTACATGTATTACCTCGCGCTCGGTGATCTCACCGTGGTGGGCTCGTCGCCCGAGGCGCTGGTCAAATTGTCGGCGGGTCAGGCGCAGTTGCGGCCGATCGCAGGCACGCGACCGCGGTCAGCCGATGATGTCATCGATCAGCAACGCGAGCAGGAGCTGCTCGCCGATGTCAAAGAAAACGCCGAGCATGTCATGCTGGTCGATCTCGCCCGCAACGATCTCGGTCGCGTCGCTCGCGCAGGCACGGTGCACGTGTCACCGTTTCGTTCCATCGAGCGCTACAGTCACGTGATGCATATCGTGAGCGGCGTACGCGGTGAGCTCGCGCCGGGGCGCGACGCCTTCGATCTATTTGCTGCCGCCTTTCCTGCGGGCACGTTGGTCGGTGCGCCAAAAGTGCGTGCCATGGAGATCATCGACGAGCTCGAGCCAGTGAGGCGCGGCCTCTACGGTGGCACGGTCGGTTATTTCGGCGCGCAGGGCGACATGGATCAGGCAATCACTATCCGTACGCTCGTGTTTCGCGGTGACGAATATTCCTATCAAGCCGGCGCGGGCATCGTGGCCGACAGTAATCCGCAGAGCGAATACGAAGAGGTGCTCGCCAAAAGCGCCTCGGCGGCCCGTGCCCTGCAGATGGCGGGAGAGGTGTCATGAGCACCGCAGTGCGCGCGGCCTCGACCGACTCGAGTGCAGGATTGCGGCTGCTGTTGATCGACAACTACGATTCATTCACCTACAACCTCGTGCAGGCGTTCATGGTGCTGGGTGCCGAAGTCGAGGTGCGTCGTAATGACACGATCACCGTCGAGGAAGCTCTGGCGCTGCAGCCGACCCATGTGTGCATCTCGCCGGGCCCGGGTGCCCCGCACGAGGCTGGAATCTCGATCGACGCCATCCGTGCCTTTGCCGGCAAGGTGCCGGTGTTCGGTGTCTGTCTGGGTCATCAGTCGATCACCGAGGCTTTCGGCGGCAAGGTGGTGCGCGCGCAGCGCCAGATGCACGGCAAGACCTCGCAGATCGATCACGACGGTGCCGGCCTCTTCGAGGGCATGCCGAATCCCTGCATCGTCGGTCGCTATCATTCTTTGATTGCCGCACCCGAGTCCTTGCCGGCGGAATTGCGGGTGACAGCGCGTACGTCGCAGGGCGAGATCATGGGCCTGCGTCATTGTGATCTGCTGGTCGAGGGCGTGCAGTTCCATCCCGAGAGCGTACTGACGCCGGAAGGTCCGCAACTGATGGCGAATTTCCTCAAACAGCGCGGAGGTCGACGATGAGCGAGTTGACGAAGCTGCGCGGCTTGCTTGAGCAACTGCTGGAGGGACACGATCTCATCGAAACCCAGGCCATCGAAGTGTTGCAGGCGCTCACGGAGCCCGACACGCCCGCTGCACTGGGCGGTGCGCTGCTCGCATCCTTGCGCGCCAAGGGCGTGACGGCCACGGAACTGCGTGGTTTTGCGCGTGGCATGCGCGAGCTCGCGAGGCGTCCTGTCATCGAAGAGTCCTTGCGGCAACGTGCCATCGATATCGTCGGCACCGGCGGCGACGGTTCGGGCAGCGTGAATATTTCGACCGGTACTTCACTACTGGTGGCGGCTTGCGGTTTGCCGGTGATCAAGCACGGCAACCGCTCGATTTCGAGCCGATCGGGCAGTGCCGATGTCCTCGAGCAACTGGGTCTCGCGCTGCCACTCGATGAAACTCGCGCAGGCGAGTGTCTGCTGCACACCGGCTTCACGTTTCTCTTCGCTCCCCATTACCACCCGGCCATGAAGGCCATCGGCCCGGTGCGCCAGGCGCTCGGCGTGCGCACCATCTTCAATATTCTCGGGCCACTCACCAATCCTGCGGCGCCGCCTTTTGCACTGGTCGGTGCGTTCAATGAAAAGACTGCGGAACTCATGGCGGGCGCCCTGTCGGGTTTGCCCGGATTGCGTCGGGGCATGGTCGTGCATGGGGCAGCAGGTTGGGATGAACCGACGCCGATCGGGCCATTCACGGTGTTCGACGTACATGACGGTCAGATCACTCGCACCATACGCGATCCGGCGGAATTCGGTTTCGCGCGCTGCACGGCCCTCGATCTCAAGGGCGGCGATGCGGCGCACAATGCCGCTGCGCTCGCACGGGTGTTGCGCGGCGAGGATCGGGGTGCGCATCGCGATGCGCTCTTGCTGGGTGCGGCGCTGGCGCTCGAGTGTGCCGGCGTGGCGGATTCCGTCGAGACGGGTGTAGCCATCGCGCGTCGCGCCATCGATGAGGGCGCCGCTGCACAGACCCTCGGCAAACTTCGGACCGTCGGCGCATGACGAGCGGGGACTTTCTCGCCACCATGGCCGCGAGCAGTGCCGAGCGCGCGGCTGCGGCGCAGGCACGCGAGAGCTCAGCAGAGTTGCGCGCGCGTATTCGCGATCTGCCCTCGCCGCCACCACTGCGACTTTCGTCGCGGGGTTTTGATTTGATCGCCGAACTCAAATTGCGTTCTCCGGCGCTCGGCCAACTGCGTGCCGCGGCACACGATGATCTCGAGGCGCGTGTGCTCGCCTATGCCGGAGCGGGTGCGGCCGCCGTTTCGGTGCTCACCGAACCTTCCCGCTTCGATGGTTCGCTGCAACATCTCGAACGCGCAGCGAAAACGCTTGCGGCAGAGGGTGTACCGGCGATGCGCAAGGATTTTTTGGTGGATCCACACCAAGTGCTCGAAGCGCGTCTGGCGGGCGCGGGCGGTGTACTGCTGATCGTGCGCATGCTGTCGCCCGCAGTGCTTGCGCAGATGATCGAGACCGCGTTGGAGCAACAGCTTTTCATACTGCTCGAAACTTTTGACGAGCAGGAAGTCGATACCGCCGTTGCCGTACTCGAGCCGTATCGTCAGGCGCTCGGCGACTCGGTCTTGCTCGGCGTCAACTGCCGCGATCTGGTCACGCTGAACGTGGTTCCCGAGCGACTCGAGTCGATGGTGAACGCCTTGCCCGAGCACTTGCCGCGCGTTGCGGAGAGCGGTCTGTCCTCCGCTGCCGACGCGGCCCGGTTGGCTGCAGCAGGCTACGACCTCGCGCTCGTCGGCAGTGCGCTCATGACGGGCAGCGATCCGCAGGCACTCGGCAAGCACATGCTCGATGCCGGGCGCGAGGCACGGGGTCACAGCAGGCGGTGGGCAAGGGGTCAAGCGGATGCGATGGCACGTTGACTCATGAACTCGGCAAAGGGCTGGATCAAAATCTGCGGACTGACTTCGGGCGAAGCCGTTGAGGCGGCACTCGCAGCCGGCGCCGACGCCATCGGCTTTGTCTTTGCGCCCTCGGTGCGACGTATCGCGCCGATCGAGGCCAGACGTCTTGCCGCCGCCGCGCGCGGCCGACTGCCTTGCGTGGCGGTGATGCATCATCCGTCGGCCGCCGAAATCCTCGAAGTGCTGGAGTCGTTCAGCCCGGATCTGCTGCAGACCGATCACGACGATGCGGCGGCACTGCCTGCCGCCGCGCGCGCCCGCTTGTTGCCGGTGTATCGCGAGTCCGAGACTTTGCCAGTGACTCCACCGAGCCGCCTTTTGTTCGAGGGCAAGGTCAGCGGCAGCGGCCTCACGGCAGACTGGGAGCTTGCCCGCGCGCTGGCGGCGCGCACCGAGTTGCTGCTCGCGGGTGGCTTGAACGCCGACAATGTCGCGGCTGCCATTCGCAGCGTGCGGCCGTTCGGCGTCGATGTTTCAAGTGGCGTCGAGTCGGCGCCCGGGATCAAGTCTGTACAAAGAATTCACGAGTTCGTGAGGGCTGCGAGGGCGGCCTTCGGGGAGTTGACTGCATGAATGCCAATGTTCGTTTCAGTGATATCGAGCAGCGCGCACTGCTCGAGGCGGAACTCGCCGGCCGTTTTCCCGATGCGCGCGGTCGCTTTGGTCCCTACGGTGGCCGTTATGTCCCGGAGACCTTGATCCCCGCGCTCGAGCGGCTCGAGGCCGGTATGCGCGAGCATCTGCATCGCGAGGATTTTCAGCGTGAATTGGCCGATCAGCTGAACCACTGGGTTGGCCGACCGACGGCCTTGTCGCATGCGCCGCAGCTGTCGGCCGCCTGGGGCGCCGACATCTGGTTCAAGCGCGAAGACCTCGCACATACCGGTGCGCACAAGATCAACAATGCCTTGGGACAGGCCTTGCTCGCGCAGCGACTCGGCGCGCGGCGTATCGTCGCCGAAACGGGCGCCGGTCAGCATGGCGTGGCAAGCGCCGCAGCCTGCGCACGACTGGGCCTGCCCTGTGTCGTCTACATGGGCGCGATCGACATGGAGCGTCAGGCGCCGAACGTCGGCCGCATGCGCTTGCTGGGTGCAGAGGTCGTGCCGGTCACGGGGGGCGATCAAACATTGCGTGCGGCGATCGATGAGGCGCTGCGCGACTGGGTGTCCGATCCGATGGGGACGTTTTATCTGCTTGGCTCCGCTGTGGGTCCGCACCCTTATCCATATCTCGTTCGCGAACTGCAGGCGGTGATCGGGCGTGAGGCGCGCGCGCAGTTTTTGGCGCGCAACGGCGCGCTACCCGATGCCGTGTTCGCCTGTGTCGGTGGCGGTTCGAATTCGATCGGCATGTTCCATGCCTTCGTTCCCGATCGCAGTGTCGAAATCATTGGTGTCGAAGCCGGCGGTCGTGGCACGGGCCTCGGCCAGAATGCCGCGAGCCTGTCTTATGGCTGGCCGGGCGTACTGCAGGGCTGCTACTCGTTGCTGTTGCAGGACGAAAACGGACAGATTCACGAAACCGACAGCATTTCTGCGGGCCTCGACTATCCGGGCGTCGGACCGGAACATGCCTTGCTGCTCGCTGCAGGACGCGTGCGTTACGAATCGGCGACAGATGACGAGGCGCTCGCTGCGTTACAGGAGTGTTCGCGTCTAGAGGGCATCCTGCCCGCACTCGAGACGGCGCACGCATTGCACGGTGCAAAACGCTGGGCGGCGGCGAACGCCGGCAAGCGGGTAGTGATCTGCATGTCGGGGCGCGGCGACAAGGACATGCCGACCCTGCAACGCACGCTGCTCGCGGAGAACGCACGATGACGGTCTCGATCAAGCCGAACGAACGACTGTCCGCCGCGATCCGCGCGGCAGCGACCCGTGGCGAATCTGCCATTGTCGCGTTCATGACGGCGGGCTTTCCGCTCGCCGAAAAATTTCGTGAGCATTTGCTTGCCGTCGCCGCAGGGGCTGATGTGGTCGAGATCGGCGTACCGTTCACCGACCCGATGGCCGA
>JBILGD010000040.1:0-21317 GCA_044351225.1 Steroidobacteraceae bacterium
TTTTTTGGCGGAGATTGACGATCAAATAATAGTCGACAGCTGAGTCAAAATAAAACGGTGAGATCCACCCATGCGGCTGGTAGCCCGGCGACGATGTACGCTTCCAGTACCTTGTCCCAGCCGAAGAGGATGGCGACACCCATCAGACCAAGTATCGATGCGAAGCCGAACTTGATCGCATCGATGCGACTCTGAACCCACGTGCGGGCTCGTGCGAATCCGGCGCGTGAAACGTAGGCGACTGCCACGAGCGGCAAAGCGGCACCGATACCGAATAAACCGAGCACCAGGCCCCCTCGTGCGGCTCCGCCCTCGCTTGCAACCAAGGTGAGTGCGCTCGCTAAAAGTGGGCCGGAACACGGGCTCCAAACCAAGCCGAGCACAGCGCCAAGCGCGAATGCACTCGGTAGCGAACCCCCGCCGAGCCGGCTGGCGAGCGTGTTGGCGTTGTCGGCAATCGGCGTCATGAGCTGATTGAAGCGTGTACTCCACGCCGGGACCAACATGATCAGCGCGAGCGCGATCAGCAGCCACGCACCGAACGTTCGCACATGATCGCCGTCTACACCGAGCGCCGGGCCTACGACGCCAAGCGCCATGCCAATCAGCGCAAAGGAACTCGCCATCCCTAATCCAAGTGCTATCGGTGAAAGCCGATGACCTTGTAATGCCCCCCCGAGAACCAGAGGCAACAACGGGAAGACGCAGGGGCTTAAGGTCGTCAAGCTTCCGGCGGTTAGGCTCAGGCCGGCGTGAGTCAGGCTGATTGGCATGGCAGTCGCGTGGTTCGATATGTCGTAGCGGGGCTCAGAGTGCGCTGCGTAGGGCCGTCGCGAGCTTCGTTTCATCGCTCTCGCCGGCAAGCCGCGCGCGCTCGTTCGTGCCCTTGAAAACCACGAGCGTGGATTGAGTTCGAATCTGCATCGATCGACGAAGGTCGCGCTCGGCGTCGTAGTTGGCAATCAGTACCGTGACGGTATCCAATGACTTGTCGGCCTTCAGTCGTTCGAGTGCGGTCGCCTGCTTGCGACAGGTGGGGCACCAGTCAGCGTGGAAGTGCACGGCGACCGGTTTGTCAGCCTTTTGGGCGTTGGCCAGTAACTCGGCACTGAAGAGTTTGACGTCAAGTGCCTGAGCGATTGCGCTCGTAGTAAAGAGACCGATGAAGAGGGCGGCGCGGCCGACGGCGGAAAGGCGGGATGAGTTGAGACGCATGGGACAGACTCCGTTTGAGAATGGATAGGCCGCTATCCATTCGTTCGGAGTGTGCAGAGCGTTACAGGTGGGTAAAAAATCTTGCTGCTACCACCTCAGAACGCGAGGCCCGATCAAGGCGCCAAGACCCGCAATCAACAACACTCCGGCCGTGTACCAGACGGCCACAAAGGGCACCGCGGTTTCGGTACAAGATAATGAGTAGACGGTGCTGCCGATTGCCCCTGCAGCGAGGCCTGCGGCGGTGCCTGCGCTACGCAGTCGGGTGGGTGCCAAGCGCTGCAAGCCTAGAAAGAGCGCGATCGCAACCGGCACGGCAGCCAGTGCGACATCGCGAACACAACCGAGTGGGTCTGTGCCCATCACGGAGGCGAGGCGAGCTTCGGGTGGGGTGTTAACCCAGACCCCGACGGCGAGCGACAGCATCGCTGCCAGTGCTGCGAGCACTGCGATTCGCGCTGAAGTCTGCGAAACCCCAGGCCGCGCCAACCGGCTCGTCCACCATAATGCCGCTGCGGCGAGTGCAATCCCGTACGATACTTTGAGCCATGGCGCGAAAGTGAACCAGAAATCGCGGGGAATGAATGCTTTGAAGGTCGACACCAGCGCAAGACTGATTAGTGCGCCAGCACCGACTGCGACTGCAAGTGTCCGTACAACCTGATACCGACGTGCAGGGCCAGCCTGTCGCGCCAAAATATCGATAAGATCCTCAGTCTTCATGCTCACCTCGCATCATGGTCGCTAAGCGCTGCAGTCCACGATGAGCCTGCACCTTGATGGCTGACTCTGAAACGCCAACTGCACGCGCGGCCTCGGGTGCCGTCAAACCCTCCAGCTTCAAAAGTTCTATGGCGCGACGCTGTGCCATGGGTAATCGCAAAAGCAAACCGCCGAGATCCCGTCGCGCCTCTGCTGGTCCGGCATCGTCGGCGGCAGGCAGTTGATCCAATGCTTCGGGATCGTCGACTACTGCGACTCGTCGACCGCGTCGTCGCCAATAATCTATCCACTTGTAGCGTGCGATCCCGATCACCCAATGACTTACCGGCAAGCCGTCGATATGGGTCCCACGCTGCAGATGCACCGCCAACAACACCTCTTGCACCAGATCCTCGACGTCGCTCTTCGGATCCATGGCGCGGCGGCGCAGGTAGGCACGCACGCGACCGCTCATCAACTGTAGCGCCTGGCGATAGGCGTCCTCATCACCCGATTGAGCACGCAGCCATAACGGCGCGAGCGTTTGCTCAAACGAGTCGGGTGTCACGGGCAAAGGATCCACATTGGGTCCCGGTATCATTCGTCGAGCAATCGGAATTCGTTACAGCTTATCTATACTTGCTCTAGCAGCAAACCCCAGATCTCGGTACACGCCGCCGCCTCGGGAGCCACCTCCTACGCAGCGATCGGTGCGACAGCGTCGATACCTACCGGAAGACCTGACATCCGCCTTTCCGTGATGACCGACGCACCTTCCCGCAGCGCGTTGCTGCGATGAAGGCAGCGTTTTTACTTTGACTTTTTTTCTTTAGCAATTTGGATCGCTTTAGCCGCCGCCGACGCGATCCTCACGGCCTCGGCTGCTGCCTGGGTTGCTCGTCGAGTTGCTTCGGCTGCCTGTGCGGCAGCCTGCATCGCTATTTCCTCCGCCTGTCGCGCCGCTGCCTCGGAAGCTGCAGCGGACGCCGCTGATGCCGCAGCTGCTGCCTCCATCGCGATTTGTGCGGATGTCGATGCAGCCTCGGCCGCCTTCTCTGCAGCGCTGATAATTTCCGCCTCAGCAGAGATCCGCGCCGCGTCTGCTGAGAGCGCAGCGGATTGTGCGGCGAGCTCCGCTGCTCTCGAGGCACGTCTCGCTGCTTCTGCGGACTGATAGGTCAACACCTTGAGCGACTCTAGTGTTTCTGAATATCTTTTGTTGACGATCAAATGACGATCGCGAAGCAGCGTAAACTCCTCACGCAAGAGACGAATCTCCGTCCTGATATCCGCGATTTCAGAGGTCATTCGATGCGCTCCTTGCCGCTGTACTGCCGACGGAAGTGTACCCGAGATACTCGCAAATAATTGGATAACAGCTACAGGCCTCCCGCTCGAGGGAATTCGGCAGTAGAACCTGAATTCGGCACCGCTTCTGGTCAATCAGGTTCAAGCTCTGTAGTCGCTTCAGTGCTGTCGAGACCCCTTCGCGGCGGACACCGAGGATTGTCGCAATCATCTGGTGACTAATCTTCACATCTGTTCGCCCGGTACGTCTCATCGTAAGCAAAATCATCTTCACGACTTGTTGATCGATGGAATGATGCCGGTAGCAGAAGCAGGTCTGGGTCGCATATTTTATTGTAAAAGAGCAATAGCCCAGAACTGCAGAACGAAACTCTGGTGAGCCAAGAAATAATTGCTGCAGGAACTCTTTCGATACGGAGAGTGCATAGCCGGTTGTCTGCAAACTGATGGAAACGTGATGTGATGGGCGATCAAAAAGCGACCAAATCCCGACACATCCCTCATTACCAATCAGGCCCGCCTCAGCTAATGTGCCCGTCGAAGAATTACTGGAGACAGAAAAAATTGCTGAGGTCGGAAATAGAAGAGTTTCTTCGGCGCCGAGGGTCGCCATGTCTGCGGTCTTCGCGTCAAAATAGATCAGATGCGAGTGGTGTCTCCAGGCGATCCATGCATTAGCAGTAAGGTTCTTCGTTATTGAGTTGAGAGGCTTGTGCCGATCGATCGCTGAGAGGTTTGTTGTCATTAGGCACGATACGCCCAATAAGGTCGCGGAAATGGGCGACCGGTGGCGTCAATGTGCGTTATCGCACCGATTATTTTGCAAACGGATCCAATCAAAATCCGTTGTCCGCGACCGTGGCGAGGGATTGCTAACTCCTCAAGCGATCCCATACGGGCATACGACCGCGCAATCATGCTTGGGCGGGAGAGAAGTTTTTAAGCCGCCGGAGAGCGTCGATACTCACGATAATAGAAAACAGCAGCAGTATAAAAACCGAGGATCCATGTCGCCGAAAGAACTCTGCTCTCGCCACCTCGCGGAACTGGGGTCGTGGTAGCTGGATAAACTCATCAGCCGTCAACCGACGTCCGGCAATCACGGCAGATTCGACCGTACGAGCCCAATTTGCGCGCAACTCCCGAGCCTGACGCTCAAAATCCGCAAAGCGTACCCCGCCGTTACCAGTGCTCAATAACAGCGACTCGCTGGCAATATCTCTCGGTGAAATCCGCCGTAACGCCTCGCGTGTCCTTTGCTGCGCGTCCTCGGCCTCCTCAAATCTTGCGACGATTGGCGCGATGACGAGTTCGACTTGGCGTTGCACCAGAAAAAACGTCTTGATAAACGGTGACACTGCATCGCCACGAGTCGCTTCCAGTTCGGGATGATCGAGTAGATAGTTTTGTAGCAACTCGCGACCACCGCGATTTGCGTCGTTCTCCGCTTCGCGAGTCGCCACGATGTATTCCAGCCTCGAGGGCATCGGACTGATGCTTCTGGCAACGAACGTATTGATTGCAGGGGCAATAAGTACGACAACCGCCCAGATAATCACCATTATCACGGCGTTGGTTTCAGAGCTTCGACCGAAAGAGGTAATCCAGAGTGCGAGCGCGCACCAGAAAATGGAATAGAAAAAAATAATCGTAATAAACCATACGAGATGGTTTGAAGAGCCGGTCAGATCCGCTTGTCCCAGCAGCAAGCCACCCGCGAGCCCAAGCAGTGTCGCCAGTACTAGCAGACCACCGCGAAGGATGACTCGCAGCATGGCCAGGCGGCTTGCTGAGACGGGTTGTGAAAGAACGATCTGCAGCACGCGGGACTCATGATCCGCCGAGAGCGCCACGCATCCGAACCCTGCGATGAGTAGCGGCAGCAGATAAATAACGACGAATGCCAAATCAAAACGCCCCCATCCGAGAAGCACCGGGTTATCGACCTCCTGAAAGCGAAACATCTCGTGCATCCGCGTCGTTGCACTAATGGAGGCATAAGTGGGGCGCAACTCCGCTTCGCCTACTGCGAGTCCGGAGATAGCCGTCGGCGGTAGAACAAACTCCGTGCGGACAACGTGAGGAAGTCCTGCCGCTGCAGCGTCCGAAATGAGGAGTTCGCCACTTTCTATGGCTCTTAATTGTGTGGTCTCTCGCTGTGTGGCGGCGGCAATTCGCGTGACACCTTCCGCGTGGGCAGCCCACCGAACCTCTTGCCACTGCATGCCGCTAAACGTGGCATACAGCGCCAGCAAAAACGCGAACAGACTGCCGATGACAAAAATCCGGTCTCGTCGCACGATCGAAAGCTCTGCCTTGAAAAGGCTGGTCTTCAAGGGGTGATCCTCGTTCGTCTCGCGATCAACGCTGCCGCGAACATGGGAGTCATTGCCCAAAGAATCAGCAAGAGGAAATCGAACGCGTGACGGGCAAGTACCGCGGTCACCGGCGGCGGCTCATAGACAAAGCGCGGCATGCGCTGCCAGGTATCGGGCGGGGCGACGTAGAAGCCGCGACCTGCGCCATCTCGTGCCTGGATACCGTTTAGCTCCGCAACCAGAGTTCGTCTATGGCGTTCTGCCGCTTGACCGAAGTGCCAAAGTGCGAACGGATCAGTGCCGGCGAGTGCCATCGAGATCTCGCGCAGGCTGATAGTTGGCGACAAAACTCCGAACAGGCTGCGTGACGCACGCTGGTTTTCCTGCGCAGCCCAAAGTTTTCCGTAGGCGTGATCGAAGGCAGGGGCATCGGCGTCTTCGAGCCGCTGGAGATAGACGGCGGTAAAATTCACCGGCAAGTCCTCGAGGCGAGCGACTCCATAGCGAGCGAGGAGTTCCGCGGCGACCGACTCTCGCAGACGGGCTGCACGCTCTTCTGGAATCTCGCTGGCGACATCTGCGCCTTCGCCACGTTTTATCGAAGCCCAAAACTCGGATGCAGCAGGCAATGGATGTCGAGCGGCAGCAGTGTCGGTTGCCAGCCGCGGGATCAAAACCACAACGCTTACCCAAAAAATGAGTAGCGCGAACAAGGCGGTACGCGCGGTGCGACTGAGCAAAGAAACGCAGAGCACGATGCCCGCAAACCCGATGATATAGAGCAAGTAACCCAGACTCATCCAGGCAAGACGTGCGCTTGTATCGTGCGTATCCACCGCCGTTGGTGTTAGCGCGTAAAGCGCGATGATTACCGCGACGACGGGAATCAGCAGGATGAGCATCGCTGCGCTCATCGCCAGTCCCTTGCCAAGGGCAAGCGTTCGTAGCGGCACCCCTTGTGCAACCAGCAGCGCCAACGTACCGCGGTCACGTTCACCCGCGACGGCAGCAAACCCCATGATTACCAATAGCAGCGGCACGACGTACTGGAGCACCCAGGACACCGACAGCGTAGCAGCCTGCCCATGACTGGCGCCGTCCTCTGCCGGACGGAACTCTGCGAGATTTCTTCGATGAGCCTCCATCCAGACCATCTTTCCCATCCAGGCATCGACGCCGGGGTCGATTGCGGCTGGCAAAAGAGTGGGACGAAAAGCGTATTGACCGAAATGAGCCGCGGCGTGCGGATTTTTCGCTCCCTGATTGAGGAAGTTCTCGGTCTCCTGTTCGATTGCAGCACTTCTTGCGTCGACGACGGAAATCGTCGTCTGCCAGCCGAGGAGGGCAACTGACAGCAGCAGCAATACGCAGCCGCCTGCCAGCCAACGTAATCGGCCATCCCGCCACCAGCCTGTGAAGTCGCGGCGAACGATGGTGGTGATCACGCCCAGGCTCTCATGTGCTCGAGGTAAATGGATTCGAGGCGAGAAGGGTCAACCGCGTCGGCACGCAAGTGATCGACCAAACGACCTCGCGCCATGATCCCGATGTGCGAGGCAACCTCGCGAGCACGGAAGAGATCATGGGTCGTCATGAGCACGGCAACTCCGTCGCGGGCAACATCGCGCAGAAGACAGGAAAATTCATTTGCAGCTTGTGGATCCAAGCCGGACAAAGGCTCGTCCAGCAAAAATACCTTTGCACGACGCGCTAACGCGATAGCGAGTCCGAGTTTTTGCCGCATCCCCTTGGAGTAGGAGGTGAGTCGGCGTTGCATGACCTCCGCACCAAGGCCAACGCGTACGGCTCCTGCGATCAATTCATCAGATGGGATCCGCAATCCTGCGAGATCCGCGAAATACTGAAGGTTCTCGATACCCGTCAGCGACGGATAAAGATTGACGACCTCAGGGATGTACGCAAGCAAAGTTTTTGTTGTAAGGGGATGCTCGACAACGTCATGCCCGCAAATAAGCGCCTTCCCGCTGGTACGCGGCACGAAATCGAGAAACAGATTGATCGTGGTGGTTTTGCCAGCGCCATTGGCGCCGAGCAAACAACAAATCTCACCTGGCTCTACGGTCAGGTTCAATTGCTCGAGCGCGACGGCGTCGCCATAACGTTTGTGCAGATTGACGGCTTGGAGCATGGTGTGTTCCGCGACAGGTGTTATAGTGTAACGCAGTGCTAGATAGACTTGGCAAGATAAAGGTTAGGCCTTTCGCCCAATCGCCGCGGTCGAAAAAACAGCGTGGGGACAATCGAGGCTGTGGTGGGGTTAACAGGATGAATCACGACTACGACCATGCCCGTAAGGAACGCGCTGATCTATTCATTGGTATTCGATCCAAGGGCGGATGATCAGTTCAGTAATTTATTCGGTGATGCGCATGCTCGATAAAAAGTTCATTGGTCGACGCCGGAGCCCGGTTCCCGCCAAGACCTAGAGCAGGGCGGTTGTCGGCCGCCTCCAAGACAGTTAAATATGGGCTAAATATGGGCGCTCTGCCCTGAATCACCTTGGAGTTCTCGCCATGAGATCGATCGTTTCACTGTCGTCGTTACTGCTCAGTCTTGTGCTCGCATCGCCCGCTCTTGCCGCGTTGCGGCCGATAGAGTTTGCCGAGGCCACGCGGCCGGTCGCCGGCGCGGTCGTGCTGCCGGTCGGCAAAGATGGGGTGCTGTCGGGTTTGGCGCAGCAGATCGACGAGGCGGCCAATGGGGCGGTGGCCGAAGCGATCCGACTCGCCAAGTTTCAGGGCGAGGTCAATCAGTCGCTGGCGCTTTACGGGGTTGGACCCTTCACGGCAGTGTTGCTGGTCGGTGTCGGTGAGGCGCCCCGAACTGCCGTCGATTTACGCGGCTTTGGTGCGGTGGCAGCCAAAGGTACGGCCGGATGGCCGATGGAAGCCAAGGTGGTGGTGCCCGACGGCACTGACGTTGTAAATGATGCGGCCGAGGCAGCGCTCGGTGCTCGATTGGGTGCATATCATTTCGGCAAGTGGGCGGCACCCAAACCTGCGGCATCAACCGCCTCGACTTTGGTGTGGCTCGCGCCGCAACCTGCAATGTCCAAGATGATTTTCCAGCGCGAAGGTGAGGCGGTTGCAGCAGGCGTTTGGTTTGCACGTGATCTCATCTCTACACCCTCCAATATCAAAACCCCGGAGTGGTTTGCCGAACAGGTTCGACAGCAGTTCAAAGGCTTACCAAAAGTTACCGTGACGGTACTCGATGAGCGCCGTATCCAAAGTCTCGGTATGGGGGCGCTTTACGGCACCGGCCAGGGGTCCGTGCGTCCGCCGCGTTTGGTTGCCATTGAGTATCGCGGTGGCAAGTCTGACGAAGCGCCATTCGCTTTCGTCGGTAAGGGCATCACATTCGATACTGGTGGTATTTCGATCAAGCCCGCCGACGGTATGTGGCGCATGCGCACCGATATGTCGGGCGCAGCGGCTGCGGCGGGAGCGCTGCTGACTCTTGCCAAGCGCGAGGCTCCGGTCAACGCCGTCGCCGTACTCGCTTTGGCGGAGAATATGCCCGATGGCAATGCGATTCGTCCGGGTGATGTGCTCACCTCGATAAGTGGCAAGACCATCGAGGTACTGAACACCGACGCCGAGGGCCGCTTGGTGTTGGCAGACGCGCTGTGGTGGGCCCAGGAAACCTACAAGCCGCGGCTGGCGGTCACGATCGCCACGCTGACGGGTGCCGTGGTGCGCGCGCTCGGTTCCGATCACGCCGGCGTGTTTACCCATGACGATGCGCTGGCTGAGCGCTTCATCGCCGCGGGCGAGGCTGCTGGCGAGCGACTCTGGCGATTGCCGGTGACCGCAGGCACGATCAAGGCGATCAAGAGTGACATCGCTGATGTCAAAAATATCTCCGATGGCGGCTCCGCGCCCGGCGCATCGGTAGGCGCGGCCTTCATCATGGAATGGGCCAAGCCCGATGTTCCTTTTGTGCACGTCGACATTGCCGGTACGGCGTGGGACGCGAGTGGCAGGCCTACCGAGCCCAAGGGAGCCGTTGGTTTCGGAGTGCGCTTATTCGATGAGTTGGTTCGCCGCTAACTGGATCTGCATGCAACAGCGTTTTTTCCGAGTAGCGTGCGCCCACGGAATCTCCACGATATTGGGGCGCTCGGCGGGTCGGATTTACGGTTCGATCATCCGTAAACAATTCTTTGCCATTCTTGACATGCGAACAATGGAATTGTTTGCGGAAACATCATTCAATATCGCCGAGGAGAAAAAAATCTCCCGATAGCTTGAGGATGTCTACAATGCGGTGGCGATTCGTAGCGCTGCTGCCACCCCTACTATCGGTCCTCGTGGCCTGTGGTGGTGGCGGGGGCGGTGGCGGAGCCAGCGGGGGCTTTGGTGGTGTGCCCCCCGTTACTTCCTTGCCCACAATTTCGACCTTTACGGCGACGCCGTCCAGTATCGTCAGCGGGCAGACCGCCACCTTGTCGTGGTCAACCGCGGGCGCGACCAGCCTTTCAATCGACAATGCGATAGGCGATGTCACTGGTGCAACAAATCGGCCGATCTCCCCAACTGTTACGACGACTTATGTACTGACCGCAAGAAACGCCGCGGGTAGCGTGACTGCGTCGACCACCGTGACGGTTTCATCGTCGAACAACACGCCTTATCCGTTAGGGCTGAGTGACGCCACGATTCAGGTGGGCGCAGTCACTCGTGAATACCGTGTGCACGTTCCAGCCGGCAGAGCCAGTTCGCCCGTCGCTGTCGTGCTCGTTCTTCATGGGGGCGGCAGCGAGGGGCTCAATGTCGCCAACACGGGAGCGCATCCGTTGTCAGTGTTTCGAACGGTTGCTGATCGGGAAGGCTTCGTTGTGGTGTACCCCGGGGGCTTGTCTGCGCGTGATGGCAGTGCGGCCTGGTCAGATTGCCGCGCGGATAACGAAGTTGCCAGTGATGTCGATGACATCGGGTTTCTCGATGCGCTGATCGATAAACTTCGCAGTCAGTACGGACTCCCCGCGACCAAGATTTTCATGACGGGCGGCTCCAACGGCGCGCAGATGACGTTCGCGTACGCCATCACTCGAGCCAGCAACATCGCGGCCGTCGCAACCTCAAGCGGGAATCTTCCACAAAATCCAAAACCGGGTGCTTGCAGTAACACCCCTTCCCGCCGTGTCCCTATTCTGATGGTTCACGGTACAGCGGATACCTTGATGCCGTATAGAGGCGGATGTGTCGCCAATCTTGGCGGCGCATGTAATCGCGGCCGGGTGATCAGCGCCGAAGCAACGCGTGACTGGTGGTTGAATAGTAATGGGCTATCGGGAGTTGCGCCGACATCTACGAGCGTAAATCTTGACGCCAACGATGGCGGCGCTGCAAATCGGTTTGTCTACCCCGGAAGCGCTCCGGTCGAGTGGTGGCGCCTCGATGGAGCCGGACACACAGCAGCAAGTCGATTGGTGCTTGTTCCGACGAATAGTGATCGCGGGATACAAAATCGAGACATCGAGTTTGCTGAGATCGCGTGGTCCTTCTTCAAAAGTCGCCTAGTGACGGCGACCTCCACGCCACCGAGTGCCTCCGCTCTGCAGGCCGCACGCGACTACAACTTTGCTGTCGGCGGCCAGACGTTGATTGTGATGCATAACGGGACGGTCCTCGACGAGTCTTACGGCAACGGCGGTTCAAGTGATCGGATCCAGCTGCTCGCGAGCGGAACCAAAGGGTTGACCGGGATGCTCGGCGCACTCGCTGCATCAGAGGGTCTGATTGGACTCGACGAGCCCGTCGCACAGCGAGCGATCACCGAGTGGCAGGGTGATGCCCTCAAATCGAAGATCACTTTCCGTCATTTGTTGACGATGACGAGCGGTCTAGAAGAGCTGAATAATCTGGCTGGCTGGAACGGCTATCTCTCAGCGCGCGCGATCAATGATCCGGGCAGCGTGTTTATCTATAGTGGAGATCCGAACATCCTTGGACTCGCGCTCGAGCGACGTCTGGCAGGCGAGTCGGTCGCCGACTACATGAACAGAAAGCTGCTGCAGCCCCTCGATATCACTTCACTACGCTGGGGCACCAATTTCTCTGACGGTAAGCCAAACCTCTCCGGGGGTGCGTACCTTACAGCCCGAGATTGGATCAAATTCGGTGAATTCATCCGCAAAACGATGGAGGGAAGTTGGGCTGGTCCCTCGTTGCTGCAAAGGGCGTTTTTCGATCAAGCATTCATGGGAAACGCTGCGCATCCGGCATATGGGTTTTATTGGTGGCTCAAACGACCGGTATCCCCGGCTCTTGCTGCCACGATCGATACGAACAACAAGAATCAGTTTACGAGGCAGATAAAACCGATCATCGATGATCCGCGCATACCGGATGACATCGTGATGGCGGCGGGAGCCTTTGATCAAAGATTATACGTCATCCCATCGCGAGGGCTGACGGTAGTTCGCAATGGCCCGGTCGACAACAATGCATTCGAGGATTTGCAGTTCTTGGGACGTCTGCTTGGCCCCTAGTCTCGTTAGATAGTTGCTTGGTCGGAAGTTTCCGAAGAGTTGATCGTGCATGGCGATGCAGCTATCGCGGGCGTAGCATTGCCAGCTGATCTTCCGTCAGTTTTCTTTGCCCTGCATCAGAGGCTTTGGTCAGCGCCTTGATTGCCAGCAGGCGATCGCGCTCGGAATCCTCGTTACGCCCCTCGAGTTGGGCGAGTGCCGCCTGGGCGAGAAGCCTGCGGGATTTTTCGACGATCCCGCCTTTGCTTGCATCCAGGTGGCGCCGAACGGCGTCCGGATCTCCGGCCAGCCACGCGCAGATGGCGAGCTCGATATGGATTCCTTGCTTGAAACCCGAAGGGTATCCCTCGACGCCATCTTCGAGCGCCGCTCGGTATCGCGCGATTTCGGCTTCGTTCCGACTGTCCATCGCCCGGTAGAGCAAGTACAGCGAGCCGCCGGTCGACCGCAGAGGGTCTTCGGAGTCCATTTTCGCGAGCTCTTCGATCGCGGAGGCGTCCCAATCACGCGGACGAACACCGTCGAGGCTTTGCGCAAACACCTGCATGAGCGCGCTTCTTTCGATGACCGCCCTGCCTCCCCGCAATACGTCGATGATCTGCATGCCGTCGCTCATAAATCCACCGGAGCGCACGGGGATGAGCGTCACCAGGAAAATTCCAAAAGAGGTCGCGGCGACAAATACGCAATACGCAGCAATGCGTGGATCGGCTACCGACATCACTGCAACGGCGAGAATGGTCAGCAACAGGCTGGCTAGAGGACCGCCGGCGATCAAGACGAGTAGCTGTCGACGTAGCGATGGTCCCACTTTAGTGGGTACGGTGGCGGCGAGGCCTCCCGCGAGCGCCAGATTCGTGTTCCACTCGAACCTCGGTCCCGAAACGGACGCATGCCAGCCAAACGGCCCGACGATCAAAAGCAGGAATCGCATTCCTTGTGATAGACCGCCGAGTAGATGTCCGATCTCGTGGGTACCGAGGACGACAAGGATCAACACTGGAAGCGCCAGAAAGTCCCAAGCTGTCAGGATTTCATTGGCGTCCGCGAGCTTCAGGACAACGGTGTTTTCGGAGAGATCCGAGTCGATGAGCAGCGGGGCTATCCACGCGACCAACGCGACTATGAGCCCACCAATGAGGCCGCCAACCAGAAGGCCTTTCAGGACACCGGAGTCCGTGTTGTGTGATGATTGTTTTTTCATGGCCAGAATATTGTATTCATACTAATGTAGCATGTATACTCTATGGATGAAATTTGGAGTGCTCGCCATGAAAAACCACGTCGTTACCGCACTGATCGCTACCTCGCTCGCGATGACCTCGGCAATCGTTCCAGCGCAAAACTCGTCGCCACCCCTGATCGAGCGCGCAAAACTTTTCGGTAATCCGAGTCGATCGGGTGCGTCACTCGCTCCGGATGGCAAGCGCCTCGCCTGGCTCGCACCGCGCGACGGCGTGATGAACATCTGGGTGGCGCCCATCGAGCAGCTCGAAGCCGCTCGTCCACTGACCGCATCCAAGGATAGACCGATACGCCTCGTTTTCTGGTCCCCCGACAGTTCGATGGTGATGTACATCCAGGACAAGGCAGGCGATGAAAACTTCCTGCTGTATGGTGTCGATGTACGAAGCGGTACGGAGCGTACGCTCACGCCCTTCGAGAAGACGCGCGTACAGATCGTGAGCGTCTCGCCACTGATCAAAGATCGCATTTTGGTGGGCCTCAACAATAGGGACCCACAATGGCATGACATCCATAGCCTCGATCTCAAGACTGGAAAACTCACCGAACTCATGCGCGGCGATGGCTATGCAGGATTCGTGGCCGACGCCAACCATGCGCTGCGGCTTGCGCTGCGACCGAACGCAGCCGGCGGTATGGACTACTTCACCGTCGCGGGCAGCAAAGTGGCGGAGAAGCCTGTGGCTTCAACCGGTCTCGATGATTCCTTGACGACCAGTCCGGCGGGTTTCACGACCGATGGCAAAACGCTATATTGGATCGATAGTCGTGGCCGCAACACGGCAGCGCTTGTTGCGCAGGATTCCTCAACGGGCGAGACGCGCGTGATCGGCGAAAATGCGCGCGCCGACATCAGCAGTGCGATGTCAAACCCGCGTACGGGTGTCGTCGAAGCCTATGCGGTCACTTATTTGCGTGACGAGTGGACAGCGCTCGATCCGACAATCGGTGCCGACCTCGCATGGCTTCGCGAACAGCTGAAGGGCGACATCAGCGTCACCTCGCGCACCGAAGATGATCGGTTGTGGACCGTGGCCGTCGATCCCGTGGTGGCGCCCGCATCGGTGCACCTTTATGACCGCAGAAAAAAATCACTCACGCAACTCTACGTGTCGCGTCCCGAGTTGGTTGGCGCGCCGCTACAGGCTATGTATCCCGTCGAGATAACCTCACGCGATGGCTTGACGCTGCCGTCTTATCTCACGCTGCCACCGGGTGTGGACTCGGACGGTGATGGCGTACCCGCTGCGCCAGTACCGATGGTCCTGTTGGTACATGGCGGCCCTTGGGCGCGCGATGACTACGGCTACAACGCATATCACCAATGGCTCGCCAATCGCGGTTATGCGGTGCTATCGGTCAACTTCCGCGGCTCGACGGGCTTCGGCAAGGCCTTCATTTCAGCGGGTGATCTCGAATGGGGTCGCAAGATGCATGACGACCTGATTGACGCCGTCGATTGGGCGGTCAAGCGCGGTGTTGCGCCCAAAGATAAAGTCGCCATCATGGGCGGGTCGTACGGTGGCTACGCCACGCTCGCTGGACTCACGTTTACGCCGACGGTTTTTGCTTGCGGTGTCGATATCGTGGGACCCTCGAACCTCGAGACTCTGCTCAAGACCATTCCGCCATACTGGGTGCCGCTCATCGAGCAATTCCACCAGCGCATGGGTAATCCGAACACGCCAGAAGGACTCGCGTTGTTGAAGGAGCGCTCGCCGCTCTACAAGGCGGGAAACATCGTTCGACCGCTGCTGATTGGGCAGGGCGCCAATGATCCTCGCGTCAACCAGGCCGAGTCGGATCAGATCGTCGCGGCAATGCAGTCGAAAGGTATTCCGGTGACCTATGTGCTCTTCCCGGACGAGGGCCACGGTTTCGCCCGGCCCGAAAACAACATCGCCTTCAATGCGGTGACGGAGAACTTCCTCTCGGGCTGTCTGCGTGGACGCGCGGAGCCGATCGGGGATACGGTGAAAAAGTCCTCCGCCCAGGTTCCGGTCGGTCCACAGCACACGCCTGGACTGGAAGCGGCGTTGAAGTAATGCTGATCAGCCCTGCGGCGTCATACCGGCGAGCAAACTGAGTGAGTCGGCAAAAAGAAGACCCGGTATTCAACCGGGTGGAGGAGCTTCGTCTTGAGCGCGGCTTGACGCGGCAGCAGCTCGCAGAGAGAGTTGGCGTGCATTATCAGACGATCGGATATCTCGAGCGGGGAGAGTACAGTCCGAGTTTGATTCTCGCCTTCAAGATCGCCAAAGCCCTCGATGCAGAGATTCCCGAGGTTTTTTCGATCAAGCCGTTCAAGAAGGGAGCATGACGTGGCGGAAAAGCCCAGAAACAAGATTTACTGGAATGAGGGTGTTACTCGAAAAGAAGTCGAAACTGCGCTGTCGGCCAACAAGCATCCTGCGCTTTATCGGCGCTCGGCAAGAAGAGCGCTGGTCGGCATTTATGCCGTGCTCATCATGCTGCTCATACTCTCCTCCGCGATCGCCGCGGTGAAACTTGCAAGCTATATTTCCGCGATTTCCGGAGCGCTGCTGATCGCAGTGTATTTCGCGCTCCGTTATTCAGTTCGCCTGATCGGGGATGCCCCTACCGAGTTGCTCGATGAGCGTCTTGTCGCCATTCGTGATCGGACGTATTTGATGGCCTACCGATGGCTGTCGTTCGTGATCGGAATCATTTTCGGATTCGCTATCGCGGGCGATTTTTCGTTTGCCCGCGACTCGTGGTGGCCCATCGTTATTGCGCTCGGCATGCTCATCGCAGGCCTCCCCAGCATGATTCTCGCCTGGACCTTACCGTCAGAGGAGCCTCAACTCTGATGTCTATTGAGCGGACTGAATTCGGAGCCCCATTGTAGTGCCTGGGCGATTGCCTTATCAGCTGGAAGAGCTGGATGACACAACGCGCCTGCAGCGTGCGCAACAACTCGCCGCCACACTCTCGCAGCGGCGCAGCGTCCGCGACTTCAACTCGAAGCCCGTTGCTTGGGAGGTCATTCGGGCGGCGCTTGGGGCCGCTTGTTCGGCGCCGTCGGGGGCAAACCAGCAACCGTGGCGATTTGTCGCCGTCTCGGATCCCGCGGTCAAGCGTCGTATACGCGAGGCCGCAGAAGCTGAGGAGCGAGAGTTCTACGCCCATCGCGCTACCGAAGAGTGGCTGGACGCCTTGCAGCCCATCGGCACTGATGCCGAAAAACCCTTCCTCGAAACGGCGCCATGGCTGATCGCGATTTTCGTCGAGCGATCGGGTGTCGGTCCGGATGGACAAAAACAAAAGCGTTATTACCCCGATGAGTCAGTGGGTATCGCAACGGGCATCCTCATTGCGACATTGCATTTGGCCGGTCTCGCGACACTGACGCATACGCCAAGTCCCATGAAGTTTCTGAACGATATACTCGGGCGGCCTCGAGATCGGGAACGTCCGTTCTTGCTGCTCGTGGTGGGTCATCCTGCTACGGGTTGTACTGTGCCGGATATCAAGCGATTGGCAGATTCGGTGACGGTAAAGAGGGTATAGGATCTCCTTGTCAGATGAGCTTCTCCATCGACTGGCTGCGCGCCATACCCAAGGCCGAACTGCATATGCATCTCGAAGGGTCTCTCGAACCCGAGATGATGTTTGCATTTGCAAAACGAAACGCGATTGCATTGCCCTTTGGCGATGTCGAGAGCATCCGCGCCGCATATCGATTTTCGCGACTGGATGATTTTCTGTCGATTTATTACCAGGGCATGTCGGTCTTGCAGACCGAGCGTGATTTCTTCGAACTGGCGCAGGCTTATTTGCTGCGTGCGAAAAGTGACGGTGTACGACACGTCGAAGTGTTTTTTGATCCGCAGGGCCACACCAGTCGCGGGATCCCCTTCGAGGTGGTGATCGGCGGCATTCATGCTGCGCTCGAAGCTGGGCGACGAGAGTTCGGTATTTCTTTCGAGCTCATACTTTGTTTTTTACGTCACTTGTCCGAAGACAGTGCGTTCGAGACGCTCGCCGAGGCGCAGCCTCATTTGACAAAGCTATCAGCCGTTGGACTTGACTCCTCCGAGCTGGGTCACCCGCCCGAAAAGTTTCGTCGGGTATTCGAAGCCGCGCGCGCCCTCGGTCTGCGCTGCGTGGCGCATGCGGGCGAGGAGGGGCCCGCCGAGTATGTCTGGCAGGCGCTTGATCTTCTCAAGGTCGATCGTATCGATCATGGAAATCGGGCTCTGGACGATCCCACCCTGGTTGAGCGACTGCGGGCATCGGGAATGACGCTCACGGTTTGTCCGCTGTCGAACCTGCGACTGTGCGTGGTCGATCGACTCGAGCATCATCCGATACGTCGCATGCTCGAGGCCGGACTGCGCGCGACCGTCAATTCCGACGATCCCGCGTACTTCGGCGGCTATGTACTCGACAACTACCTCGCGATTGCGACGGCCTTGCAGCTTTCCCGCGAGGAAATCCTGACTCTGGCAGCCAACAGCTTGAGCGGCTCCTTCATGCCGAAGCCGCGGATCGACGCTTTGCTCGCCGAGTTGGCGGCGCTCCCCGCCCACGCTTGATTCGCCCGGGACTTCTCCGTATAAAGCGCATGAATTGTTAACTTAAACGTTTCATTTTTATTACCACTCCCGGGAGTCATCGTCATGAAGCTTTCCCGTCGCGCTGCCGCCCCCTTGATCGCCTCGACCGTCGCCTCTTTGCTTGGCGTATCCACGGTTGCGCAGTCCCAGGATTCGGCCGAACTCGAGGAAGTCCTGATTCTCGCCAAGAAGCTGGGGGCCGGCGAAGGCCGCGCGACCTTCGTGCTCGATGCCGCGGATATTCAGCAAAGACCGTTGGGATCCGATGTGATGCTCAATCTTGCGCGGGTGCCCGGCGTGCAGGTGTCGACGGGTGACGCGCGCGGCGGCAGCTTTTCTTTTGAGCTCTATCTGCGTGGCCTTAACAAAGAACAGATCGGTCTTACGCTTGATGGCATCCCGACTGGCGACGCTCGGTTCAACGGCGGGTCACCGCCGCAGCGTTTCATCGAGTCGAGCAATGTGGCCAATGTCATCGTCTCGCAGAGCGCGGGTGACATCGGCGCGCCGTCGCGGTTCGCACTCGGCGGATTCGTCAACTTCGTCACGGCAGATCCGGCAGAAAGCGCGGGCGTCCTTGCGGAGCTCGGCGCCGGTTCGGAAAGCTTCCGTCGGTATTATCTGCGTGCCGATACCGGTCGGACCGCCGGAGGATTGTCGGCGATGTTGTCTGCCTCGCACCAGGAGAACGATATTTGGGCAGGACCCAACAGCCGCTCTTCCGAGCGTGATCACGTCGAATTCAAACTCGTTCAGGAGTTCGAAGGTGGTTCATCCGTGAAGGCGCGGGTGAGCTGGAACGACCAAACGGACAATGATTTCAACATCGTGACGCTCGGCGAGTTCTTGGCTAATCCGGACTCTGACCGTGCGCTCGATGCCATCACCGGCATTCCGGGGCGTGACATCGACTTCGGTGGCGCCTTGGGGGGTACGCGAAAGGATGTGATGGCGTATTTGAATGCGACTTGGCGAGTGAACGACGGCCTAACGGTGACGCTCAACCCGTACTACCAGACGCTCGACGGCGAGTCCTTCCGCTACCAAGATCGTCAGCGCAGACTGACCGGCACGGATCCTCGTGCCGTGACCAGCTACGGTGCGACCGGCGGTGCGATTCGCCCGGCGGTCATCACCACGCGCAACAGCAACGTGGTCGGCGGCCCTGCCGACATGCGCGTCACGCCGCGTGACCGTGATCGATACGGGGTCACGAGCGAGTTGCAGTTCGGGACCGACGAGTCACGGCATACCTTCCGCGTCGGCGGCTGGTTCGAGGGCGGCGATTCGAGCGAGCGACGAAATTTCTATCCGATCACCAACTCATCGCAAAGCATCGACTACAACCGCGCTCTCTTGAACTATGTCGAGTACGAGCGCTCGACCACCATCGAAACGACGATGCTGTACGCGCAGGACTCGATTCGCGTGATACCCGACGTGCTGCGCGTCGATCTTGGCGTTACCTGGTTTGATGTCAGTTACAAGGCCGCTTCGCCGCTCGAATACAAGCCGGTGGTGAGCTTCTCGCAGAACTCCTCGCTCAATCCGAAGATCGCGGCGAGCTGGCAGATCAACGACTCGGTCGAGGTGTTCGGCGGTCTTGCTCGAAATTTCGCTGGAATACCCGAGGATGCTTTCCTTGGCTCCACGGCGGTAATTGCGCCGGGCGATCTTGATCCGATCGAGACCGAAAACTTCGACCTCGGCGTGCGCTATTCCGCCGACAACTACGCGTTGTCAATGCAGCTGTATTCGCTGCGTCTCAAAAACAACATCGGTATCGTGCCACGCGATCCGACGGTCGTTGATCCGGACGAGATCGTGCGCGGCAACGTCGCTACCCGAGCCGCCAACATTCGCGGTCTCGATACGCGGGGCATTGAGTTTACGGCGATCGCCGATCTTGGCCGTGTGAAGCTCTACGGCGCGTATTCGTGGCAGGACGCCAAGCACGATGATCCGGCGCCGGGCACCAGCGACTATCGCAACCTTACCGCCGTCGGCGTGATTGCGGGTCAAGGCGTACGCGATATCCCGAAACACAGCTTCTATGGTCAAGCCGATATCGAGTTGCTGACGGGTCTGAGTCTCGGCTTTACCGGTAGGTATGTCGGCGAGCGTATCGGCGGGCATATCGTTGCGCCAAATACTTTTGCAGTCGTAGGCGTTGAAAACATCCCGAGCTACTCGGTATTCGGCGCTACGCTGAAATATGCGCTGCCGTCTGTCGCTTTCGCCGACTCCATCACGGCGCAGTTCAACGTCGACAATCTCTTCGACAAGGATTACATCGGCTCGGTCACCAGCGCCACGGCAACGCAGCCGGAGTTCGGCATCCTGAGTGGCCCTGCCGTGCGAACGTTGGATCGTTACTTCATCGGTGCGCCGCGCACCTGGACGATCTCGCTGCAAGCCAGATTTTGAGAGCGGGGGTCGGACGCAGGGGCGCGTTCGGCTCAGGGGCGGGTGATTTCCCACAACAGCACCCGTGTGGTGACACCGGGTGCGAAGTTGTTGTCATTGACGATCATGAGCAGAGGCGGCATTCGGTGCCGCGGGATTATCGTCATCGCCTCGAAGTTCGCTTCCAGTGGATCTGCAAACTGCGTCAAATCGAGCAGCAGAGTTTTGCGCAGCCGTCCCGCGGATGTCGGATCTCTTTCGGCGCAAAACAGCCGGCTCCTGAAACGGTAGCGTCCATCCTCGCCTGCGAGGCCAGCACGCTCGATTACCCACCATGAATCATCGACACGCAGCATTTCGCTGATGCCGACATCCGAGTCACCGCGGTCACCTGGTTCCGCCGGCTCGGTCAGATAAAGCAGCGACTCCTCGTCAGCCGCAATCGCTGTCACCGATGAGACCCTATCCGCGATATTCAGCTGGAAAATTCGCAGCTCAGCACCTCGATCGCGATTGCCCTGCGGACCGTCCATGGGAAGGGCGTTTTCCAGCGCCACCCATAATCGTCCCTGTACATCAAACGCAAGCGACTCGATGGAACGGTTATGGGGTGCGGCGTCGAAGGGCGCGGGTAGAGCGATGCGCGATACGAGGCGCATTCCGCGATCGAAACGACCGATCCAGGCCTTTGAGGACGGCGTCTCACCGCCTTCACTCGCGATCCACCATTCGTCTTTGCGCGGGCCGATACGCAGCGCTTCCAAATCGATTCCATCGTCGCTCCCAAGCCCCTTCAGCGGCTGAATCGAGGAGGGGATGGGCGTGAATGCCGATCGCAACGCAGAAATCTTTGAGGACCGGAAGATAACCGCCGAATTCGCAGCGACACGCTCATCGCTGACATATACGACACGCCGCTCTATCGGATCAAAGTCGACCCCCGAAATACCGCCGAAACGCCGGCCAGCGATCCGTGTCTCGGCGGGAATTGTGACGCCGGGATAGGGCGTCAAGATGCTGTTGCAA
>JBILGD010000122.1:0-7375 GCA_044351225.1 Steroidobacteraceae bacterium
CCACCGACAAAGAAAAACTGCTCCTGACCATCGGGGGTCTGCACCCGCACTTCACCCGAACGGATCATGGTAAGCAGCGGCGCGTGGCGCGGCGCGATGCCGATATCGCCCTGGGCCGCAGGCACGAACACCATCTTCGCCGGGCCCGAGAAGATCTCGCCCTCGGCGCTGACGATGTCGCAGTGAATGGTGCTGTCGGCGGCCATATCGGTGTGTCCCAGTGCGTGTGGCGATTACTGCAGCGTCTTCGCCTTCTCGACGGCCTCGTCGATCGAACCGACCATGTAGAAGGCCTGCTCGGGAAGGCTGTCGAATTCGCCGGAAAGAATACCCTTGAAGCCGCGGATCGTGTCCTTGAGCGGGACGATCTTGCCGTCCTGACCGGTGAACACTTTGGCGACGTTGAAGGGCTGCGAGAGGAAGCGCTGGATCTTGCGGGCGCGGAACACGGTGAGCTTGTCTTCTTCAGACAACTCGTCCATGCCGAGGATGGCGATGATGTCCTGCAATTCTTTGTAGCGCTGCAGCACGGCCTGCACGCCGCGGGCGACGTTGTAGTGCTCCTCGCCGACCACGAGCGGATCGAGCTGGCGGCTCGTCGAATCGAGCGGATCGACCGCCGGATAGATGCCGAGCGCGGCGATCTGGCGCGACAACACGACGGTCGCATCGAGGTGCGCGAAGGTGGTCGCGGGTGAGGGGTCGGTGAGGTCGTCCGCCGGCACGTATACGGCCTGGATCGAGGTGATCGAGCCGGTCTTGGTGGAGGTGATGCGCTCTTGCAGTACGCCCATTTCTTCGGCGAGCGTCGGCTGGTAACCCACCGCCGAAGGCATGCGGCCGAGCAGCGCCGACACTTCGGTACCGGCGAGCGTGTAGCGGTAGATGTTGTCGACGAAGAACAGCACATCGCGGCCCTTCACGCCGTCTTCGCGGACTTCGTCACGGAAATACTCGGCCATGGTGAGGCCGGTCAGCGCGACACGCAGGCGGTTGCCCGGCGGTTCGTTCATCTGGCCATAGACCATCGCGACCTTCGAATTCTCGAGGTTCTCGAGATCGATGACACCCGACTCGGCCATCTCGTGATAGAAGTCGTTGCCTTCGCGAGTGCGCTCACCCACGCCCGCGAATACGGAGAGACCGCTGTATTGCTTGGCGATATTGTTGATGAGCTCGAGCATGTTCACGGTCTTGCCGACACCGGCGCCGCCGAAGAGACCGACCTTGCCGCCTTTGGCAAACGGCACGAGCAAGTCGATGACCTTGATGCCGGTGACCAGCAAATCGCGACCACCCGCCTGCTCGTCATACGACGGTGCGGGGCGGTGAATCGACCACTTCTCGGCGGAGTCGACGGGGCCGCGGTTGTCCTGCGGCGTGCCGAGCACGTCCATGATGCGCCCCAGCGTCGCCTTGCCAACCGGCACCGAGATCGGCGCGCCGGTCGACTCGACCGCGAGACCGCGCTTGAGGCCTTCGGAGGCACCCATCGCAATGGTGCGCACCACGCCATCGCCGAGCTGCTGCTGCACTTCGAGCGTGAGATCGACGTCCGTGAGCTTGAGTGCCTCGTAGACCTTCGGGATCGATTCGCGCGGGAATTCCACGTCGATGACCGCGCCGATGATCTGCGTAATCTTGCCCGTTGCCATGTCGTTACCCTGTGCCTTGATTCGTTGATCGTTGAATGTCGAAAGTCGTCGTGCGCTCAGACCGCCGAAGCACCGCCGACGATTTCCGCCAGCTCCTTGGTGATCGCCGCCTGACGCGCCTTGTTGTAGATGAGTTGCAGGTCGCCGATGAGCTTGCCGGCGTTGTCCGAGGCGGCCTTCATGGCCACCATGCGCGCCGACATTTCGCAGGCCACACTCTCGACGGCGCCGCGATAAACCTGCGACTCGATATAGCGCATCAGCACGCCATCGAGGATCTCGGCCGCGTTCGGCTCGTAGATGTAGTCCCAGCGCTCCTGCAGATCGTCACCGTCGAGCGTCTGGACCGGCAGCAGTTGAGTCACCGTCGGTTTCTGCGTCATGGTGTTGACGAACTCGGCGTTGACAATGAACAGCCGATCGATCGTGCCATCGCGGTACGCGTCCAGCATTACTTTGACGGAACCGAGCAGATCTTTGATGTGTGGGCGGTCGCCGAGGCCGGTCACACTGGCGAGAATCGGTTGACCGAGACGGCGGAAGAAACCGACCGACTTGGTGCCGAGCAGACAGTAGTTGACCTTCGCGCCCTTGCCCTGCCACTCGCGCGCGAGCAGCAGCGTGCTCTTGAACACATTGGTGTTGAGCGCACCGCAGAGGCCGCGGTCGGTGGAAATCACGATGATGCCGACCGATTTGGTCTCGCGCTCGACCAGGAACGGATGCTTGTAATCGGGATGGGCCTGATTCAGGTGACCAATGACGACGCGGATCTTCTCGGCATAGGGACGCGCCAGACGCATGCGCTCCTGGGCGCGGCGCATCTTGCTCGCCGCGACCATTTCCATGGCCTTGGTGATCTTCTGAGTGCTTTTGACACTCGCGATCTTGCTGCGTATTTCCTTGGTACCGGGCATGTTGCGCGTCGCTCGTGGCTCTGGATCAGTACGTGCCGGTGGCGACGAAGTCGTCGCAGATCTTCTTCAGCGTCGCTTCGTGCTTCTTGAGCACGGGCTCGGCATCGATCGCATCGAGCGAAGCCTTGTGCTGCGAGTTCGCGAACGACTGCAGCGCCGCCTCGAAATCGACCACCTTCTTGCGCTCGACCTTGTCCATGTAGCCGTTGTTGACCGCGTAGATCGACAGCGCCATCTCGGCCACCGACATCGGCGCGTACTGCTTCTGCTTCATGACCTCGGTCACGCGCACGCCGCGCTCGAGCTGCTTGCGCGTGGCGTCGTCGAGATCGGAAGCAAACTGCGCAAAGGCCGCGAGTTCGCGGTACTGCGCGAGCGCGAGACGGATGCCGCCACCCAACTTCTTGATGATGTCGGTCTGTGCGGCACCACCGACGCGCGACACCGAGATACCGGCGTTCATCGCGGGACGGGTGCCGGCGTTGAAGAGGTCGGTCTCGAGGAAGATCTGGCCGTCGGTGATCGAGATCACGTTGGTCGGCACGAACGCCGTCACGTCACCGGCCTGCGTTTCGATGATCGGCAGTCCGGTCAAAGAACCGGTCTTGCCCTTCACGGCGCCCTTCGTGACCATCTCGACGTATTCTTCGTTGACGCGCGCACTGCGCTCGAGCAGACGCGAGTGGAGATAGAACACGTCGCCGGGGAAGGCCTCGCGGCCCGGCGGACGACGCAGCAACAAAGAAATCTGCCGATAAGCGACGGCCTGCTTGGACAGATCGTCGTAGATGATGAGGGCGTCTTCGCCGTTGTCCATGAAGTACTCGCCCATGGTCACGCCCGAGTAGGCCGACAGGTACTGCATGGCGGCAGGCGTCGAGGCCGAAGCCGCGACGATGATGGTGTGATCCATCGCGCCGTTTTCTTCGAGCTTGCGGACCACGTTGGCGATGGTCGATTGCTTTTGACCGATCGCGACGTAGATGCATTTGATGCCGGAGGACTTCTGGTTGATGATCGTGTCGATCGCGAGCGCCGTCTTGCCGGTCTGGCGGTCACCGATGATGAGTTCGCGCTGACCGCGACCGACCGGCACCATCGAGTCGATCGCCTTGTAACCCGTCTGCACCGGCTGGCTCACCGACTTGCGGTAGATCACGCCCGGGGCGACGCGTTCGATCGGCGCCGTGCGGGTGGTCTTGAGCGGACCCTTGCCGTCGATCGGGGTGCCGAGCGCATCGACCACGCGACCGAGCAGCTCGGGGCCCACCGGCACTTCGAGAATGCGTCCAGTGGTCTTGACCGTGTCGCCTTCGCTCAGCGACTTGTAGTCGCCGAGCACCACCGCACCCACCGAGTCCTGCTCGAGGTTGAGCGCAAGACCGAACAGGTTGCCGGGAAATTCGATCATTTCGCCGTAGCGCACGTCGGCAAGGCCGTGGATGCGGCAGATGCCGTCCGTGACCGAGACGATTGTGCCGACGTTGCGGGCTTCTGCGGCCGACTGGAACTTGTCGATTCGCTGCTTGATGAGATCGGAGATCTCGGATGCCTTGATGGACATGTGGGGTCCTCTGAAAAACCTGGTTTGCCCTGCGCCTTATGCGCCGGACATGATGTTACCGAGCCGCTCGACGCGCCCGCGCAGCGAGCCGTCGACCACGAAATCTCCCGCGCGCACGATTGCCCCGCCGATCAGCGCGGGATCGACCGTGGCCGAGAGGCGCACGGTGCGACGCAGGCGGCGGGTCAGCGCCTGCTGCAGCTTCTCGGACTGTTCCGCGGTGAGCGGCAGCGCCGAAGTCACGGTCACATCGACCGTGTTTTCGACCTCTGCGCGCAGCGCCGCGTACTGCGCCGCGATATCCGGCAGCAGCGCGAGACGACCGTTATCGGCGAGCAGACGCACGAGATTGGTGGCGTGCTCGTTGTCGCTCGCGCCAGCGAGCTCGACCACGAACGCGACCAGATCCGCACGCGTGATGTGCGGATTGCCGATCAGCGGCTGCACGCGCTCATCAGCGAGCACGAGACTCGCGCGGCCGAGGATCTCGCCCCACGCGGCGAGCTGTCCTGCGGCATGCGCGTACTCGAACGCCGCGCGGGCGTACGGCCGGGCTATGGTTGCCTCATCAGCCACGGGCGATCTCGTCGGCGAGCTTGTCGAGCAGCTGGGCGTGCGTCTTCGCATCGACCTCGCGCTCGAGCAGGCGTGACGCGCCCGTGACGACCATCGAGCCGAATTCTTTGCGCAGCGCATCGCGCGCCCGGTTCGTCTCGGAAGCCGCCTCGTCGCGCGCGGTGGCGACGATGCGGGCGCCTTCGCCCTGAGCCGCTACCTTGGCGGCTTCGATCGCCTCGTTGGAGCGTCGTGCTGCCTGATCCTCGATCTGCTTGGCACGTTCGCGGGCCTCGCGAATGATCGCATCGGCGCGGTTCGTGGCCTCGGCAAGGTCCTTCTGTCCTTTGTCGGCGGCGGCGAGGCCGTCGGCGATCTTGCGGTTGCGTGCGTTCAGTTCTTCCGCCAGCACGGGCGTGACGAACTTCCCGATGAACCACAAGAGGATCAGGAAGACGATGATCTGGCCGATGAAAGTGGCGTTGATCGTCATGACCTGTGTCTCCCTCGCGGGAGCCCTCCGGAAGTCGAATTAACCGGCAAGGCTCGCGAGCAGCGGGTTGGCGAACGCGAACAGCATCGCGAGGCCGACGCCGATGAGGAACGCCGCGTCGATCAGACCCGCCAGCAGGAACATGCGGCCCTGCAGCATCGGGGTGAGTTCCGGCTGACGCGCAGCGGACTCCAGGAACTTGGCGCCCATGATGCCGATGCCGATGCAGGCGCCGATCGCGCCGAGACCGATGATGATGCCGATGCCGAGGGCGGTGAACGCCTGGACGTTTGCAATCGCTTCCATTGTCAAAAACTCCTCAAATCAAACAAACGCGTGGGTAGTGGACGAAAAAAACGGGGCTCAGTGATGCTCTTCGGCCATCGAGATGTAGACGACCGGGAGAACCATGAAGATGTAGGCCTGCAGCAGCACGATCAGGATGTGGAAGACCGCCCACATCGTGCCCGCGATGATCTGACCCAGAAACAGCGAGAAGCCGCCGATCGAAAAGGCGAAGGCCATGCCGAGCAGCGCAATCAGCATGAACAGCAACTCGCCGGCGTACATGTTGCCGAAGAGACGCATGGAGAGCGATACGGGCTTGGCCAGCAGCTCGACGATGTTGAGTGCGATGTTCGGGATCCACAGCAACGGATTGTTGCCGAAAGGCGCCGCGATCCACTCGTGCAGATAGCCACCGACGCCCTTGGCGCGAACGGCGAAGATGACGATCAGGCCGAGTACGACGAGCGCCATGGCGATCGTGCCGTTGAGATCGGCTGTCGGCAGCACTCGGAAATATTCGGCGCCGAACATTGCCGCGACACTACCCGGCAGATCGATGGGCAGCAGGTCCATGGAGTTCATGGCCACGACCCAAGTGAAGAGCGAGAGGCTGAGCGCTACGAGGAAGGCGCGGTTGCCGTGGTAGATGTCGGCGACCTGTCCGTCAATGAATTCGTAGATCATTTCGACGAAGTTGCGCAAACCCGAGGGGGCACCCGCCGCACTGCCTCGCCGCACGCCCACATAAAGGAACGCAGCCACGGCGGCGGCCAGCAACGACGACATCAGCAAGGTGTCGACGTGCACGGTCCAGAACCCCTCACCGACCTTGAGGTGGGTCAAGTGGTGGACGATGTATTCGGTGGGCGTTTCGCTCGCCCCGTGCTCACTGGCCATCGTTTCTTTGTCAACCTGACGACTGGATTCACATCCCCAAGCCGCGTTGCCGATGATCAGTCTCGCGCCCGGGAGCGCGGCGGCAATCTTGGCGCGGCGAGCGCCGGGACTGCCCAAAAGACCATCAACATCGCGACGTAGCCCGCGAACACCGCGGGCCACACCACATCTGCACGCTGGGCGACGGCGAGGAACATGCCCACCGTCAGCGCCACCTTCACGACCTGGCCGACCATCAGTCGACCGAAGGCGTGACCGGCATTGCGCGTCGGGCGCAACGCCGCCAGCGTCATGTACAGGTTCGCGATCAGCCCGATCAGCCCGCCGGTCACCGCGGAGACTCCGCTGGCCCGGCCTGCCATCGTCGCGATCACCGCGCCGAGGAGGACTGTCACCACCGCCTGCCAGAGCAGGATGCGGACGGCGAGCTTGCGCACTTGCGGATCGCTCGCAACGGTCATCAGCCAATCCGTCTGGTAGGCAACAAAAAAGCCACTCGTCGCGACCTGTACGGACCGGCAAGTGGCTTCGCTTTATCTTTGCTCGAAGACCGAACATCGGTCCGGCTGCGAAGGCGCGCGGATTATAGGGGCGCCCCCCGCGAGCATCAATGGATGTGCGTCAAAATACCGTCTAACTCATCGAGCGAGTGGTAGGTGATCACCAGTCTCCCCTTACCCGAACGGCCGACCGCTTCGATGGAAACCTCGGCACCGAGGGTCTCCGACAGCCGCTGCTCGAGGTCGATGACATTGGCATCGCGGGTGCCGGCCGCGCCGCCCGCTGACCCCTCTCGGGTGCTGCTGCCGTCCTGTCGACCGGGAGGATTGATCAACCGGCGAACCAATGCCTCTGTTTCCCGAACAGATAGGCCTTTTTTGGAAACCAATTGACCCACTTCGATCTGCTGTCGTCGCTGCGGTAAACCCAGCAGCGCACGCGCATGGCCCATCTCGAGCTCGCGTCGGTCGACGAGCTCGGCCACCTCCGGAGGCAGCTCAAGCAG
>JBILGD010000123.1:0-7349 GCA_044351225.1 Steroidobacteraceae bacterium
CACGAGCTCGGCTCGATCTCGGCGGACTGGTCATTCGGCGGGGGCTACACGCTCACGGCGATTGCGAGCACGCAGGAGCAGAACATCGAGCAGGTGCGCGACTTCGAGCTCGCACCCGAAGATCGTTACCAAGTTTATCTCACGAACGATCAGACCCAGGACACGTATGAAGTTCGCCTGACGTCACCGGCAGAGCAGCGCCTGAACTGGATGATCGGCGTGGCGCGCTTGGAGACGACGTTCGACACGATCGGTGCGTTCATCAACGGTGCGCTGTTCGGTACCGCGGGCGCACCCACGCCAGCCGCGGCCTCGCTGCGACCGCTGCGCAGCGCCTCAAAGGCGGATTCGGTATTCGGCAGCATCGGCTTCCAAGCGACCGATCGGCTATCGTTCAGCGTTGAAGCCCGCCGTCAAAATGACGAGCAGACCAGTGGCGTCGGCACGACGCTACCGTTCAGCGTCGAGACGAAGGCTACTCTGCCGCGCTTCCTCGGCCGCTACGTGCTGAACGATGAGACCAACCTGTTCGTGAACTACGCCAAAGGCAACCAGCCGACGCTGGGCTATGCCACGTTCTTCCAGCTCACGCCGGCGCAGCAGACGGTGGCGCTCGCCAATGGTCTCGTACCGGCGGCGCCGGAAGCCGAAATCGAGAACTACGAGATCGGCATCAAGCATCGCGAGGACGACGGCAGCTGGTACCTCAACGCATCGCTCTACTATCTCGAGTGGGTCGGTCGCCAAGGCGTACGCACACTGCAGATCGATCTGAACGGCGACGGTGTCATCACGAACCTGCCGGCACCCGCGGGTGAGAACTTCAACGCGTCGCCGTTCGCGGCCGGTGACAGCAACACCAAAGGTATCGAGATCGACGGCGCGCTGCGGCTCGGAGAGAACTGGACCGTGGGCGGCAGCGCTGCGTATGCCGATACCGAAATCACCAAGGCGCTCAATGAGGCCATCCCGCTGCGCTTTCTCGGGTTGACGGATGCGAAGGGCTTCCAGTACCCGCTAGTGCCAAAGTTTAGCGGCGCCGCATACTTGCAGTACGACCAAAAACTGTCCGATGCACGTAATTGGTTCGTGCGCGCCGACATGACCTACATCGGCAAGCGCTTCGACAGCATCGCGAACTTCGCCTACGTGCCGGGGCAGTTCCGCACCAACCTGCGGGGCGGACTGCGCGCGGAGAAGTGGGACGTCACGGCGTTCGTGACCAACCTCTTCGACGATGACACGCTCGAGGCCTGCCGTTACCAGAGTGACAGCGCAACCGACCCGTTCTTCTTCCAGCTCGCCTCCTGCGAAGCGGTGCTGCCGAACAAGCGACAGTTCGGGGTGACGGCGACGTTCCGGTTCTGAGCCTGCGCATGCTGCGCCGAGCGCTGCTGACCGGCGGCGCCGCAAGCCTCGGGCTTGCGGCGCTGGCCCCGGCGCCAGCGCTCGGGAGTGCAGCTGCCCAAGGCGAGTCCGCGACAGCACAGGCCACCGCGCTCGCTGCGAGTCTTCGGGGGCCTGCGCTGCTCGAGGCGTTTGTTCGTACGCGCGGTCGCACCGATGGGCGCATCGTGCATGGCTGGCTGCGCTCGCAGCGCTCCACGGTCATCGACGGCGAGATCACGCCGCTGTGCGGCGTGGTCGCGGGCGCGGTGCAGCGTTTTGAGCGTATTCGCGAGGACGTTTTCGAGGCGACCATCCTGGAGGTTGCGCACTACGTACATCCGTCGACCGGCGATCTGCTCGACACGGTCGAGATGCCAGGGACGGGACGCAGGGTCAAGGTTCCAACGTATCGCTTCGGCCCGGTGAAGGCGCGATTCGCAGTGACGCTGGATGAGTGGGAGGAGTTCGATCCACCGCAGGGCGGCAGCGGCGCTACGCAGTTCGTGCCGCGCTCGTCAGTCCACCTCCTGCGCTCCATCGAACCGGCCACCGCGGTCGGTGACCGAGTCGCCATCCGCACCAACGAGTACGGGCGCGTCTATCCTGATCGTTCGGGCCCCATGACGATCTACTATCGGGAGTGGATGGCGTGGCAGGCTCGCGCGGCAGATCTAGCGCGCAGCAACGCGGCCGTCGCGGCGAACTATGGCTATACGGCACTGACGAGTTGGCGCCCGTGGATGCAAATGGGCACTTTGAAGGGTCACACGATTGACAGTGGCTATGGCGCAAAGGCGATGAACTGGGCGGAGTGCCCGCCGGAGTTCCTCGAACTCACCCGCAGGCTGCATCCCGATGTCCTTGACGATCCTGAGCGTGCGCTACGCTCGCCGCCGGTGTGAACATCAGCGACCGTGTCCTGACCGGGTTGGTCTGCGCTGCGCTTGTATGGGCCAGTCCAATCGTCGACGCTGCGGGCGACTCGAAGAGCCCGCTCGTTGCAGCAGCACCGGCGTTGAGCGCACCGCTGAGGTTCCAGATCGTCGAGGGCGCAGGCGGCGTGCCGCTGAACGTGGTCACCGCCGGAGATCCGTCAAAGCCACCGATCCTCCTGGTGCACGGCATCGGGCAGAGCTATGTGAGCTGGGAGAATCAGCTTCGCGCCCCAGTGACCGACGAATTCTACGTGGTCGCATTCGATCTTAGGGGTCACGGTAATTCCGGCAAACCCTGGGGCAAGGCGCAGTACGCGGAATATCGCAACTACGCGGGCGACGTTCGCGCAGTCATCGAGTCCACCGGCATTCGTCGGCCGCTTCTGGTCGGCTGGTCTTATGGCACGCTTGTGGTGAGCGACTACCTTCGCGCGTACGGCGACTCTGGGCTTCGCGGCCTCGCGCTGGTCGGCGCCTACGGCGGTCTGACGCCGCCTCCGCCAGCGGCGCCGCCCGCGCTCGCGGCACAAATGGCTCGCACCCGTGAGCTTCAGCTCAGCAGCAATCTTGAGGACAACATCGCCGCGGCTCGCGGCGGCGTCCGCTTCCTGACCGGCAAGGAGATGCCGCCGGCCTACTACGAACGCGCAGTCCAGCTCGCCTTGATGCTGCCCGCCTACGCGCGGCGCCACATGTTCGATCGACCCATTGCCAACATGGATCTGATCCCGAACATTCGTGCGCCGCTGTGGATCGTCGTGGGTGGCAAGGATGGTAGTACGCCCGAAGGGCAAGCGCGGGAACTCGCACGGAAGGTGCCGGGCGCGCGCGTCAGCGTCTATCCCGACAGTGGGCACTCGCCATTCGCCGAAGAGCCGGATCGCTTCAATCGCGAGCTGATGGAGCTTGCGCGAGCGACTGCGCACGATGCGGCGGCGCCGCCGCTGCTAGCGCCGTCAACGCCGCACTACGCTCCGGATCGGCCGTTGTTCGACCGGTGAAAACAGGCTGCGTAGTGTGTCCAGCGTCATTCAACGATCAAAGATCGCCTCCTTTCCATCGAGTGCGGCGAGCGGATCCGCCGCAATCTTCGGTGCTCTTTTGGCAAGACGCTCACGCCAACTCGCTGGCAGATCCTCGTAACGCCTGACCTTGCGGCCCGTCATGCGCGAGGTCAGATTGCCCGGGCGATCGCCCATGTTCATCCAGCGCTGCCATTCCGTGACTTCGGCAAAGAAAACTGTTGCTTCGCCCATCTTGACCGATGGGTCGGCAAGATTCGACAAGCGGCCGTGATACACCGCAATATCATTGACCTCGAACGGTGTCGCTCGACCCTGTGCATACACCCGCGCGACCGATTCATCACGCTGAAAATAATCATCGCCAACAATCAAGGGCGGATGCAGTGTCGCCACAGCATCGATGCGCGCACCGCCGATTTCACTCGGCAGGATGCGCGAATTGTCGGCACGATACCGAACCGTATTCGGCCCCATCGGATTGAAGCGTGCGGGCAGCAGCTCGCCGGTATAGGGATTTCGCCAATCCTCGATCGGCTCGCCCGTTGTGATATCGGTGATCAGGTTGATCTCTAGCGAAGTCAACTCGAAGCCACCATCCTCAAGATGTCGGATTCTTTGAAACGTCCCGATGTTGGCCTGATACAGCGGCGTCAGGGTGGTGCCGACCTGTCCGTACTTTGGCCCCTGCAGCCACCAGAACAAGACACCGTCATCCGTGCGGTAGTGCAACTTGCGGTAGAGCGTACGAATGTCGAGTTGTCCCAGCGGGACGGACGGGGAGCCCACGGCCTCTCCGCCCACCGCCATGGTTGCCATTACTCCAACCGCTCCGCCAATAAGGTCCCTACGATCGATGGTCATGGTCACTCCCCCCAAAATCGGAATCGATAGCTTGCCGAAACGCCGACCTGTCGCTTGTTGGTCAGCTCGCCGGGATCAGCTGGCCGGTTTGCGCTCCCGCATAAAGCGAATCATGCTCGGCTCGCTCTTGCGCACTTCTGTCGGTGGCAGCAAAAACTCCGGCAATCGTTCGCGTACGAGTTCGAAGATGGCCTTGGGCACGGCGCTCGCCGACATGGCGCTACCGGTCGTCGCCGAATAAAGGCAATGTCCGGGACGATCGCCCATCAGCATCCACGGCTGCCAGGGCCGGACATGCACCCAATGTCCGTCGTATTCAACGCTATCACGCTTGGGGTCGGCCACCTCGGACCAGCGCGCGTTGTAACTCATGCAATCGGAAACCTGAATGCGGCTGCCGCTGCTCTCGCGCTGCCACACCTGCGGATCGAGCGGGTTCACAGCCCAAAAATGTGTGCGTTGCTCGAGCATGATGCGATCTCCAGCACGCTGCCAAGGGAGTATGAAAGGCCGTGATTCCGGCACGCTGCCATCAGCGCGATCGTAAAAACGTTCTTCTTTGACTTGCGGCAGGATCCAACGATTGACCGCCGGATTGGCGATATGGAATGGCTGCACGACCTCGTTGAGATAGGGATTCGTCCAGCGCTCGAGCACCTTGCCCGTTGCAAGATCGGTGAAGAACCCGCACTCTTTCTGCAGAAGTTGATAACCGCCCTGCTCGGGAACCGCCCGCAGTCGCTGTGTGCTCATGCCGACCACACCAACGAGTTCGCGCACCGCTTCGCCAGGAACCACGGCCATCAGCACCCCGCTGTACCAACCGTGCTTGTGGCCCTCGGGCGCGAGGGTGGCTGTCAGTTTTGCCATGGCAAGCACGTTGCCTTCAGGTGTCGACAAGTCGATTGTCCCGGTCATGCCGGACGAGACTTGTGTGCTCGACTCCGCCAAAATCGGCGTGGCCAGCAATGATGCCCAGCCGAAACCTGCCAACGCTGTTCGTCGATTAATGCTCATCGTCCCCCCGAATGATCGAGCAACCCCTTCCAGCGTACATCATGAGTACCAAAACGATGACTCACCACAATAAAATCGTTACGCACCGCCCCGCAGGCAGTCTGCTCATCACGGCCCTATGGCTCGTATCGAGCTTGGCGCAAGCGCAATCGCTCCCCATCAACATGCCGGCGAAACCCTTCGGCGAGATGCCGCATCCAACCGCTCCGGACTACTCGGACCCGCGAATGTGGGCGGCCTTGCCCGATCGAGTCGATGCCGCCGATGTCGTCGCGGAGAATGATCCCTTTGGTGATCGTCAGGCGAAAGCGGAGGTTGATGTTTTCTATATTCATCCGACCACATACCGCAGCGCCGCCTACTGGAACCAACCGCTAGACGATGCCACGACCAACGATTGGACCGATGAGTCGGTGATCGCGCGCCAGGCTGCAGTGTTCAATGCGTGCTGCAGGGTATTCGCACCGCGCTACCGACAAGCGACTGCAGCCGGCGTCGTGGCGCCACCCGCAATGCGCGCCATGGGTGCGTATGAACTCGCGTGGCAAGACGTCCGAGCGGCATTCCTGCATTACATGCAGCATTCGAACGCAGGCCGACCCTTCATCATCGCCGGCCATAGCCAGGGCGCGGCACATGTCGAGCGCTGGCTGAACGAGTTTTGGCAGAAACCCGAATACCGACAAAAACTCGTAGCGGCCTACGCGATCGGTGTGTCGTTCTCGACCCGAACGCTGAACGAGCTCGGTGGCGGCATTGCACCCTGTGCGACGCCAACGTCCACGGGATGCTTCTTGAGTTGGAACGCCTTCGATCGAAGCGGAGACCCCGCAGGCTACAAAGCCATGGGACTTGCGCGACATCAGCAAAAGTACGGCGTTGGTGATGCCTATGAGGTGGTCTGCGTGAATCCGCTGACTTTCTCGATGACGCAGAGCATGGCCGCTGCAGTCGCGAGTATCGGCGCCTTGCCGGCACGACGCGGTGTCGGTTTGATAGATACACTGGCCAAAGGTGTTGGCCTGCCGGCCACGGAGAAGGATCGCATTGGCGCAGAATGCAAAGACGGTATTTTGCTAGTCGACGGCGTGCCGAAAGACGGCTATGCGGTCGTGACCCTCCCGGACGGCATGCTGCACTTCAATGAATTTGATCTGTTCTTCATGAACATCCGCACCAACGCCATCGAGCGCAGCGAGGCTTTCAAACGACGCTGATGTCGCAGCGCTCACCGCTCACGCTGTCTTGGCGGTATCGCTCGATGGCATGTTCTCGAGCAGCATGCTCATCTTCACGACATCCGCGATCGTCTGGCAGCCGAGCTTCTCCATCATCCGCGCCTTGTAAACTTCCACGGTTCGCGGACTGATCGACAGCGTCACGGCGATTTCCCGATTCTGCTGCCCGCGACCGAGTAATCCGAGCACCTGCAACTCGCGCTGGGTCAAGGACGATATCCGCTCGCGCTTCTGCTCGGTTTCGCGCTGCGCCCGATGACGTTGCTCGTCCTCGGCGAGTGCATGCTTGAGCACATCAAACAAGATGTCTTCGTCGATGGGCTTCTCGAGAAAGTCGAATGCACCGCCGCGCAGCGCAGCTCGCGTGGTCGCGACATCGCCGTGGGCAGTCAGCATGATGACCGGAAGTCTTGCGCCTCGGTCAACGAGCTGGCGCATAAACTCGAGTCCGTTCATGCCGGGCATTCGCAGATCCGTGATAACGCAGCCCCGCGGATCATCGCCGATATTCTGCAACGCAGACTCCGCAGTCTCGTAGGCCGCAACGGGGATCCCGCGCAGCGATAGCAGTAGCACGAGGGCGTCGCGTATCGCGGCGTCGTCGTCAATCAAGTGCACTTTGGGAAGTTCGCTCATTTTTCGGTCGACTGTATTGGCAAGAGAAGAACGAATCGAGCGCCGCCGAGACTGCTGCGCTCGTGATTAAGGTCGCCGCCGAGGGCCTGCGCGAGGGATTTACTGGCCGCGAGCCCCATACCCATACCCTCGGTCTTGGTGGTGACGAAAGCCTTGAACAACTCCGGCAGCAGACGCTCCGGAACGCCCGCGCCGTTGTCCTCTACAGCAATTTCGAGCACATCACCGCGTGATTTCGCGACAACCTT
>JBILGD010000124.1:0-7277 GCA_044351225.1 Steroidobacteraceae bacterium
GCGCCGCGGCAGCAGTGATCGCCGCCAAGCGACAACTTGCCTCGACCGAAGAATTCCTGCGCGAAATCACCGCCGAAAAATATGCCGAACTCGCCAAGCCCGGCGAATCCATGCCGCTCAAATCGCCTGAACCAGCCGATGAAGCGCAGTGGGTCGAGCGCTCGATGGAACAGAATCTCGCGCTGGTCTCGAGTCGTCTTGCCGCCGAAATCGCCCGCGACAACGTGCGCGCTGCATTTGGCGGACATCTGCCCGAGCTCGATCTCGTCGCCAGCAAAAGCAGCACCGACCAGTCGAGCCCGATCAACTTCTCGAGCGGTAACGTCGGCCTGCGTACCAGTGACAGCGACGACGAAAGCTACTCGCTGCAGGTGACGATGCCGATCTTCAGCGGTGGCGCGACACAGTCGCGCGTGCGTCAGAGCGAGTTCCAGTGGCGTGCAGCACGCGAGCGGCTCATGCGCGTCTCGCGTCAGACCGAGCGCCAAGCCCGCGATGCCTACCTCGGCGTGATCAGCGAGATCTCCCGCGTCAACGCGCTGCGTCAGGCGCTCGAGTCGAACCAGACCGCCCTCAAAGCAACCGAAGCCGGCTACGAAGTCGGCACGCGTACCGCCGTCGATGTGCTGGAAGCGCGCCGCAGCCTGACCCAGGCGCAGACCAACTACTCGCGCAGTCGCTACGACTACATTCTCAACGTGCTGCGACTGCGTTTTGCCTCGGGCACGCTCGATCGCGCGACGCTCGAGGAGGTCAACACCTGGCTCACGGAGATTTCGCGCCCGCGATAAGCGGCGCGATCATCGCGAGCAGCCGCTGCAGCGTGCCGCGGTTGCCGGCCACGAATTCTTTGGCTCGCTCGCCATAGTCTCGACGCGCGGCGGCGTCCGCAGCCCATCGACGCAGCGTCGTGGTCATCGAGTCCACATCGACAATGATCTCGAGCGCCTGATGCGCAACGAGCGCTGCGGCCACATCAGCCGAGTTCTTGCCGTGCGGACCCGTGATGGTCGGGATGGCGAGCGCTGCCGGTTCGATGAGATTGTGACCGCCTATTCCCTCGATCAGGCTGCCGCCGACGAAGGCCACGTCCGCCGCGGCGTAGCAAGGCAGTAAATCGCCGAGCGTATCGAGCAGCAGCACATCGATCCGCTCTACAGGCGCCGTGTCCGCTGACAGCGAGTTAGTCGAACGGTCACTCGCGGAATACCGCCGATAAAAAACCCGGGATTTCTGCAAACGCGCGGCGACTTCTGCAAAGCGTGGCGGGTGCCGCGGGGCGAGCACGAGTGCCACATCGAGGCCCTCGTGGCGTAATCGCTGCTGTACTTGCAGCAGCGCGTCTTCCTCGGCTTCGTAGGTGCTGCCACCGACCAGCACGAAACGATCACGCCAACCACAGCGCTCACGCATCGCCGAGCCGGCTGCAGCGAGCCCGGGGGGCAAGGCGAGATCGAACTTTAGATTGCCGATGACCTGCACGCGCGTACTCGGTACACCCACACTTGCGAAGCGCGTGGCATCCGCCTCGCTCTGCGCTGCGACAGTGAGCCCGCGAGCGAGCGTCCCCGGATAGATCCCGAGCAATCGACGGTAGCGACTCACGGAACGCGGCGCGACGGCGGCGCTCGCGAGCACAATGGGCACGCTACGCACCGTGCACTCATGGTAAAGCTGCGGCCAAATTTCTTTTTCGATGATGATGCCGATGGCCGGCTGCACGCGATCGAGAAACCGTCGTACGCAGCCTGGCGTATCGAGCGGCAAAAAACGCACATCGATCGCCTCGCCGAACAACGCGCGCGCGCGTGCGGCACCGGTGGGTGTCGTGGTGGTCAGCGTCAACGCACGCTCTGGGTATGTCTCGCGCAGCGCCCGAGCCAGCGCAGCGGCCGCCTGAACCTCGCCCACCGAAACGGCATGCAACCAGATCGAGCCCGCGGGCTGCGCGACACCCACGCCGAATCTTTGAGAGAAACCCCGCCAGTAGCCGCGATCCCGAAAACCGCGCAGCGCAAGCAAGATGCAAAAGGGCAGCGCAAGCAGGCGGACGGTGAACCGATAGGCCAGCGCCTTCATGCCGCATCCCGATAGCCGAGCAGCAGCGCGTGCCAATGATTTTCGTCAAGAACGAGTCCCGCCGAATCGTGCACCTTCAGCAACGAACGTCGCAGCCGCACGAGATTGGCATCTTGCCAAATTCCGCGCGCACGAAACCGCGCCCGATCAAAATCGATCAGAGACCAAAACCCTTGGTCGTCCACCAGGAGATTGTGTGCATTGAGATCGGCATGACAGAGACCTGCGCCATGAAACCGCGCGATCATGCTGCCGATCGCAGTCCAGTCGATCGTCACCGCCGTATCCTGCACGCAGTCGGCAAGCGTGCGTGCATCCCTCAATCGCAGCGTGATCAGATCGCCACGACAAAAAAATCCGCTCGATTGATGGCGTGCTGCTACCACGGGTGCGACGGGCAAGCCGAGTTGCTGCAGCCGTTGCGTGACCCGGAACTCACGTAGCGGTCGCGAGCGCTCCGCGCCGGTGTCGAGATAGCGATCGCCGAGCACACGGGCCACGAGGCCACCGCGCCGATAATGACGCAAGGCATAGGCCCGCTCACCCGAGTCGAAGAAATAGGTGTTGCCGCGTCCGCGCGCGCTGCCACGCAGCGCACCCTTGCCCTGCCAATGCGCCGCGTCGAACCAGTGCTCGTCAAAATTGCCGGCAAGGGAGGGGTCGTATAGCATCACGCTGCGTGCGGATTCGAGCCGGCTTTCCGGCGGGTCGCGCGATCGATCATCACTCATCACCGCCCCCTCACCGCCTCACGCCATGTTGCCGCTCACCACGCCGCCCGATTCCGTCTGCCTGCTACGGTTGTCGGCGATCGGTGACACCTGTCATGTGGTGCCGTTGCTGCGCACCCTGCAGCGCGCCTGGCCGAATACCCGCTTCACCTGGATCATCGGACGCTTCGAAGCCAAGCTCATGCGCTTGCTGCCGGGGGTCGAGTTTATCACCGTCGACAAACGCGCCGGTCTCGGCGGGCTGCGTGCGCTGCGCGATGCCTTGCGCGATCGCCACTTCGATCTGCTGCTGCATCTGCAACTGTCGCTACGCGCGAGCGCCGTGGCCGCCGTGGTGCCGGCACGGATCAAGCTCGGCTTCGATCGCGCCCGGGCGCGTGAGCTGCAATGGCTCTTCACCAACGCGCAGGTCGCACCACGCCAACGGGAACACGTGCTCGACAGTTTCATGGGCTTTGCCGAGGCCTGCGGCGTGCACGAACGCGTCCTCGAGTGGTGCTTGCCGCTGCCCGAGGAGGCGCTCGATTACGCTCGACGGCTGATTCCGGACGACGCACCGCCAACGCTGGTCATCAGCGCCTGCTCGAGTCACCAAGGTCGCAACTGGCTCGCCGAGCGCTACGCCGCCGTCGCCCAACACGCCATCGACCTGCGCGGCATGCGCGTGATCCTCGTCGGCGGGCCTGCGGCCAACGAACGGGTCATGGCGGACGCCATCAAGGCTCTCTGCCCGCAGGTGATCGACCAGGTGGGCAAGGACACGCTGCCGCAGCTGCTCGCGCTGCTGGAGCGGGCAGCTGTGCTCCTCGCGCCAGACACCGGGCCCGCACACATGGCCACTATGGTGGGCACGCCGGTGATCGGACTCTACGCAGCGACCAATCCGGCACGCAGCGGACCCTATCTCTCGCGTGAGTGGTGCATCGATGCGTTCGCACGCGCTGCGCGTGAGTTTCGTCGCTCAACCCCCGAAGCCCTGCCCTGGGCGACAAAGATCGAGGAGCCGGGCGTGATGGCGCTGATTACAGCCGAGGAGGTCTGCACGCGGCTCGATGCCCTGCTAGCATCTCGCCCATGAAAGACATCCTCGTACCCATCTCGCCCGGCGAATTACTCGACAAAATCACCATCCTGCGCATCAAGTCGGCGCGCATGACCGATGAGACCAAACTGCGCAACGTGCGCCTCGAGCTGCAGTTGCTCGAGCAGACTTGGCGCGACAGCGGCGCGGCCATCCCGGAGGTGGCTGCGGATGAGACCGAGCTGCAGCGGGTCAACGAAGCGCTCTGGGAGATCGAGGACAAGATTCGCGACAAAGAACTCGCCCGAGAATTCGATGCTGAGTTCATCGAGCTGGCGCGGGCCGTCTATGTGACGAACGATGAGCGCGCGGCCGTCAAGAAGCGCGTCAATCTCGCGCTCGGTTCACGCATCGTCGAAGAAAAATCCTACAAGCCCTACAAGGCGGGCTGACCCGCGCGGATTCGACTCAGCGCTGCAGCGTGTATTCGGCGCCGCAGTAGGGACACTTGGCCCAACCGGTCTTCTCGATCGGCAGATAAACCCGCGGATGCGAGTTCCACAGGTGCATCTGTGGCATCGGACAGGACAACGGCAGATCCTCGGCCGTGACGTCGTACTTGTTTTGCGCGTTCGGTTGAATGAGCGTGGGCTTCGACATGGCCGAAATTATACCTGCGTGTCGGGGGCCCGCGTGCCCGATGCCTGCGCGTCTGCAGACTCGCCGAAGGTCTGGATCCAGATCGCCCTGACAGCAGCACGCTCGGCCACGAACTCCTCGGCGCCGATCACCGCACCCTCCTCGCGCAACGAACGACGATGGTTGCGCTTGCGGTAGGCCCGATAGGCCTGCGTCAATACATCGACTGTGGCCTGCGGCACGAGATCACCGGAGGCGAGTGTCTCTAGCTGACGAATCGTGTCGGAGAACATGAGCACGGCAGGTTGTCGTCCGCCCTCGCGCAGCGCCCAATACTGGGCGAGAAACTCGATGTCGGCCACGCCGCCGGCGTCTTGCTTGAGGTCAAACTGACCCTCCCGCGCTTTTGACAGTTCGCGTCGCATGCGCTCGCGCATCGATGCGACTTCATCGCACAAGGTGTCGCGACGGACAAACTCGCCGAGAATACGAATGCGTGCGGCCTCGAACTGTGCACGCAACTCGGAAGAACCCGCCACGGCACGCGCATGCAGCAAGGCTTGATGTTCCCAGGTCCAGGCCGAGCTGCGCTGATAATCGATGAAGGCCTCGAGTTGCGTGATCAGCATCCCGCCCTTGCCACCGGGTCGCAAACGCACGTCGACCTCGTAGAGCCGCCCCGCCGCCGAGTGCACGGTCAGAATGTGCACGATGCGCTGCGCGAGCCGCACGAAGAAGATCTGGTTGTCTATCGGCCGCGGGCCGTCGGTTTCTTGCACGGCGCCCTGCGAATCGTGCAGGAACACGAGATCGAGATCCGAGCCATAGCCGAGCTCGATGCCACCGAGCTTGCCGTAACCCACGGCACACACGCGTACGGTGCGCGGCGGATCATCGTCATGCACGCGACAGGTCGGCGTACCGAACTGACTCGTCATCTGCACCCAAGCCTGCTGCATCGCCTTGTCGACCACGAGCTCGGCGATATCGGTCAGGCGATCGGAGACGCGCATCAGCGGCAGGCTGCCCGATAGATCGGCGATCGCCACGCGAAACACCGCAGCACGCTTGAACTGCGCCAGCGCCTCGACCAGACGCTCAGGATCATCGCCCGCCACCCGCGCGAGCCGATCCTCCAGATCTGCGGCAAGCTGCGCACGACCCGGCGGCAGGGTGAGCGCCCGTTCATCGAGCAGCTCATCGAGCAACAGCGGATGGGCCGCCAACTGCTGAGTCAAAAAATCGCCGCCCCGACAGACGGTCACAAAGCGCTCGCGCGCCACCGGGTTTTCATTGAGCAGGGCGAAATAGGCACTGCGTCCACCGATCGCCTCGAGCACCCGCAGCAAGCGACGCGCCATCACGAGATGATCGTCAGCCGACTCGAGCGACGCCAAGAGTTGTGGCAGCAAGGCCTCGAGACGGCGCAGACCGGTGACATCGAGCCGACGCAATTGCGAACTGCCGCGAAAGTCCACCAGTAATTGCGCAAGTTCGCGCGTCTGCGTGAAACCGCGCTCGGCCAGCAGACCATCTAGTTCGGTCGCGCTCACCGAAGGATCCCAGAGCGCCGCCAGACCCGCTGCTGCCGCGGCATCACGCCGCTTCGTCACCGCTGCGTCGGCAGTCGCGCCCGATTCAACGTCGCTACCGGTGGGCGAAAAAACAAGCGTATTGAAGATCCGCTGTACGCGTGCAGCCTGTGCATCGTAGCTGCGCCGTACGCCGTCCCAGTCCGGCTCGCCCATCGCGCGCGCAAGTTTTGCCTGTGCAGCCGGATCCGCCGGCAACGAGTGGGTCTGCGCATCGGCGATCATCTGCAGCCGATTCTCGAGTGTGCGCAGATAGCGGTAGACCGTATCGAGCTTCTGCACCACCTGCGGATTGAGCAGTCGGCTGCGCGCCAGCTGCGGCAGCACCTCGAAGAGACGCGCGCTCTGCAGTCGACGATCCTGCCCACCGCGAATCAGCTGCATCGACTGCACGATGAATTCGATTTCGCGAATACCGCCCGGTCCGAGCTTTACATGATCGACGAGATCCTTGCGCGCCACCTGCTTCTCGATGAGCTGCTTCATCTCGCGCAAAGATTCGAAGACACCGAAGTCGAGGTACCGCCGATAGACGAACGGCCGCACGGCTTCGGTGTAAAGGTCGGCATAGGCCTCCGCACCGGTGATCGGCCTCGCCTTGATCCAAGCGTAGCGCTCCCAGTCGCGACCATGCTGCAGCAGGTAATCTTCGAAAGCCGAGAAACCGCAGGCGAGCGGACCGGAGTCCCCGAAAGGTCGCAAGCGCATATCGACCCGAAACACGAAACCATCGACGGTCGGTGTCGCGAGCAGCCGCAGCAGCGTCTGACCGAGCCGCACGTAGAACTCTTCGTGACTGACCGCTGCCGAGTGCACCGTCTCGCCGTAACCCGGAAACAGAAACACAAGATCGATGTCGGACGAAAAATTGAGCTCGCGGCCACCGAGTTTGCCCATGCCGACGACGACCAGAGGCATCGGTGATCCGTCGGCGTATTGCGGCTCACCGTAACGCGTACAGGTCGAGTGCCAAGCCACCGCCAGCGCGCGATTGACGGCGTCATCGGCGAAAGCCGAGAGATCTTCCAGAGTTTCTTCGAGACCCGCGCGGCCGCTGAGTTCGCGCCACGCGATCCGCACCATCTCGCGGCGTCGCCAGCGTCGAAGCCAAGCCTGCCACTCACCCTCGGGTGTCTCGATGCGCGGCGGCTCAGCCCCGTCAGGCCAGCAGGCGCGCCCGCCTGCCGTGCGCAAGTGCTCGAGTGCACCATGCCG
>JBILGD010000125.1:0-7199 GCA_044351225.1 Steroidobacteraceae bacterium
CCGAGTCAATGAAATCGTTTCGCGAAGTGGCCTTGCCACTGTTCGCCTCGGGTCGCTTCAAGGCGGTGGTCGACACCGTGCTGCCCATGCGCGAGCTCGTGCAGGCGCACGCGATGGTCGACTCGCGTACCCACTTCGGCAAAATCGTGCTAGTGAACGACTGAGTCGAGGCGCAACAGGCGCACCTCGCGGGGACACACGCTCAGGACTCGAAGCTGACGATCACCTTGCCGTCGCGGTCACTGCCCGTCATGGCCGCATGCTCGCAGGCCTCGACGATACGCTCGAGCGGATAAACCCCGGCGATTCGCGCCACAAGCTCGCCGCTCGCCATCAACGCCGCGAGTTGCGCGTACATTTCGCGTACCTCGATGCGACTGCGGTGACGGAACTGCCGCACGAAACTCAGTCCCTGCAGCACAATGCCCTGACGAAACATGAGGTAGAAATCGATCTCGCAACGCTGCCCAGTCATAGAGCCATAGCTGACCAAAGGACTGTCGGCGGCGAGGCACTCGGCGATGCGCTGCGTCGCCGCACCAGCAACCGCATCGATACCGAGACGGATCGGCGCATCACCCACCGCCGCCTTGACGCGAGCCGCGAGGTCATCGCCGTCGAGCAGCACGACATCGCCGCCGAGTTCGCGTAACTCTTCGATCATCTCGGGACGACGTACGACATTGACCGTACGCACGCCCTTGCGGCGTGCAAGCCGAATGAGATAACGACCGCAGCTTGAATTTGCAGCGTTCTGCACCAGCCAATCGCCCGCTGACAGCGCCGCAAAATCCTCCAGCAACACCCATGCCGTCGGTCCATTGACGGTGAGCAGACTGAGCTGGTGTGCATCACCCGGCGGCGCAGGCAGGCAATCGGCGGCGGCGCAGCGCACTTCTTCGCGAAAGGTTCCGCTGGCGAGCGCCGGAAAGACTCGCTCGCCGAGACGTGGCGATTCCACACCCTCGCCGACCCGAATCACTTCACCGATACCCTCGAAGCCGGGCGTACGCGGCAACGGGAAACGAAACGTGTCGGCACCTGTGATGGTACGCAGGTCGGCAATGTGCATCGCGGCCGCCTGCATGCGCACGATGACCTCGCCCGGACCCGGCAGCTGCGCCGGCTCTTCGACCACGCGCAAGACGTCGCGAGGATCACCGTAGCGGTCGTGAATGGCACGCTTGGGCATGTGGCGATCGACTGACGATCAAAGAATCCCGCGCTCGATCATGCGCGAGATTGCATCCGCCTGACGCTGCTGGAAATACGCACGGTCGGGAACGACGATCTTGCCGTCCTGCCACAAGCCGTTACGCCGCCGCAGATCGGCCGTGGCGAAGGACTCGGCGAACATCTCGAGCGCCTGACGCGACAGCATGTTCGCCATCGCCGGACGTCGACGCCAGGCGCGCAGCCCCGCCATATCGAGAAAGCTGTTGGCGACCGACGAGTTGCCCGCACCGGCCAGCACCATCTGGTTGCCGTGATAATCGATGATGTCGGAATAACCATTGCTGGAGTCGACGGGGACGTCGATGCCGAGCAGTGAGGCCGTGTTGGCCGAGACCACATAGGCGAGATTTTCGAGCGCGCGGGCTCGGCGCGCGATCTGCTTGATGGTGAGATTCGGTGAAGCCACCTCGCTCGTGGAGTGCAAAAAGACTTCTGCGCCGCGAATGGCATGAGCGCGCGCGATTTCCGGATAGAGGATTTCTTCGGAAGCAATAGCCGCCAGCTTGCCGATCACTGTATCCGCGACCGGAAAAACGGCCTCCAAACCATAGATATCGAGATACTTGTCCCAGACATCGTGCGGAGTGGGTGCGAAAATCGAGATCAGCCTACGGTAGGTCAGTACGCGGTTTCCCGAAGGGTCGAACACCCAACAGGCCTGAAAATAAAGGCCCGGGAAATGTCGGTCGGTTTCGTAGCCGTTGCCGGCCAAAAAAACACCGTACTTCTGCGCGAGCTCTGCAAGTCTCGTGTACTCCGGGCCCTCTGGTGCGAGCGCACCTTTTGATGCCCATTCAGGGATGGTCTCGCCCCAAGGAGGTCCCGAGAGGATGTACTCTGGCAGCACCACAAGCTTGAGATCTGCGCCGATCCAGCGCTTTGCACCCGCGATCGCCTGTTCGATGCGGGTGATCGACGCCGCCATGCGTGCCGCCGCCGATTCGCGATCACGGTCGGGGTGCACGCCGTCGCAATCGACCTGCAGCGCCAGCGCTGCGTAACGATCAAGTTTTGCTGGGCTCATCGTCGGTTACCGCCGGATGTCAGAGTTTGTACTTTACTGTGAGGCCGTACTGGCGACCCTCGCCGAGTGCCGCGACATAGGAGTTGGCAAAGAAAATCACGAACGAGTTCGAGATGTATTTCTCGTCGAACAAATTCTTTGACCACAGCGACACATCCCAGTGATCGTTGGCAACGCCGATCTTGGCGTTCGTCAGAAAGCGGTCGCCCGTGTTGCCGAGGTTCAGCGCCTCGAGATACTGCTTAGACTGATAGTTGAAATCGACATTGGTGTAGAGATTGAAGTCGCTGCCGATCTTGTCCTCGTAAGTGAGGAGCAACGATGCGGACTGCTTCGACTGACGCTCCAGCGTGTTGCCGTCGATATTGTTGTTGCCCACGCCGTTGACGATGCTGCCACTGGTGCAGCGTACCCCGTCACAGAACACCGTCGAGGCGAGGAAGGTAGCGTCCTTGTATTTCGGATCGTTGTACGAAGCAGCCAGCGTCGCGCTGAAGTTGTCGTTGAACACATACCCCAACTCGACTTCGATACCGGTCGACTCGGCACCACCACGATTTTCGGTGACGTTCGCATCGGTCGGCACTACGCCCGGGCCGCGCTGGGGCGCAGCGCCCTGAATGTCCTTCCAGTCGATCAGGTAGAGCGCACCGTTCAGACGCAGGCGACGATCGAGCCATTCGCTCTTGAGACCGAGCTCGATGGTGGTGTTGGTCTCGGGATTGAACGAGCCCTGCAAGTCGGGATTACGCGCCGTGTTGAACCCACCTGCCTTCTCGCCCTTGGCGGCGGAGAGGTAGGCGAGCAAGCTCTCTTGCGGTTGCCACGACAGCGTACCGCGCCAGGTGGTGCTCTTGAAACCCCTGCTCTGGAAGGTGTTCTGCGGCGATGCCGGCGTATTCACGACGGCCGCACCCGTCGAGGTGGTCAGGCGATAAATCGCCTTGTCTTCATCGTTGTAACGCGCCTCGGCGGCGATCGACCACGCGTCATTGAGGCGATAGTCGAGCGAACCGTAGACGGCGCGGATTTCGTCCTCGAAGCGCGAGGCCGAGAGGTTCGAGCTCTTGATGTCGGTGGCGATCGGCGCCGTGCCAAGCACCGGAACATAGATCGAAATACCGGTGGTGTACTCGCTCACATCCGACTGATAAGCACCGACCAGCCAGGACAATGGCGTTTCGGCGGCGGACTGCAGGCGCAACTCGTGCGAGGTCGCTTCGAGGTTGCCGTTCGGCCGCGAGTCGACGACATTGCGGAACACCGGCACGGCAGAGCCGACGAGGAACTGCACGTTGCTGCCGCGCACAGGGTCGCGATCGTTGGGTCCACCGCCGTAACCTTCGTACTCCGCCTTGCCGTACTCGTAGAACAGCTCGAGCGAATCACTGATATCCCAAGTCGCCATCGCGGTGGTGACTTTGCTGCTGCCGTTGAGACCAAGCTGCCGCGGATCGGTCACGACGCCAGGCAGTCGCGTGTCCCCGGCCGCTTGCGGACGATCGTAAGGCATCTCGCCACACCAGGCGGTGTTGCGCGTCACGCCCGGCGCGATGGCGCGCGGCAGGCAGTTGAGATCGTTGAAGGTGGTCAACCCGAAAAGGTTTGAAGCGGCACCCTGCAGCGTCCATGCGCCCGCCGGTTCGCGAATAATGTCGGTCTCGAAATAGCCAAGGTTCAATTCGAGCGTTTCGGAAGCACGCAGCGTCAGGCCGGCTGAACGCGTTTCGTTGTCGTAGCCACCGAGGTTCCCCTCGTTGCCTGGGCTCACCCCTGTGGCCGCGTTTGGATGGTTGTTGCCGATGGTGCCGTCGAATTCGGTACGGCCATAGGCAAGCTTGAAGAGCAGTGTCTCGCCGACGATGGGGCCGCTGACAAAAGCCGTGTAATCGCGACGTTCGTCACTGCCCACGGTGACGCCTGCATCGGCGCGCCACTCGTTGGAGGGCTTGCGGGAGATATAGTTGACCGCGCCTGCGAAGGCATTGCGGCCATAGAGCGCGCTCTGCGGGCCCTTCAGCACTTCGACGCGCTCGATGTCGGCCAGACCAAGATCGAACATCGCCTGATTCGGCAGATAGACACCATCAAAGAAAACGGCGACGTTCTGCGTGCGGTTAGTCAACTGCGTATTGGTGAGACCACGCAGCACGAGACCACCGGACAAACCCGCAGAAACATAGCCTTCATAGTTGAGGCCCGGAGTGCGCAGGGAAATATCGGCCAGCCCCTGAATGGTGCTGCGGCTGATCTGCTCGGCGGTGATGGCGTTGACCACCAGCGGCACGTCCTGCAGCGACTCCTCGCGCTTGCGTGCAGTGACAACGATTTCTTCGAGACCGACTGCCTCGACGCCACGCTCCTGTGCAACACCGGCGACCGGCACCGCGGCAACAGCCGCTGCAACGCATACGCGCACGAGTTTGGACATCCAGACCTCCCTGTCAGAACAAAAAAATCTCAGTCGGCCATTGGGCGCCGAGCGCAATAATGTTGTCAAGTTACGATGGAATGGCGAGCCGTGACTCGGCCAGATCGCTCCAGGTGTCGAGATCGACGATTCGACCGCCCTGCACGAGAAACCGATCGCACCAACGAACGCGCGAAAAAGGCAGACCATCTGCCCAGCGACCGGACATTTCGCCACGTACGTACACGGCGATGCCACCGGCCGCCTCACAGGCTTCGAAACTGTCGCACTGCTTGCGCAGTTCGGCATAGCGCGTGGAGCCCCAGACAATGAAATCTTCCAGACTGGAGAACCGATGACCGCCGGACACGGCGATCCGTGGTCCCTGGGTCATCAGACCCGCCGCAGCGGCGAGGTCATGAGCGCCCGTGGCATCGAACCAGCGACGCACGAGGTCAATGGCATCGCCGCGCTCGCTGCGCGCCGTACCGACCACGATCCTGCCATCGCCCAAACCTGACATGACTGCAGTATGCCCGAGGTGATCACGCGGAAACCATGGTCAGCAGGGCTGCCGATGGCTTACCTTTCGCACTACATGAACGAACAAACCGAGACGATGTCCCGCATCGAGCAACTCGAAACCAAGGTCGCCCACCTCGAGCATGCGCTACAGCAACTCTCGGATGCGCTGTATGCCCAGCAGCGCGAGCTTGAGCGGGTCGCCGACCGCAATCGGCAACTTCTCGATGAGCTCGACGGCGGCGCAGCAGCGACCTCGGCGACGGCCATCGAAAAACCGCCGCATTATTGATCCCTCCCCTCGCCAACTCGCCACCCTGCAACAGCTTTGCGGAGACCACACCATGACGCGATTCGATCGACGAGAGGCGCTGAGGCTGGCACTGGGGGCGGGACTTCTGGTCGGGGCGGGCGCGGGCAAGCGCAGCCTCGCGCAAGACACTCTGCGCGGCGCCTCGGCCGCCGGAGCTTCATCCGGTAGCGGCCTGATCCGCCTTGCGCTCAATGAAAATCCTTTGGGTCCGGGCCCGAAGGCACGCGCCGCGATCACCGCTGCCATCCATGACGGTTGTCGATACGGCGGCGAGTATTCAGCGCGGCTGATCGCCGCGATCGGCGCGCGCGAGGGTGTAACGCGCGACCGTATCGTGCTCGGCTCGGGTTCAGGCGAGTTGCTACACATGCTCGCACTGGGCTGGGCCACGCGCGGCAGCGTCACCTGCGCATGGCCGACCTTTGCACAACTCATGACGTTCGCCGAGAAGGTGGGTGCCAACGTGCGCCGCGTACCTCTCGATGCTCTGCTGCGTCACGATCTGCCGGCACTCGATGCGGCAACGCCCGCAGGAACCGGGCTCCTTTATCTTTGCAACCCGAACAACCCCACGGGCACGGTCGTCAATGGCGCTGCCCTGCGCGCTTTCGTGCGCACCGCAGCCGCGCGTACGCTGGTCGTGGTGGATGAGGCGTACATGGATCTCGTCGAGCCGGGCGCAACCGAAAGCATGCTCGATCTCGCGCGTGGCGAGACCAACGTGGTCGTGCTGCGCACTTTCTCGAAGGTGCACGGGCTGGCCGGCTTGCGAGTGGGCTATGCCATCGGTCGCCCGGATACGATCGCTCGCCTGCGCGCTCTGCAGATGGCGACACCCAACGTGCTTGGTCTCGCGGCGGCCGCTGCCAGTCTCGAGGACGACGCCTTCGTGAGCGCATCCCGCCGACAAATCATCACCGATCGTCGCCGCGTCACGGCGGCCTGCGCGGAACTCGGCATGGAATGCACCGATTCGCAGGGCAATTTCGTGTTCGTCCGCACCGGCCTGCCGCTCGCCGAATTCCGCGAGCGCATGAAGTCGCTCGGTATCGAAGTCGGTCGACCTTTCGAACCGTTGACGACGCATTGCCGTATCTCGCTCGGCACCCCTGAAGAAAACACCGCGCTCATCGCCGCGCTGCGGCAAGTGAAAGGAGTCCGCTCATGAATCGTTTCGCTCTAGTCATTCTGGCGGGCTTCGCCAGTCTCGCCCTCGCGCTACCGAGCACGGCAGAGATGCTGACGGCCGAAAAAATGTGGTCTCTCGCCAGAGTGGGTGACGCCGATATTTCGGCAGACGGTAAACTGGCCGTAGTCACCGTCACGCGTTTCGATGTCGAGCAAGACAAGGGTCAAGCTGATCTTTGGTTGATCTCGACCGATGGCCGCAGCATTCGTCAGCTCACGAGTGATCGCGCCTCGGACTCCTCGCCGAGCTTCAGTCCGGACGGCAAGCGAATCGCTTTTCTCTCGCGTCGCGGCGATGACAAACAGGCGCAACTGCACGTCATTGCGGTGGATGGCGGCGAAGCGGTCCGGATCACCGATGTGCCGACCGGAGTCGGCGCACCGAAGTGGTTTCCGGACGGCCGCCGCATCGCCTTCGTCACGCCGATCTGGACCGATCTCGTGAAGTGGGAAGATCAGGCCAAGCGACTGAAGGAACGTGCCGACTCCAAGATGAGCGCCAAGGT
>JBILGD010000126.1:0-7192 GCA_044351225.1 Steroidobacteraceae bacterium
TGGCGCCAAAGCAGGGGTCGCAGCAATGAACGACCACGCAACACCGCCGCCTCATCTTGCCCCGCGCGTTCGGCGGGTCACGGTGGCCGCTACGCAATTTGCCTGCGGTTGGGACGCAGCCGCCAATATCGCCCGCGCCGAATCTTTGGTGCGCGAGGCGGCGGCTAAAGGCGCCGAGATCATCCTGCTGCAGGAGCTCTTCGAAACACCCTATTTTTGCATCGAGCAGGACGCTCGACACTTTGCCCTCGCGACGGCGGCCGAAGACAACGCGGCCATTCGACATTTTCGTGCGATCGCCCGGGAACTGCAGGTGGTGCTGCCGATCAGTTTCTTTGAGCGGGCGAATCAGGCGTACTTCAACAGCGTCGCCATCATCGATGCCGACGGCGAAGTGCTCGGTGTCTATCGCAAGTCGCACATCCCGAATGGCCCCGGCTATCAGGAAAAGCATTATTTCTCGCCAGGCGACACGGGCTTCAAGGTGTGGCAGACCCGCTATGCGCGCCTTGGCGTCGGGATTTGCTGGGATCAGTGGTTCCCCGAATGCGCCCGTGCGATGGCGCTGATGGGCGCCGAGTTGCTGTTGTATCCGACGGCGATCGGCAGCGAGCCGCCGCCAGCGCCACCGGTCGATTCGCGACGGCACTGGCAACGTACCCAGCAGGGGCATGCGGCCGCGAACCTCATGCCGCTCATCGCCTCGAATCGCATCGGCATCGAGCGCTCGCTGCAGAATCCCGAAGGTCTTTGGATTCGTTTCTATGGCTCATCGTTCATTGCCGATGCCAGCGGGGCGATGGTTGCCGAGGCGGGCGAAGAGGCCGCGGCGGTGCTCGTGGCGAGTTTCGATCTGGCCGAACTCGAACGTCAGCGCGCCAACTGGTACGTCTTTCGCGACCGACGTCCCGAACTCTACGCAGCGCTTGGGACCTATGACGGTGTGAGTGGCGACGCGACGTCCGCCGGGGTTCACACGCGATCGTGACAGTGCCGGCGCCGATTCCCGTCTGGGTGATCACCGGGCCCCTGGGCTGCGGCAAGACCACGCTGATCGCCCGCTGGCTCGCAAGCAAGCCCGCCGAGGAGAACTGGGTCGTCTTGCTCAATGAATACACTGATGCGGGAATCGATGCGCTGACCGTTGCGGCGGCGGCGCGCGGTGCCTACGACGTGCGTCTCGTGCCGGGTGGGTGTCTCTGTTGTGCGGGTGAGGCCGATTTTCGCCGTAATTTGCGCGAACTTGTCAAGCAAGTGCGACCTGCGGGAATACTCGTCGAGCCCTCGGGCATCGGTCATCCCGGCGGTATCGTCGAAGAATTGCTCGCGCACGAGGCAGCGGGTGCGCTCGAGTTGTGCAGCGTGATCGGACTCATCGATCCGGAGCATCTCGACAGCGTCGATGAAACCGTGGTGGCGGTACGCGAGATTGCCGACGTGCTGCTGCTTTCAAAAGCGGATACCGCAACCGCCGAGCAGCGCGCGCAGTTTGCACGCAATGCAGCCGATCTGTTTCCGCCCAAAGTTTGGGTGGGTGAGATCGAGCGCGGCGAGTGGCCCACGGCCGCGCGGGTGGCCTGGTCAAGGGCTCTGCCGGGGAGGCGCGAGCGTGTCCTGCCGGCGCGGCCTGCGCTGCACGCGCAGGAGCAGGAGCAGGAGCACGCGCAAGGTCACGCGCATGTCGAGAACAACACGTCCTGTGTGGCGATCGGTTCGATTGAGGGCGAGCGTCGCGAGTTTCATCAGTTGGGTCGTCACGGCGCGCGTTGGGTATTACCCCGTGCGCTCGCGTTTTCCGAGACGCGACTCTTGAGCATCCTCAGCAGTGATCTTTCCTTGATCGATCCTGCGCTCTCGAGGCCCGAGCGTTTTAAGGCGGTTCTGCGCGTCGGCGAGGAGGATTGGCTGCTTGTGCAGATGCTGAATGGCAGGATGACGATGCAGTCGACCGCCTGGCGTCGCGACAATCGTCTCGAACTGCAATTGCCGCTGGGTGCTGCCTGGGATGCGGCGGCCTGGGAACGGCTTTGGCTGCGCTGTCGTGTCTGAGTCGATTCGCGAGCGTCTGTCGCGTTGGCACGCCGTGGGCGTACGTGCGGTGCGCCCTGATTTGTTGCTGCCTGAGTTCGGTTCCGCCGAGCCGGATCGGTGGGTGTTTCGGCGCGGGGCGCGGGAGATTGCGCTGCGCTGGCCGGATCGCACCGCCGGCGGTCGCCTGCGGGTCATTGCGCTCGGCAAGGCAGGGCGCACCATGGCGAACGGCTTTCTTGCCAGTCTGCGCGGTGCCAGTTTGCGCGGCGCCAATCTGCCGGGAGCGCAGTCGCTCGTCGATGCAGGTCTGATCATTACTCGCGATCCCTGGCCGGGCGTTGCACCATGGCGTGAAATCTTTGGTGATCACCCCTATCCGGGCGAACGCAGTCTGCAGGCGGCGCATGAGTTGATAGCGCTCGTTGGGCAGCCGACTGCGGCGGATCGTTTTCTGGTGTTGCTTTCGGGCGGTGCCTCATCGCTTTGCGCATTGCCGATCGAGGGCATGACGCTCGAAGAAAAGCGCGCGGCCACCCGTGAACTCATGTTGTCCGGTGCGCCGATCGAAGAGCTCAATCGTCTGCGTGCACGACTGTCGGCGATCAAGGGTGGCAAGCTTGCGCGGCGCATGGCGCCCGCGAGTGTGATCACGCTCGCTGTCTCGGATGTAGCGGGTGATGACCCTGCAGTCATCGGGTCCGGTCCTAGCTTCGATCCGCCGCGAGCGCCTTGTCTCGTGATGGCAAGTCTCGATGATGCCCTCGAGGCGATTGAGGCGGCTGCGCGTGCTGAAGGCGTCGAGGTTTGTGACCTTGGTCGAACGCTCTACGGCAGTGTCGAGGGCGAAGCGCAGCGGATCGCGCGGACGATGGCGACGGCGCGGCCCCCGACGCGGCCGCGTTTGTGGCTCGCCGGGGGTGAACCGGTGGTTACGGTGAGAGGCCGGGGCCGCGGGGGTCGGGCGCAGGAGCTGGCGCTACGTCTGGCAGAGGAACTCGCTCGAGTGTTTCCGCAGCAAAAATCGACCGGCGGCGTGATCGGCCGATTCGTCACGGGGCTTGCGGCCGGCACGGACGGCGCGGATGGACCGACGAGCGCGGCGGGCGGATTCTTCGACTCGAGCTCTGTGGCACGTATCGCGGCGGCAGGGATCGATCTGTCGGGAGCGCTCGCCAACAACGATTCGTACGCTGTCCTCGGCGCGGTCGGTGACCAATTCGTTACCGGACCCACGGGCACGAATGTCGCGGACATTCTCTTGGTGCTCGAGTCGCCGAGCTAGAATTCTCGTCGGCCAGAATTGTCGTCGAATTGTGCGGTAGGAGCAGCGTATGTCGGTCAGCAGGCAAGCGGTGGCGATCATTGGCGGGACGGGTGAGCTGGGTTCGGCCATCGCGCGTCGTCTCGCGCTTGCGGGTACCCCCATCGTGATCGGTTCACGCGATGCGACGCGCGCGGCGGCCGCGGCCGCGACGCTCTCGGCGGCGACTGGCCAGTCGGTTGCCGCAGGCGCCAATGCTGATGCCGCGGCGCGCGCCGACATCATCATCGTCACCGTGCCCTTCGCCTCACAGGAGGCGACTCTCCGCGATATCGCCAGCGCCGCAACCGGAAAAATTGTCGTCGATACCACGGTGCCGCTGGTGCCGCCCAAGGTCATGCGCGTCCAGCTGCCGCCCGAGGGTGCCGCCGCGCTGCGTGCCCAAAGAATTCTGGGTGAGGGCGTGCGCGTAGTGTCTGCCTTTCATAATGTCGCCGCGCACAAGCTTGCCACCGATGCGGTGGTCGAATGCGATGTGCTCGTCTTCGGTGACGACAAGTCGGCGCGCGAGATCGTGGTGCAGATTGTCGAGACCTGCGGCCTGCGCGGCCTGCATGCCGGGGCGCTCGCCAACTCCGCGGCCGCCGAGGCGCTCACCTCGATCCTGATCTTCCTCAACAAGCACTACGCCGTGGATGGTGCAGGCCTGCGCATCACCGGCGATCTGAAGCGTCCGTCGGCCGCCGGCTGAATGCCCGCGTCGATCAGCCTTCATGCCTTGCCCGGCATCCCGGAGGTGGTTGCCGGCGATGATCTCGCTGCACTCATCCGCGATGCCTTGCAGCGCGGCGGACGATCGCTGAGTGCCGGGGATCTGCTCGTTGTTGCGCAGAAGGTCGTTTCGAAGGCCGAGGGGCGTTGCGTGGCGCTCGCCAACGTGCAGCCGAGCGCCGCGGCGATGTCCCTAGCCGAGCAGGTCCGGAAAGATCCGCGCTTCGTTGAGCTTGTGCTGCGCGAGTCCTCCGAGGTGCTGCGTGCCGTGCCGAATATCCTCATCACTCGGCACCGCTGCGGTTGGGTAATGGCCAACGCCGGTATCGATCGCTCGAACATCGAACATGGCGATGCGCAGGTCTTGTTGTTGCCCGAGGACTGCGATGCTTCGGCGCAGCGGTTGCGCGAGGCACTCGCGCCCGAGCGTCCGGCCGTCATCATCAGCGACAGCTTCGGTCGTCCCTGGCGAGAGGGGACAGTGAACGTGGCGCTCGGTGTCGCGGGCTACACGGCAGTGCTCGATCAACGCGGTCAAACGGATCGACAGGGTCGCCTTTTGCAGACGACGCAACCCGCACTCGCCGACGCTGTGGCTGCCGCGGCAGGTCTCGTGATGGGCGAGACCGTGGAGGGTACCCCCGTGGTGCTGGTGCGTGGGCTGGACTTTTCCGGGCCGCTGACCGATGGTCGGAGGCTGGTGCGCTCGCCGGAGGGGGATTTGTTCCGTTGATGCCGTCAATCAAGGTGCTGGCGCTCTCGGGCGGGGTCGGTGGGGCCAAGCTGTCGCTTGGGCTCGCCAAAGTTTTGCTCGAGGGTGAGCTCGCCGTGCTCGTCAATACGGGCGATGACTTCACGCACCTTGGCCTGCGGATCTGTCCCGATCTCGACACGGTGCTCTACACGCTTGCCGGCGTCGTGAATACCGAACAAGGCTGGGGTCGAGCGGCCGAGACCTTTGGTTTCATGGATGAGATTCGTCGCCAGGGTGGGCCCGATTGGTTCCTGCTCGGCGATCGCGATCTCGCTTTGCATGTCGAACGTACTCAGCGGTTGGCGGCGGGTGAGCGGCTGACAACCCTCATGGCGTCCTTTGCAGCCCGATTCGGCGTGAACGCGCGCTTGCTGCCAATGAGCGACGCGCCGATCGCCACCTTGCTCGACACTGACGCCGGTCCGCTCGAATTCCAGCATTATTTCGTGCGTCTGCGCGCCATGCCGCGCGTGAATCGGCTGCACTACGCAGGTGCTGCGCAGGCGCGTCCGATCGACGAATTGCTGACCCTGCTGCGCAGCCCGAGCCTCGAGTCGATCGTGATCTGTCCTTCGAATCCGTACTTGAGCATTGATCCCATTTTGGCCGTGCCCGGTATTCGTGCTGCGCTACGCGCCGCGGGCGTGCCGATCGTTGCCGTCTCGCCGCTCATCGGTGGGCGTGCCGTGAAGGGTCCGACCGCCAAGATCATGCAGGAGCTCGGCATCGAGACTAATTCTTTGGCGATTGCGCAACATTACTCGGGCCTCATCGATGCGATCGTGCTCGATACGCGCGATGCTGATGCGGCCACCTGTGATGCGCTGCGCGCAGCAGGCCTCGCCGTTGCCGTCACGGACACGCTCATGCGCTCGGTCGAGGATCGACGCCGCGTGGCGGGTGCGGCGCTCGAACTCGCCGCATCCATTGCGCCGACACTGACGGCTTTGCGCAGCCAAGGCGACGCCAGTATCGCGAGGCGTGTCTCGTGAGTGTCGTCGCGATCGTGCCGGTGCGGACGCAGGGTGGCGGCAAGTCGCGACTCGCGGCCGTGATGTCGGCCACGCGCCGCGCGGCGCTCGTGCAGTCCATGCTCGCGCGCGTGCTGCAGGCCCTGCAGGGTTCGCGGCGTCTGGCGCGCATCGTCGTCGTGACTCCTGATGATCACCTGCCGCTGCCCGCGGGCGTCGAGGTGTTGCACGATCATGGTATCGGCCTCAATGCCGCGGTGGAACTTGCGGCGCGCGAGCTTGGCGGGCGTCACTCGGCCATGCTGGTCGTGGCGGCGGATGCGCCACAGGTCACGGCCAAAGATATCGATGAGCTCATCGCGCAGGTGACAACGCTCGATGTCGCGGTCGTGCCCGATCGGCGAGGCGAGGGTACCAATGCACTCTGGTGCCGATTACCGACGGCCCTGCTGCCGCAATATGGTGTGAACAGTGCCGCGGCTCACCTCGAGGCAGCCACGCGCCTCGGGTTGCGCGCCACACGGATCGTCGTGCCGGGTCTCTCGCATGATGTCGATGTGCCCGACGATCTCGGCGGTGAGCCGATGCCGATCGATCAGGCCTTGATGCTCGCAGACGATCACGATCTGCCGGCGCTGATGCGTCGCGCCGCGGATCTAGCGGTTGAGGGCTTTGGCTTGCGCGTCGGGTATTCGCGCAAAGTATTCATCCCGTTGACGCAGCTCTGCCGCGATGTGTGCCATTACTGCACATTCGCTGCGCCGCCGCGTCGCGGGCAGCGAGCGTATCTGTCTGTAGACGAAGTGCTCGAGATCGCCCGTCGCGGTCAGGCGGCCGGTTGTGACGAGGCGCTGTTTACACTGGGCGACAAGCCGGAGCTGCGCTACGCCTCTGCGCGCGACGAACTGCAGGCGCTAGGGTTTTCGAGCACCTTGCACTATCTCAAGCACTGCGCCGAGCGCGTGTTCGCCGAGACTGGGCTACTGCCGCATCTGAATCCCGGCGTCATGACTCGCGAGGAGCTCGCGATGCTGCGGCCGGTGTCGGCCTCGATGGGCATCATGCTCGAGAGCAGCTCGCCGCGGCTCACGCAAAAAGGCGGTCCGCATCATCGTTCACCCGATAAAGATCCGGCGGTGCGTCTCGAAACCTTGCGCCTCGCGGGCGAACTCGCCATTCCGTTCACCACCGGATTGCTGATCGGTATCGGCGAAACACGTCGCGAGCGTATCGAGACGCTACTTGCCATTCGCGCCCTGCACGAGCGCTACGGGCACATTCAGGAAGTCATCGTGCAGAACTTTCGCGCCAAGCCGGGCACGCGCATGGCGCAGCACCCCGAGCCTTCGCTCGAGGAGTTGCAGTGGACGATCGCCGTCGCGCGGCGGATCTTCGGCGCCGGCA
>JBILGD010000127.1:0-7099 GCA_044351225.1 Steroidobacteraceae bacterium
AACTCGGACCACGCCCCTCGCGCGCGCCGTGACGCAGGCGCGACGATTCGCGGCGCGGACGCTGGCGTTCGCCGTGCTCTGTGGTTTCGCGCTGGGCGCACTGCTGTGGATGCCTGCCGTATGGATCGCGGGCCTGTTGCCCGCCGACGTGTCCTGCGGCCGCTGGGCGGGTCGTGTCTGGTTGGGTCGTTGCGAGGGTTTGTCGATCCGCGGCAGTCGCTCTGGCGATCTGACATGGGCGCTCGGCAGGCCCGGGGCAACAGACAAGATATCTTTGACCTTCCCCGTGCAACTAGCATGGTCGATCGGTGATTCGTCTGCCCGGGGCGTGCTCGTGTTGGCGCCGCAGCGCAGCGGCTTGAGTTTGCGCGCCATGCACGCCGTTGAACTCGACCTCTCGCTGCAGACGCTGCGCAACGCCCTGCCAGCGAGTGTGCAGCTCGGTCCCCTCGCCGCCCTCGAGGGTCGCCTGCGAGCCGCCGAGCTGCAGGGGTCGCTCGATGGTGTCGATCGCCTGCAAGCGATGGGTGAAGTGCGCCTCGAAGACGTGCGCTTGCTGCGCGGCGATATTCCGCTCGGCGACTTTGCCGCAAAGTTTTCCGCGCCCACCCCGTCCGCCACGCCCACCACGCCCACCACGTCCGCCATGGCGACGCGGGGCAGCGTGCGCGACCTCGGTGGCCCGCTGCGCGCCGCGGGCGACATCGAGTTTGCGCCGGCGCTCGCCTACAGCGCTGTTTTGCGGCTGGAGGCGCGCTCGCCCTCCGCAGCCCAGGCGCTTGGCATTGCCGGCCCCTTCGAGGCCAAGCTCGAAGGCCGGTTCTGACGGTACTCGTCGAGCAACTCGCTCATGCGGCCAAAGACCACCCGCAGCGTTGCCGCGTCGGGCAAATTGGTGATGCGAAAGTGATTCGTGTACGGCACATTGAAGCTCACGCCCGGGGCGACCAACACATGTTTGCGTTCGAGCAGGTCGAGCGCGAAGGCTTGATCGTCGAAGCCCGGGATTTCTTCGCCGACACCGACGAAGGCATACAAGGCGCCCTGCGGCGCATGGATGCGCAGTGCCGAATTGGCTTTGCCGGCCTCGATAATCGCGCGCCGTGATTCGTAGAGCCGACCACCCGGGGAGGTGAGCTCGCGAATGCTCTGATAGCCACCGAGCGCGGTTTGCACGGCCCATTGTCCCGGCACGTTGCTGCAGAGCCGCAGCGACGCCAGTAATTCGAGCGCGGCGACAAACTCTTCAGCGGCGCGCAGTTTTCCAGAAATGACCGCCCAGCCGACTCGATAACCGCAGGCGCGATAGACCTTCGACAGGCCCGACATGGTCACGCAGACCGTATCTTGAACCAGTGTGGCCATCGGTACGAACTCCGCACCGTCGTAGGTAATCTGGTCATAGATTTCGTCGCAGAGCAGGACGAGGCCGCGTTTTTCGGCCAGCTGCGCGATCTGCTCGAGCACGGCGCGCGGATAAACTGCACCGGTCGGATTGTTGGGATTGACGATGACGATCGCCCGCGTGCGCGGCGTGAGCAGCGCGGCGATCTCCGCCGGATCGGGTACAAAACCATTCTCTGGCCGGCACGGGTAGTGCACGGCCTTGCCGCGATTGAGATTGACCGCCGCGGTCCACAACGGGTAGTCGGGGCTCGGCACCAACACCTCATCGCCGTCGTTCAACATCGCACGCAGCGCGAGATCGATGAGCTCCGAGACCCCATTGCCGATGAACACCTCTTCGGCCGAAACACCCGTCACGCCACGCGCCTGCTGCTGCATCACCACCGCTTCGCGCGCCGGGAAGATCCCTTTCTGATGGCAATAGCCCTCGCTTTCGGGAAAGTTTTCGATCATCGCGAGGCGCATGGTCTCGGGCGTGCGAAAACCGAACAACGCCGGATTGCCGATGTTGAGCGAGATGATCTCGTAGCCTTTGCGCGACATCTCGAGCGCTCGACGCGCAAGCTTGCCGCGAATCTCGTAGCGCACGTTGCGCAGGCTGTCGCTGATTCTGATCATCTTGTCATCGGGGCTCATCGCCGCTTGTTTCCGTAGTGACGCGCGCCGCGAGGCGCGCAGGCAGGCGCGAGCATAACGGTCAGCGCTGCGCAGCGCATCTTTCCGCGAGCCAGGACCCCTTGCCAGAGCGCGGCGCGCTTGAGGATCATATCGCCATGAACTCTGCGCAATCCGCCCGTGTCGCCCGGCCGCCCCGAATCGATCAAATCGCCCTGCCCTCGCACGATGAGGCCGCCCGCCAGCGTTTCGTTTCCACGTTGCGCAAACGCGTGATGGTCGATATGGCAGGTCGGTTGCGCGAGGACTTCAATCAGGGGGTGGCTCCGGGGCTGTCGAAGCGCAAGCAAGACGGCCGCAGCATTCGGCGCGCCATGCTCGATCGACCGTATTTCAAGGCTTGGAGCGCACTGCGTTACGCCGCGCAGGAGATGACCTGGTGGTCGGTTCAACCACAGGTCGAGCGGCAACGGTCTGCGCTCATCAACACGGCGCGGCGCGTGGCGCGCGCGCGCGGACCGGGCTCGTTGCGACTAAACCCGTCGCTGCCGATCCCACGCGATGTCTCGAACATGGACATTCACCTCATGCCCGGTTGCTTTCACACGGAGTACGAGGCGGATGACGTCGCGGTCGCCGCCGTGTATTGGCACGGCACGTCGGTCTTTTCTGCCGGTCTCAAGATGCGCCACAACGGCGGCGGCGTGGCGCGCTCGATTGCCGAGTGGCTGCGGGTCACCCGGCCTGAGTTCGCGCCACGGCGCATCCTCGACATCGGTTGCTCCGCCGGCAATCAGCTCACACCGTATCTCGATGTGTTCTCCAAGGCCGTGGGTTACGGCGTCGATGTGGCCGCGCCGCTGCTTCGCTTTGCCCATGCGCGTGCTCGGGCGCTTGGCTATCCGATCCACTATTCGCAACAGGATGCGCGTCGACTCGATTTCGAGGACGGCAGCTTCGACCTCGTGGTGTCGAGTTTCTTTTTGCATGAACAGTCACGGCAGACGAATCGGCGAGTACTTGCTGAAGCACATCGCCTGTTACGCCCGGGCGGCATCATGGTGCACATGGAATTACCGCCCTCATCCGAGGTCGATGCCTACTACGATTTTTATCTCGACTGGGACGCCTACTACAACAACGAGCCGCATTACGCCGGCTTCAGGCGTCTTGATCTGCGTGCCGAGTGCGTACTCGCCGGATTTCGGCGAGACGATTTCTTTGCTCGACGGATCCCGAATTGGGGTACGGTCAGCGATGAAGAATTTCGTGCTTCGGCCGAGGGCGAGATCCCCGCGCCAAAGCATGGCAATGGCGCAAGCTGGTATATCTTTGGCGCGGTCCGCTGACGGCGCGCGCGGCGCCGTGGTTAGTCGAAGCCGAGCGCACCGGGGTTCATCCGCCCGGCCGGGTCCACCACGCGCTTGATTTCATTGACGAAGCTCGCCGTGTCAGGACGCATCACCTGCACATAGGGATAGGTCTTGCCGAGCTGGTTCGAGGCGGCGCCGAGTTCGGCAAACAGATCCACCAAACGCTGTCGCATCTCCGCCACGAGCGCCCTGGCCGCAGGATTTGCCTTCGCCATCGCCGCATGTCGCGCCTTGGCCTCTGCCGACAACACCCGATCGTGGAGTGGCAACCACTCATCGTGCCAGCGAAACACCGGCTCGAAACTGAAGGCATTGGTGCCGATGGCAATCAGCAAATGGGTCATCCAGACGCCGTGCTCCCGCATGCGTTGCTGATAAGGCGCGAGCGCCGCAGCGCTGGCCGCCATGATCTTGTTGGCATCGGAATGCGCCACTTTGGCGTTGAGCGCAGCCCAGCGCTCGCCCTCGGCGCCGAGCACGCCGTCGGGATAAGGAAAGAGATCAGCCCGGATGGCGCGCGGTATCGAGTCGGGGATCTCGCGTCCGCCCGCCGCCCGACAGGCCGCGCGGCAGGCTTCGAGGTCGGCTTCGAGCGCCGCCTCCGAGCGCGCCGCGCAGGTTGCATGCAAGGAGAAGCAGTCCTCGGGCAGAAAATCTCGACCCGCAGCGACGAGCCGCGCACCGGCTGTCAATCCTTTGAGCAAGCCGTTCTCGCCGCGCACGACCTTGAGCAGCATACCCGCATCATCGAGCAACCCCGTCGACTTCAAGCTCGCGCGGGTCGAGATCGAATCGAATACATAGGCTTCCTCTGCCGCACCGGTCCGGGCGACCTCGGAGAGCGCTGCACCCGCGGCGCTCATGCCGTCGAACACGAACGAGACATGTCCGGTCACCGCCGGTGTGCGCATGAGACGGAAGGTCGCCGCAAGCTTGATGCCGAAGCTGCCGGACTCATGCAGGAAGAGTCCGCTCAGATCGGGCCCGCAGGTTCGATAGAAGGGTTTTTGGACGTTGCGGAAGGCTCGCTGCCCGGTGTGTACGCGTCGCCCATCGGCGAGCAAGACCTCAAGACCGAGGACGATATCCGCTCCGGTGCCGTGGCGGGCTGTACCAAGAAATAACGCGCCGTTCGAGAGGCCTCCCCCCACGGTGGCCTGTGCGCCCGAAAAAGTGCCAAAGAAAGGCAGGCGCAGCCCGAGCGGTGACAACGCATCATGGATCTTTTTCCAGGTGACACCCGCCTCGACGGTGATGTACATGTCTTCGGAGTTGATCTCAACGATACGATCGAGACGCGAGGTGTCGATCACCACGCTCTTTTGATCGACTGCAAGGTAGCTGCCGGTGTACGAGAGGCCGCCGCCGCGCCCGATCAGCGAATAGCCGGCAGCGCTTGTCGTGGCCACCATCGCCGCACAGGTGTCCGCATCCCGCGGTCGCAACACGGCAACGACCGGCCTGCCACGAGAGTAGACATCGCTTGAATAGAACGCGCACTCGGCAGGGTCGAGGATCACCTCCTCGGCAGCGAAGCGATCGAACACCGAAGGCGCGACAGGATGCACGGCAGACATGTTCACTCCAGCGTCTTGTGTGGCGATGACGAACTTGCGGCCGCCATGCGACGGCCGGACAGCACGAAGGATACGCAATCGTACGGATGCGCACTCGACATCGCACCCCGACACTTGTACTTATCAACTCAATGGTCCCACCCACCGGTTACGGAGATCCCATGCCCGCATTCACCAGGATTCTGGTCGCCATCAAGGACATCAACGCCTCGAGCATGCCGGCCGTACGCAAGGCTGTGCAACTTGCCAAAGCCAGCGGTGCCAGTGTTGAGCTCTTTCATGCGATCTCCGACACGGTGCTTGTCGAGGCGCTCGATGCGCGGCGGATCAGCCTCAAGGATTACGAGAAGCAGCGCCTCGAAACGGTGTTGAAACAGCTGCGGGCCATCGCCAAGCGTCTGCGCAAGCACGACATCGAGGTCGAGTGCTGGGCGGAATGGGACTATCCGGCCGCTGATGCGATCGTGCGTCGGGCCCTGCGTACCCGTGCCGACCTGATCGTCGCCGAGCGCCACGCGAGCCGCCACGTCGCGCGCTGGATGCTCGCCTACACCGATTGGGAATTACTGCGTCACGCGCCCTGCCCCGTGCTGCTCGTCAAACTGCCGAGACCGTATCACCGACCGGTGGTGCTCACGGCGGTCGATCCTTTCCACCAACACGAGAAACCGGCGCGTCTCGACGCCTCGCTCCTGCAGGCGGGAGGTCTGGTCGCGGAAAAACTCCGTGGCAGCTTGCGCGTCGTACATTGCGTTGCGCCCTCTACGCTGATCACCGCCGGTTGGACCGCCGGGCCGATCGTGGTCGACGCCGGTCGCAACACGGCATTGCTGCAGCGGGCACGCAAGGCCTTGGCGGCGGAAGTGGCTCGCCACCCGCTGCCTTCGCACAAGCTGTCGATCCTCGAGGGCTCGGCGCGCGAAGCGATCCCGCAGGCCGCCAAAGACATGAAGGCGAGCATCGTCGTCATGGGGGCGGTGTCGCGCTCGGGCCTGAAGCGCCTAATGATTGGTAACACCGCCGAGGCGATCCTGGACGCGCTGACCTGCGATGTGCTCGTGGTCAAACCGGGCCGATTTCAGACCAAGGTCGCGCGGCGCGCGCGCGGTGCGCAGTTGATGGCGCTGCCCTCAGCGATGACGGGCTGAGGCGCGCGTCGTAACGGGCGTCTTGTCGCAACCACTTTCAACGCAAACGCGCCTAGATCAGACGGGCTCAGAACACGCCCAAGGTCAGAGCCGCTGCGACCAGCATGGCGAGCAATCCAGGCATGAGTGCGAGCGCATATCGGTGGCCGCCCGCAATGGCGGCGACGAGCAATTTCACGGCGGTATTGGTAGTGAGTGCGGCAAGCACCGCGAGGACCGCGGTCGGGCCTGCTAGTTCGCCGGTGCGCCGCAGACTGCCTGCCGAAGCGATCGCCGAGTGCGCGTCCGCGAGACCGCCAAGCGCGATCCCCCACAGCGCGCCCGCCTCGCCGAATTGAGCATGGAGCCACGCCGCGCACCAAGTGATGGTGGTGACGATGATGCTGAACAAAATCGCCTCCAGCGGCTGAAAGGCTCGACCCCGAAACGACTCATCGACACGGTCGCTGGTCCCGCCCGAGCGCCACAGCAACCACGCGCCAGCGATGGCCGCCACCGTGGCCATCAGTAAGGCAGGCAGCATCCAACGCAGCAGCAGCTCGTGGTCCAGCACCGCGAGCAGCAGCAGCAACTGCAGCGGTGTAGCGACTGAAGAGAGCAGCGCGGCAGCGACCGCCAGTCGCAGCATGGATGGCTCACGCCGTGCACGACCGCCAAGCGCGCCGATGGTGGCCGTGCTCGAGACAAAGCCACCAAAGAACCCAGCCAAAGGCAGCCCGCGCCGTGGCCCGAGCGTACGCAGCGCAAGATAACCTGCCGCGTTGATCAACAAGACGAGCAGCGTGAGCATCCAGATCGTGCGCGGATTGATCACACCGAAACGATCGATCGCGCGGTCGGGCAGCAAAGGCAGCACCACCAGCACCGCCGCGGCGAGCAGCAATACATCGAGCACCTCGTGATCGCTCAAGGTATTGCGCACGAAGCGATGCAGACTCCCACGCAAGGCGAGCAGCAAGGCCATGACGGCGCCGATCGC
>JBILGD010000128.1:0-7086 GCA_044351225.1 Steroidobacteraceae bacterium
TGGAAACCAATTGACCCACTTCGATCTGCTGTCGTCGCTGCGGTAAACCCAGCAGCGCACGCGCATGGCCCATCTCGAGCTCGCGTCGGTCGACGAGCTCGGCCACCTCCGGAGGCAGCTCAAGCAGACGCAACAGGTTGCTGACGGCGGCGCGCGAGCGACCGACGGCATCGGCGGCCTGTTGGTGGGTGACCTCGAATTCGCGGATGAGCCGATCGAGGGCCCGCGCCTCTTCAAGGGGGTTGAGGTTCTCGCGCTGGATGTTCTCGATGAGCGCCATGGCGATCGCGCTCTCATCGGGTACCCGCCGGATGATGGCGGGGATGTCGGCCAGACCGGCGATCTGCGCGGCCCGCCAGCGACGTTCGCCGGCGATGATTTCGTAGCGGGCTGGGACCGTACCCGGCGCCGCACCCGGCATCTCGATGGGACGGACCACGATGGGCTGCACCACGCCTTGCGCACGAATGGAGCTCGCGAGGTCCTGCAGCGCTTCCTCGCGCATGTCGGTGCGCGGCTGATAACGACCACGTTGCAGCGACTCGAGCGGCAGCTTTGCAAGTTCATCGCCGAGCAAGCCGCGATCGGTTGCGGGGTTGCCACCCGCAGCGTTGCCGGCGGCCGCAGCCGCCGCGCGGCTCGCGCTCATTTGGCCGAGCAGCGCATCGAGTCCACGACCGAGTACGGGCTTCTTCTGGTTCATGCGCGCGATGATAGCGGACTCGCCTGCGCCACCGTGGCGCGTGCGCGTGGCTGATTTTCGCCGATGCCGAGAAAGATCTCGCGGAACGCCACGTAGCCGAGCGCACCGAGGAAGCTATAAAGCACCGGCACGAAGGGCGGCAGCAGCAAGGCGAAGATCACGGGCAGCAGCATGAAGAGAAAGGCGATGCCGAACATCGACCCGAGGTTGCGGATCTGCCCCGCCGCACCAACCCGCCAGGCGTCGCGGAATGGCAGGCCGAGCAGCGCCATGCAGGGAAACTGGAAAAACGAGGTGAGGCCCGGAATATTCAGCCCGAAATAGCAGAGGCCGAGCGCGAAGGCGGAATACACGAAGATCTGCCGCAAGGCCACGAAACCGTCGGAGGAGAGCACCTCCACCGAGTTGCGGTTGGTGTAGAGGATGTTCCACCACGCCACCTCGGGCTTGGCGAGCAGCAGCAGCCAGACCAGCGCACCCACCAGCGTGATCAAGGCCGCGAAAGTCAGTAGCAATCGCGCATGCTGCTGCAAGGTCTCGAGCACATCGGCGAGGCGAATCCGGCCACTCTGGTCGAGCCGCGCGGCGATCAGCATGCAAGCGAGCAATGCCGACACCGCCAGCACCCCGCTGAGCAGCGGCAGGTGATGGCCAAAGAACATCCACAAGCACATGAGCAGGGTCAGCGCCGACCAGAAGCCGAGACCTCGCCACAAAAGATCAAGCGACTGCCGCGACCAGCGACGCAGGGCACCCGGAGCGGCCGTGCGCGGCTCGAGCAGCATGCTCAGCCGGCAGCGGATGCGGCGGTGATCGGCACCTCGCCACGGCCGATCATCTCGCCTGCCAAAGCGAGATAGGCGAGCGCGCCGCGCGAATCCTTGTCATGCAACAACGCCGGTTTGCCGAAAGAGGGCGCTTCGGCGAGGCGCACGTTGCGGGGCACGATGGTGCGGAATACTTTGTCGCCGAAGTAGTCGAGCAACTGCGCGCTCACTTCGTTGGCGAGGTTGTTGCGCGGGTCAAACATGGTGCGCAGCACACCCTCGATCTCGAGATTCGGGTTCACCGCTTCGCGGATCTGTTCGATCGTCGACATGAGCGCAGTGAGCCCCTCGAGCGCGTAGTACTCGCACTGCATCGGCACGAGCACGCTGTCAGCCGCGACCAGCGCATTGACGGTGAGCATGTTCAGCGACGGCGGGCAGTCGATCAGGATTACATCGAACTCGTCACGTAGGTCCTTGAGGGCGCCGCGCAGGCGCAACTCGCGGCCGACCTGCAGCGAGAGCAACTGCACTTCGGCCGCGGTCAAATCCTGATTCGCCGGCAACAAGGACATCGGCGGCGCTTCGAGCGTGATAATGGTCTCGCGGGCCCGGCAGTCGCCAACCAAAACATCGCCGACGCCGCGTTGCAGCGTCGTTTTTTCGATGCCGCAACCCATGGTGGCGTTGCCCTGCGGATCGAGATCGACCAGCAGCACGCGTCGCCGCGTCACGGCGAGTGATGCGGCGAGATTGACGGCGGTGGTGGTCTTGCCGACGCCGCCTTTCTGGTTGGCGACGGCGATGATGCGGCCCATGACGCGAGTCTAGCGCAACGACCCGGGGACGGTCGCTGCAGGCGGCTCGCGGCGCAGCACGAGCAGGTGACGCGCTTCGTCGAGTCCGGGAATCGACAGATCGATGTCCTGCTCGATGCGCCAGCCGACCGGGAGTAGGGCACGCTCTTCGGCGCTGCGCTTACCCTTCATGGCGAGCACCTGCGTGCGTGCATCACACATCGCCGTCACCTGCGCGACGAGTTCCGGCAATGGCGCAAAGGCGCGAGTCAGCACGGTGTCATAGGGAACCGAAGGTACATGCGCGTCGGCGCGCTGCTGCAGCGTCTCGACGTTGTCGAGACCGAGCGTGCGCACCGCATGCGCGACGAAGCGCAGCTTCTTGCCGTTCGAATCGAGCAAGGTAAACCGTCGCTGCGGCTCGACGATGGCCAGCGGCAGACCGGGAAATCCCGCGCCGGTGCCGACATCGATGATGCGCTCGCCCACCAGCCACGGACGGACCGCGAGACTGTCGAGCAAGTGCCGCACGATCATCTCGGGTCTCACGGTGATCGCCGTGAGATTGTAGCTGCGGTTCCAGCGCGCGAGCTCATCGAGCAGCGCGAGCAACTTGGTCGCACTCGGCACATCGAGCGTCACGCCGCAGCGCACGGCGGCGGCGATCAGCGCGTCGCGCTCAGGCGTGCTCATGCGTGCTCATACGTGCTCATGCGATCGAAGATCAGCCACGCCGCTTCAGGCGCCGATCTTCACGACCGTGCGGCCCGTAACCGTACCCTCCAGATACGCCGCAAAAGCCTGCGGCAATTCTTCGAAGGCGATGGTGCGCGCAGCGATCTTCTCGAGATGGCGCGGCTTGAGGTCGGTGGCAATCCGGTTCCACACGACGAGGCGCAGGTCGCGCAGCGTGGCCGAAGAATTGATGCCGAGCAGATTGATGCCGCGCAAGATAAAGGGCATCACCGTGGTGTGCAGCTCGGCACCGCCCGCGAGACCGATGCTCGCGATGTTGCCCCAGGTGTCGACCGTACGCGTCAGCCAGGTGAGCATCTCGCCACCCACATTGTCGATCGCGCCGCCGAAGCGCGCCGCCTCGAGCGGGCGCTTGCCGTAGTCGATCTCTTTGCGCAGCAAGACTTGCGCCGCACCCAAAGATTTCAGGTAGTCGATGGAATCCGCCTTGCTGCTCACCGCGATCACCTCGTAACCGCGCCCTGCGAGCATGTCGATGGCGACGCTGCCGACACCCCCTGTCGCGCCCGTGACCACGATCGGCCCCTTGGCCGGAGTCTGCCCATTGTGCTCCATGCGATGGATGGCAAGTGCGGCCGTGAAACCCGCCGTGCCGAGCGTCATCGCCTTGAAGGCATCGAGTCCGGGCGGCATCGGGATGACCCACTCGCCCTTGAGGCGCGCGTACTCCGCGTAACCGCCGTCATGCGTCTCGGAAAGTCCGCAGCCCGTGACCAGCACTGCATCGCCCGGCTTGCAGCGCGGATCGCTGGACGCTTCGACTACGCCCGCGAGATCGATACCACCCACGAGCGGGTACTTGCGCAGGATCTTGCCCGCGCCCGTGGCGGCAAGCGCATCCTTGTAGTTGATGTCCGAGTACAGGACACGCACCACGACCTCGCCCGCCGCAAGGTCATCGAGCGTCAACTCCTCGAAACGCGCCACGATGCGCCGCTCGATCTCGTGAATACGATAGGCCTTGAAGGGGGATTTCATGGGATGCGTCAACTCCTCCGACAGTTTTGCGCAAAGTTTCAGCGCTTGCGCCGCGCGAGCCACGCAAGCAGACCGTCGGCATTGAGCTCGATATCACCGCCCAGCCAGCGCTCGAAGGTCTCGTCCGACACCTGCGCACCGAAGCGCTGCAGTTCCCGCGCGAATAATTCTTTGAGTCCGTTGCGGATCGCGCTGCGTGCCGCATCGATCGGCAAATCGGCATGGGCCAGCGCCACCTCGACATGTGCGTTGATCATGCGTTCGAGATCGGCACCGATGCGCTCGAGATCGGTGATGCGCGAATAATGGGTGAGAAACGCCGCCGCAGGCTTGCGCGCCAGAATCCGCCGGATCGATTCGATCAGTTGCTGCGGATCGAACTGCGAGGGGCTCGTGGTCGGCACAGCGAACGCCCGCCCATCCATCTTGAAGACTTCGTAGGCGAGTCCGAAGGTGTCGCCGGTGAACACCGCGTTGATGCCGTGGTCAAGATAGGTCTGATGATGCAGGGCGTGACCCGGCGTATGCAGCACCTCGAAGCGACGATCGGCCAAAGAAAAAACCTGGCCATCGGTCGCTGCCACAACCCGCGCTGCATCGATCGGCAGGATGTCGCCGTAGAGTGCGTCATAGGTCGCACGGCCGTAGACTGCGATCGAGGCATCGATCAGCTTGCGCGGGTCGACGAGGTGTGGCGCACCGCGCGGATGCACCGCCACGCCTGCGTTCGGCAAGGCTTGCATCAATTGACCGGCACCGCCCGCATGATCGAGATGCACATGCGTCAGCAGTAACCAATCGACCGCCGCAGGCGACACGCCAAGCTCTGCGAGGGCGGCGAGAATTCGGGGCACCGAGTGCGCTGTGCCGCAATCGATGATGGCGGCACGACCCTGTTCAATGACGATGTGCACCGCATCAAAGAGCGGTTGCACATACTCGGCATCGACGGCATGCACGCCGCCTTCAAAGCTGTGGGTAATCATGGGGCTTGTGGCGGCTGCGCCCCGCGCTCGAGCACGTGTTTCCATTTCTCCTCGAACGCCCAGACTTCGCCGAACCCGACCATGCGACAAAATTCGTCGAAGCTGAAGAGCGGCACCTGCGGCGTAAGGCTGCTGCCCGTGGTCTTCAGATGCTGCATCGCCTGCTCGATCGCGGCGCTCGCGGCGAGCGCCGCCATGGCAGGCCAGATGGCGAGGCGATAACCGAGCGCCGCAAGTTCCGTTGCGGGACGAATCGGCGTCTTGCCACCATCGGACATGTTCGCCATCAGCGGTGCGCGAATCGCCGCACAGGCGCGACGCATCTCGTCCGCAGACTGCAAAGCCTCGACGAATACGATGTCGGCGCCCGCTTCGGCGTAGGCCTGACCGCGGCGCACTGCCTCGTCAAAACCGAGACCGGTGCGCGCATCGGTTCGCGCGATGACCAGAAAATTCGGGTCACGGCGCGAATCGACCGCCACTCTCACCTTGGCGACCATCTCTTCGAGCGACACCACGCGCCGGTATGGGGTGTGACCGCATTTCTTGGGAAATTCCTGATCTTCGATCTGGATGGCGCTGACGCCCGCCTGTTCATAGCCGCGCACGGTGTGCTGCACGTTGAGCAGACCGCCGAATCCGGTGTCGGCGTCGGCGATGACCGGGACCGAGGATTTCTCGACCACCTTGGACACCCTCGAAAGCATCTCGGTATAGGTCGCAAGGCCGGCATCGGGAATGCCGAGATGCGAAGCGGTGAGCCAAAAACCCGACGCGTACACGGCATCGAAACCTACCCGCTCGGCAAGCATCGCCGAGATCATGTCGAACACGCCGGGAGCGACGATGAACTCGCCGGCATCGATCTTCTGCTTGAGTCTGGGGTCGGCCATCAGCACTCCATCACGGCTTTGCCACAACGGCATTGGACGGACAAACGAGGTCGGGCAACATAGCAGACATGATCCAAACTGACACCGCACGACCCATCACCACCCGCTTCGTCCTGCTTGCGCTCGGCGCACTCGGCGTACTCGCCAGCCTCGGGCCGAACGCGCTCGCGCAAACGCCGGCACGCGAGATCCGCGGCAACCTCGTGCTCGATGGCGTACCGCCACATTCGCCCCGCGTGCTCGAAACGCTCGATGGCTGGCTTGCCGGACGCAGTGCGTCGTTCCGTGATTTCATGGCCGACGGCAGCCTCCTCGTGAGTACCCGCTTCGGTGATACCGAACAGGTGCATCGCGTTCGTCAGCCGGGCGGTGCTCGCGAGCAGCTCACCTTCGACAACGAGCCCGCCGGCGGTGTCGCAGCGGATCCGGCGCCGGGCGCCACGCGCCTGCTGTTTGCACGCGACCGCGGCGGCAACGAAAACGCGCAACTCTATTTGCTGGACGCCGATGCGAAGCAACCGCGCCGCCTCACCGATGGCAAGTCGCGTCATGGCGGTGGCGTCTGGTCGCGCGACGGTCGGCGCATCGCCTTTCAAAGCAATGCGCGTAACGGCACCAATCAGGACGTCTACGTCCTCGACGTCGACGGCAAGGCCACGGCAAGACTCGTGGTCGCCTCGCAAGGCGAGACCTGGACCCCGCTCGACTGGTCGCCGGACGGTCAAAGATTATTGCTGCTCGACTATGTCTCCATCACCAACGCAGCGCTGTATGTCGCCGAGATCGCAACCGGCGCCGTGAGCCGCGTGCCGTTGGCAGCCGATCCAAAGAAACCCGCCGTACAAACCGGTATTGGCGGTGCACGCTTCTCCATCGATGGTCGCGGTGTGTGGCTCACCGCCGATCTCGGCGGCGAGTTCCTGCAGCTGCGATACGTCGACTTGACCGATGGGCGCCTGCGCACCTTGACCGAGGACATCCCCTGGGACATCGAAGATTTCGATCTCAGCAGCGATGGCCGCTGGCTCGCCCACGTGGCCAATGTCGATGGCTTCAGCCAGCTGACGCTGGTGGATTTAGGTGCAGCGCAGACGCTGCGTCCCGCTGGCGTGCCGCAGGGCATCATCTCGAACCTGCGTTTCGACCGCAGCAGCAGTCGTCTCGGCTTCAGCCTCGAGAGCAGCGTGGCGCCGCGCGACGTCTGGA
>JBILGD010000041.1:0-20361 GCA_044351225.1 Steroidobacteraceae bacterium
CGCCCGGTCCACGGATCCACTGACCGCGGGTCGCATCGGGCGCATCATGAGGTACCCGCCAGTAGGCGGCGAACCCGCGGAAGTGATCGATGCGGATCTCATCGACTTGGTTCAGCGTGTGCCGCAATCGCTCGGTCCACCAAGCGTAGCCATCGCGGTCGTGCATTTCCCAGCGGTAAAGCGGATTGCCCCAGCGCTGGCCGGTGCGGCTGAAATAATCCGGCGGCACGCCGGCCACGGCCTCCGGATGACCGCTCGCATCGAGTTGGAACAAGTGCGGATTCGCCCAGACATCGGCGCTATGCAGACCAACGAAAATTGGCACGTCGCCGATCAGACGAATGCTCTTCGCCCGCGCATGGTTGCGCAGTGCCTGCCACTGACGTGCGAAGCACCACTGCAGGAAACACCAATGATCGATGCGCCCGGAGAGCGCATGACGAGCCTCTTGCAGCGCCGCCGCTTTGCGCTGCGCAAGCGGCTCCGGCCAAGCGTTCCATTCGGCGCCTGGATAACGCTCGGCAAGCGCCTTGAACAGCGCATAGTCCTCGAGCCAAGACTCCTGATGGCCACGAAACGCGGCGAAGTCTTCGGCCAGTCGTCCGTCAGTCTGCACCGCGGCAAAGAATTTTTGTGAGGCACGCTCGAGACGCTGCAGACGCCACGGCGTAACGATCTCATAGGCCACGCGCTGTCGTGCGAATTCGGGATGCGGCTCGAGATCTGCGGCATCGAGCCAACCGCGTTGCTGCAGTTCGTGAAGGTCGATCAGCAGCGGATTGCCGGCAAAGGCGGAGTCGCTCATGTAGGGTGAGTTACCCGCTCCGAGTCCGCCGAGCGGCAACAGCTGCCAGGCACTCTGCTCTGCTTCGACAAGCCAATCGATGAAGCGATGGGCCTGCTCGCCAAGATCACCGGAACCGTGAACACCAGGCAGCGAACTCGGATGCAGCAACACGCCACTACGTCGCATCAGGGCGTCCCCGTATCGCTGCGTAGCCACAGCAGGCTATGGGCAAACACCAGCGGCGTATCCAACGCGGCACTGTCGGTTGCTGCGGACGCGGCCGTATCGAGCACGATGCGCCACGGACCGCGCGGCAAGCGGAACGTGAGCGGCTGATCGTGCGGATTGAAGAGCAAGGCGAAACGACGTCGCGCAGCCGCTGCGCGTCGATGATCATCGACGATGACACAGAGGGCGCGCTCGGCGCCGTCGTGCCAATCCTCCTCGGTCAACGGCGTACCCTGTGGTCGCAACCACTGCAGCTCCGCCGGCTCGCCATTGCCGACCTCGCGATACCAGCGCGCGCCGAGGGGCCGCAGTGTCTGGCGCAATCGCACGAGCGTCGTGCAAAACTCGCGCAGTGACTCGTCAGCCTGAGACCAGTCGAGCCAACTGAGATCGTTGTCCTGGCAATAGGCGTTGTTGTTGCCACGCTGCGTATGGCCGAGCTCGCTGCCTGCACCGAGCATGGGCGTGCCCTGCGCCAGCAGCACGCTCGCGAGCAGCGCCCGCTGCACGCGAGCGCGGCGCTGCAGGATCAGCGGATCCTCGGTCTCGCCCTCAATACCGAAATTGTCGCTGTGATTGTCCGTGTGGCCATCGCGATTGTTTTCGCCGTTGGCGAAGTTGTGACGCTGCGCATAGCTCACAAGATCGCGCAGAGTGAAACCGTCGTGCGACGTCACGTAGTTGACGGACGAGGCCGGATGGCGGCCGGCAACGGCAAAGATATCCGATGAGCCGCAGAGCCGCCGCGCGAACTCGCCGCGACTGCCGTGACCGGTGATCCAATAACGCCGTACGGCATCACGAAAACGATCGTTCCATTCGAGCCACGCCGCTGGAAATGCGCCGAGACGATAGCCACCTGGCCCCACATCCCAAGGCTCGGCGATGCATTTAACCCCGGCCAGCAAGGGATCCTGGGCGATCGCTTGCAACAGCGTGGCGCGCGCATCGAAGCCGTGGTCGCCACGCGCCAAAATGGTCGCAAGGTCGAAGCGGAAACCATCGACGTGCATCTCGCCCACCCAGTAGCGCAAGACATCCATCACAAACTGCAGCACCCGCGGATGGCGCAGGTTGAGCGTATTGCCGCAACCCGAATCATTAATGTAGCGCGCCGCATCGAGCGGATCGAGTCGGTACCAGCTGGCATTGTCGAGACCACGCCAACTGAGCGTCGGTCCGAACTCCGAACCCTCGCAGGTATGATTGAAAACCACATCGAGGATCACTTCGATCCCTGCGGCATGCAGCGCGCGCACCATATCGCGAAACTCGTTGCGGACTGCACGTCCCGGATCGCTCGCGTGGTGCGCATCGGGACTCGCGAGACGCGGATCCGGACAAAAGAACCCGAGCGTGTTGTAGCCCCAATAGTTGACCAGCCCCTGCTCGGTGAGATGTCTTTCGTCGAGACTTTGCTGTACGGGGAGCAGGCTGACCGCCGTGATGCCGAGCGATTGCAGGTGTCGTACGGACTCGGGGTGGGCAAGCGCGGCATAGCTGCCGCGCAGATTCTCGGGTATGCGCGGGTGACGCCGACTGAAGCCGCGCACGTGCATTTCATAGAGGAGGGTATCGTCTGCCGAACGTCGCAGCAGACGATCACCAGCCCAGTCGTACCGATCATCGATCACCCGTGCCCGCGGCGCACCATGCGCATCAGCGCGGCCGACGATCTCGCGCGCATGCGGATCCAGCAACAGCATCGAAGCGTCGAAACGGTGACCGGAGTCCGGCGCCCACGGACCGTGGGCGCGCAAACCATAGAGCAATCCGGGCTGCGCCCCCGGCAAATAGCCGTGCCACACATCACCGCTGCGCTCCGGCAGCACGAAGCGCGCGCGCTCCTGTTGGCCCGTCTCATCGAACAGCGAAATCTCGATTCGGCTGGCATGCGCCGAAAACACCGCGAAGTTGACGCCAGCGCCGTCATGATGCGCGCCCAACGGATAGGCGTAGCCCGCCGTCAACTCGCTGCCCTGTGCGAGCGATGGCACCACGGTTTCCTTCACGGCAGCAACTCCATGAAGACCGTGGAGAGCGGCGGGATGCGCAGCACGATCGAATAATCGTGGCCCTGCGCCGGGACCGGCTCTGCCACCGCTTCGCAGAAGTTCATGCCGACGTTGCTGCCACCGTAGTGCTCGGAGTCCGTGTTCAGCCGCTCACGATAGATGCCGGGCGCAGGCACACCGAGTCGATAACCCTCGCGCACCAAGGGCGTGAAATGACTCACCACCAGCAGCAAGGGATCATCGGCCAGCCCGCGACGGATGAACGCGAACACTGAGTGGATATGGTCATCGGGTTCGATCCACTCGAAGCCCTCGGGCTCGAAATCACGGCGGTACAGCGCCGGGGTCGCGCGCAGCAGACGATTCAGATCGCGCACCATTCGTTGAACACCGGCGTGTGCGGGTTCGTCCAGCAAACCCCAGTCGAGTTCGGTGTCGTGATTCCACTCGTTGTACTGCGCGAACTCACAACCCATGAACAGCAGCTTCTTGCCAGGATGCGCGAACATGAAGCCGAGATAGGCGCGCAAAGTGGCAAAACGTTGCCAACGATCACCGGGCATACGGCCAAGCAGCGAGCGTTTGCCATGGACGACTTCATCGTGCGAAATCGGCAGCACGAACTGCTCGCTGCAGGCGTACATCAAGGAAAAGGTCAGTTCGTTGTGATGATGACGCCGGTGTATGGGTTCCCTTGCGATGTAGCGCAATGAATCGTTCATCCAGCCCATATTCCACTTGAAGTGGAATCCCAAACCGTCGGCATCGACCGGTCGCGAGACGCCGGGATAGGTAGTCGATTCTTCGGCCACAGTGATCGCGTCGGGAAACTCGGCGCCGAGTACCGTGTTCAGCCGCTGCACGAAAGCGATGGCCTCGAGATTCTCCCGGCCACCGTGCACATTCGGCAGCCACTGACCGTGCGGCCGGCTGTAATCGCGATACAGCATCGAGGCCACCGCATCAACCCGCAGGCCGTCGAGCCCCCAAGTCTCGATCCAGTGCAAGGCGCTGCCGAGCAAAAAATTGCAGACCTGCGGCTTGCTGAAGTCGTGGATCAGGGTATTCCAGTCGGGATGGAAGCCCTCGCGCGGATCGGCGTATTCATAGAGTGGGGTGCCGTCGAAGCGGGCGAGGCCATGGGCGTCAGCGGGAAAATGCCCGGGTACCCAATCGAGGATCACCCCGATGCCAGCGTCGTGACACGCCGCAACGAAACGACCAACGCCCGCCGGTTCGCCAAAGCGTGCCGAAGGCGCATACAGACCCGTAGGCTGATAGCCCCAGGACGCATCGAGCGGATGTTCAGTGATCGGCAGCAACTCGATATGCGTGAACCCGAGCTCGCGCACATACGGCACCAAAGTCGCCGCGAGCTCGTCCCAGTCCGCAAAGCGTCGATGAGGATCCTTGGAGCGGCGCCACGATGCGGCGTGCACCTCATAGATACTGATCGGCGCATCGATGGCGTTGGCAGCACGCCGGTCCGCGCGGCGCGGCGTGGGGTTCGGCAGGCGAGCCACTACGCTGGCTGTCGCCGGGCGCAGCTCGGTGCGGCGTGCGTAAGGATCGGCGCGCTGGCCGAGCGAGCGTCCGGCAGCATCGCGCAGTGCGAACTTGTAGTGCGCGCCTTCGCCGATGCCTGGCAAAAATATCTCCCAGACACCACTCTCGTGACGCAATCGCATCGGATGGCGTCGCTCGTCCCAGTAGTTGAAGTCACCGACTACGCTGACTGCACCGGCGTGCGGCGCCCACACCGCAAAACGTGTGCCGGCGACACCGCGCGACTCGCAAGGCTCGGCACCGAGCATACGATGCGGCCGCAGGTGCGTGCCCTCGGTGAACCACCAAAGATCCGCCTCGCCGAGTTGCGGCGGATGACGATAGGGATCATCGAAAAGATGCTCACCGCCACCCTGCCAGCGTGCGAACAAGCGGTAATCATTGACGGACTCGATGGTCGTTGCATCGCTGCAGGTTGCCTCGAAAAACCCGTCGGCATGTTGCAGCACGAAGTTCGTCAGTACGCGCGCGCCGTCGGCCGTACGCAACTCGAGTGCAGCTGCACCCGGCTGGAAGACGCGAATACGCCAGACGCCGTCGGCATCGCGATGCGGTCCAAGCAGGGCGAACGGATCGCGATGACGGGCGGCGCGCAGTGTCTCGAGGTCGAGTGGGGCGAACGGCACGAAACTCAGCGCCGCGGTTGCACGCGCCAGATGCGACGAGCGTACTCGCCTATGGCGCGGTCCGAGGAGAACACACCCATGCCGGCCACGTTGCGAATGGCGGCGGCAGCCCAGGCATCGCGATCGCGAAACAGGGTATCGACGCGTTGTTGTGTCGCGACGTACTCCGCATAGTCTGCGAGCAGGCAGTAATGATCGCCGCCCCAGGTGAGCGCATTGACCACACCGAGATGACGCGAGGGGTCTTCGGGCGAGAACGTGCCGTCCGCGATCGCCTCGAGGACGGCGCGCAGAGCGGGGTCGTTCTCGAGGATGCTCATCGGTCGATAACCGCGCCTGCGCAGTTCTGTGACCTGCGGCGTGCGCAAACCGAAAATGAAGATGTTGTCTTCACCGACACACTCGCGGATTTCGACATTGGCGCCATCGAGCGTGCCGATGGTCAACGCACCGTTCAAGGCGAGTTTCATGTTGCCGGTGCCGGACGCCTCGGTGCCCGCCGTGGAAATCTGCTGCGATAGATCGGCGCCCGGCATGATCCGTTCGGCGATCGATACGCCGTAGTTCGGCACGAATACGACTTTGAGTCGATGGCCGATGCGCGCATCGCCATTGATCACAGTGGCGACATCATTGATGAGCCGGATGATCTGCTTGGCCATCGCGTAGGACGAGGCCGCCTTGCCGGCAAAGATTACCGTCCGCGGCACCCAGTCGGCCTGCGGATCGGCGAGGATCGCCTGATAACGTGTCACCACGTGCAGCAAGTTGAGCAGTTGCCGCTTGTATTCGTGGATACGTTTTACCTGCACGTCGAACAGGCTCTGCGGATCGACCTCAATGCCGGTCGAGGCACGGATGAACTCGGCCAGAGCGCGCTTGTTCTCCTGCTTTGCGGCGATGAAGGACGCGCGGAACGTCGCATCGGCGGCATGCCGTCGCAAGCCGGAGAGTTGCTCGAGTTCGACGCGCCATTGCTTGCCTAGCGTGCGATCGATCAATGCGGCCAGCGGACGATTGGCCTGCGCCAGCCAGCGACGCGGAGTCACGCCGTTGGTCACGTTGGTGAAGCGCTCGGGCCAGAGGCTGGCGAAGTCCGCAAAGATCGTCTGCACGAGCAGATCCGAGTGCAGCGCCGAAACACCATTCACCCGATGGCTGCCGACGATCGACAGATGCGCCATGCGCACGCGCCGCTCGCCGCGCTCGTCGATCAGCGACAAGCGACTGAGAAAATCGCCATCACCGGGCCGATGCAGTGCCGCCTCATCGAGCATCTCGGAATTGATCCGATAGATGATCTCGAGGTGACGCGGCAGCACGTGCTGCAGCAGATCGACCGGCCAGGTTTCGAGCGCCTCGGGCATCAATGTGTGGTTGGTGTAGGAAAACAACTCGCGCGTGATCCGCCAGGCGCGATCCCAGCGGATGCCGTGAACGTCACTCAGCACGCGCATCATCTCGGCGACACCGATGGCCGGATGCGTGTCGTTCAGATGAATCGCCACATGTTCGGCAAGATTGTCGAAGCTCGGATGCTCCTCGAGGTGCCTGCCGAGAATATCGGCTATCGATGCAGCGACAAAGAAATACTCCTGCCGCAAGCGCAGTTCGCGGCCGGCCGCGGTGCTGTCGTTCGGATAGAGCACCCAGGAAATATTCTCGTACTCGTTCTTGACCGCGGCGGCACGCGCGTAATCACCACTGTTGAACGCATCGAAATCGATGTGCTCCGGTGCCGCAGCACGCCACAGGCGCAGCGTGCTGACCCGCTCGGTACTAAACCCGGGAATGACGAGATCGTAGGCCTTGGCGAGCACTTCGCCCGCAGGACGCCAAACCCGACGCCCGTCCTCCACGTCCACACGCCCGCCGAAACCGACTCGGCAAGCGATGCTCGCCCGGGGGAACTCCCACGGTGTGCCATTGGCCAGCCAGGGATCGGTGGACTCGACCTGCAGTCCCTGCTGGATGGCCTGGGCAAACATGCCGTATTCGTAGCGGATGCCATAGCCCATGGACGGGATGCCCTGGGTGGCCAATGAATCGAGGAAACACGCTGCGAGACGTCCAAGACCGCCGTTGCCCAAGCCCGGATCGGGTTCGCTCGCCGCAATATCCTCGAGATGGCGCGCGTGCGCAGCCAAGGCGCCGCGTGCGGCATCGGTGAGTTCGAGTGCATCGAGCGAGTTGCCGAGCATCCGACCGACCAGAAACTCCATCGACAAGTAGTAGACGCGGCGCACCTTTTCGGTGCGGTCGCGTACCTGACCGGCCAGCCAACGCACCGACAATTGTTCACGCACGGCGCGTGCCGTGGCGCTCATGAGGTCGAAGGCACCCGCCTCGGCAGGCGCCACGCCGACTTCACGCAATAGACGTTGTTCGATATCGAGTGGCTGACGGGTCAAAGGAATCTTCCATGGACGGGCAGAATTTAAGACAGAAAACAAACATGATCGGCAAGGAATATGCATTAATCATACCTTGCCCATCCTGCGAGGAGGTTGCCGTGATCTCGAATCAGCTGGCTGCAAGCCTCGATCTGCCCAAGCGTACCGTGGCACTCGTGCTCGCGGGCGGCCGCGGCAGTCGTCTGCTCAATCTGACCGACCGACGCGCCAAGCCTGCGGTGTACTTCGGCGGCAAGTTCCGTATCGTCGATTTCGCGCTCTCCAATTGCGTGAACTCCGGTATTCGCCGCGTCGCCGTGCTCACGCAATACAAGAGTCACAGTCTGATGCGTCACATCCAGAATGGCTGGGGCTTCATGCGCGGTGAACTCAATGAATTCGTCGAGGTCTTGCCGGCGCAGCAACGACTCGACGAAGTGAACTGGTATCAGGGCACTGCTGATGCCGTGCATCAAAACCACGACATCATCAAGAGCTTCCGCTCGAAGTACGTGCTGGTGCTGGCCGGTGATCATATCTACAAAATGAATTACGCACTGGCGCTCGCTGATCATGCCGAGCACGGCCGCGGCTGCACCGTTGCCTGCATCGATGTACCACGCAAGGAAGCCTCCGCCTTCGGCGTCATGGCCGTGGACGAAAACAACCTCATCACCAGTTTCGTCGAGAAACCCGCCGATCCGCCGGCGTTGCCGAACGATCCGGAGCGCTCTCTGGCCAGCATGGGCGTATACATTTTCGACACGGATTTCCTGCTTGATGAACTCGCGCGTGATGCAGACGACCCCATCTCGAGCCACGATTTCGGCAAGGACATCATTCCGCGTCTCGTGCAGAACGGTCGTGCAGTGGCTCACCGTTTCGCCGACAGTGCGGTCGGCACGCGAGACAATGAAATCCCCTATTGGCGGGATGTCGGCACGATCGATGCGTATTGGGATGCCAACATCGATCTCACCGCGACCGAACCGCTACTCAATCTTTATGACGATCGCTGGCCGATCTGGACCTACCAGCCGCAGTTGCCGCCGGCGAAGTTCGTGCATAACCAACCGGAGCGTCGCGGCGAGGCCATCGAATCCATGGTCTCGGGTGGCTGCATCATCTCGGGACACGTCGAGCGTTCGCTGTTGTTCTCGAACGTGCGCGTGCACTCGCATGCGCGCGTGCATTGGTCGGTGGTCCTGCCGAATGTACAGATCGGGCGCGGCGCACGCGTCACCCGCGCGGTCATCGACCGTGGCTGCCAGATTCCGGATGGCATGATCATCGGCGAGGATGCCGCACAGGATGCGCAGCGATTCATGCGTACCGATGCCGGCATCGCCCTCGTGACGCGACAGATGATCGCCGACCTCGAACGCACCGCTGCAGTCTGATTTGCTCCTCGGCGGCGGTTTCCAAGAGAGCGGAAGAGCGGATAGCATCCAGACCATGGATCGCGAGGGCATCATCGGACTCTTGCGGCAGCGTCTGTTGGCAACATCGCAGTCCACCAGTATCAGGCGCTGCAGTTGCCCATCCTGATACGCGTCCTCGAAACCCACCTCGACGACTTCATGGCTTTCAGCCGCCGAATGTTGCGCTAGTGGCGACGGACGACCGATGAAGCGCGCGGCTACGCCGCCGCGTCGTTTGGCAGCGCGTCGGCGGCGTCATCCTCCATGCCGAGTTCCTTGAGCTTGCGGGTCAAAGTATTACGCCCCCAGCCGAGGAGTTTGGCGGCCTCCTGACGATGGCCTTGCGTATGGGCGAGAGCCACGCGGATGAGACTGCGCTCGAATTCCGGCAACGCAGTATCGAGCAGCGGCCGCGCACCCTGACGGTGTGACTCGGTTTCTGCCCAGCGCGCGAGTACCACGGACCAGGCATCGCTGCCTGTCTGCGCCAGACTCGCTCCGGCAATCTCGGTCGGCAAGTCCTCGACATGAATTTCGCTGCCTGGCGCCAATACCGAAAGTCTGCGACAAAGATTGACGAGCTCGCGTACGTTGCCGGGCCAGGCATAAGCTTCGAGCGCCGCGCGCGCTGGCGACGCCAGCGTCTTGGATTCGACCCCAAGCTCGACCGCGGCGACGCGCAGATAGTGATCAAGCAGGTCACCCACGTCTTCGCGCCTTGCGCGCAGCGGCGGCAACTCCATGCGAATCACGTTGAGACGATGAAACAAGTCTTCACGGAACAACCCGCGTGCGACCCGATCCTCGAGATTCTGATGCGTGGCGGCAATGACGCGCACGTCGACACGGATCGGAGTCTGGCCACCCACGCGGTAGAACTCGCCCTCGGCCAAAACACGCAACAGGCGAGTCTGCAATGGCGTCGGCATGTCGCCGATCTCGTCGAGAAATAGCGTACCGCCATCCGCCTGTTCGAAGCGGCCACGACGCAGCGCGTCAGCGCCCGTAAAAGAGCCTTTTTCGTGACCGAATAATTCGGATTCGAGCAACTCCGAGGGAATCGCCGAAGTATTGAGTGCAATGAAAGGCTTGGCCGCGCGCGGGCTGTGCTCATGCAGGGCTCGTGCCACGAGTTCCTTGCCGGTTCCCGACTCGCCGGTAATCAGCACGGTCACGGCCGAGCGTGATAGGCGACCGATCGCGCGAAACACCTGTTGCATCGCCGGCGCCTTGCCGAGCAGCTCGGGCACGCGCGCCTCGCCGCTACGCTCGGCGGTGGTACGCAGCACGCTTTGCGCAGCGCGCTTGACGAGTTCGACCACCTGATCGATGTCGAAGGGCTTCGGGAGATATTCGAAGGCGCCGCTTTCATAGGCCGACACGGCGTTGTCGAGATCGGCGTGCGCCGTCATGACGATAATCGGCAGTTGCGGTCTTGCGCCATGGATCTTGCGCACGAGTTCGAGCCCCGAGAGACCCGGCATGCGGATGTCGGTGACGAGGACATCGGGCGCCTCGCCGCGCAGCGCCTCGAGCGCGAGCTCTGCGGACTCGAAACTACGCGGCATCTGGCCGCCCGCCTTGAGCGCACGTTCGAGCACCCAGCGTATCGAAGCATCGTCATCGACCAACCAGACATGCAAGGGGCGTAAGTTCATGAGATTCCTTCCCTGGAATTCGTGTCGGTCACGGACAGAGGCAGCGTGATCGAAAAAATCGTGCGCTGCGGTTCGCTTTCGAATTCGATCAAGCCGCCGTTACGGTTGACGAGCTCCTGTGACACCGCAAGACCAAGCCCCGTGCCATTGGGTCGCCCGGTGACTAGCGGATAGAACAAGGTGCCGCGTATTTCTTCGGGGACGCCGGGACCGTCATCGATGACGTCGATGCGTACTGCGAGCCGATGACGCACGACGCCGATATGGGTCTGGGTAAGCACGCGAGTACGTAGTACCACCTTGCCGTGCTGTCCGACCGCCTGCAGCGCATTGCGGGCCAGATTGAGCAAGGCCTGCACGAGCTGGTTGCGGTCGAACCGCCCCTCGGGGACGCTCGGATCGTAGTCCCGCTCGACGATCACGCCGGGTGCGGCCTCGGCCGTGAGCAGTCGATGCACATGCTCGCAGACCTCATGGATATTGAGCAGCGTCTTGAGCGGGGGACGCGCCGTCGTCATCGTGTCGACGAGTGCGGTCAGTCGATCCGTTTCATTGATTATGACGTCGGTGTACTCGCGCAGCGCAGGATCTGGCAGTTGGCGAGCGAGCAGTTGCGCGGCGCCGCGTACTCCGCCAAGCGGATTCTTGATCTCGTGTGCGAGTTGCCGCGTCATCATGCGACTGCCTTCGAGGCGCGCCCGCAATTCATTGTCGCGATTGTGCCGATTGCGCGGCACGGCATCGGACAGTTCGAGCAGCAGTTGGCGTTGGCCGCTCGCGTCATCGAGCGGCGTGATCGTGACATCGACGATTCGCGGTTCACGCAAGGTACCGGCAGGACGCAAAGTCAGCTCGCATTCGGTAACGACTTCGCCAGCATCGCGGGCGCGACTCAGGGTCAGGGCAAAACTCTGACTATCGGTGAAAAGCTCGGCAAAGACGCGGCCGCGGGCCTGATTGAGGCCCACGGCCATGAGTCCCTGCGCCGCCACGTTGGCATGCACGACCATGAGCGAGGGGTCGAGCAGCACCACACCCGTAGCCAGCGCGTCGAGCAGTTCTGCGGGATCGTGATGCGCAGCGAAGCTCGCGAACAGCCGTTCAACTGCCATGGCTGTCGCCGCGCATCACGCCGCCGGCCTCAGCAGCTGTAGTAGAGATCGAGCTCGACGGGGTGCGTGCTCATGCGGAAACGCGTGACTTCCTGCATCTTGAGGTTGATGTAGGCATCGATCACGTCGTTGGTGAACACGCCACCGCGGGTGAGGAACTCGCGATCCTTGTCGAGGTACTCGAGTGCCATGTCGAGCGAGTGGCATACGGTCGGGATGTGCTTGGCTTCTTCGGGCTCGAGATCGTAGAGATCCTTGTCCGCCGGATCGCCGGGGTGGATCTTGTTCTGGATGCCGTCGAGGCCGGCCATCATCATGGCCGCAAACGCGAAGTACGGGTTCGCCGAGGAGTCCGGGAAGCGCACCTCGATGCGACGGGCCTTCGGGTTCGAGACGAACGGAATGCGGATCGAGGCGGAGCGGTTGCGCGCCGAGTAGGCGAGCATGACCGGTGCTTCGAATCCGGGCACCAGGCGCTTGTAGCTGTTGGTGCCGGCATTCGTGAAGGCGTTCAGTGCCTTGGCGTGCTTGATGATGCCGCCGATGTAGTAGAGCGCAAGCTCGGAGAGCCCGCCGTATTTGTCGCCGGCAAAGAGGGCCTTGCCGTCTTTCTGCAATGACTGGTGCACGTGCATGCCCGAACCGTTGTCACCGACCAGCGGCTTCGGCATGAAGGTCGCGGTTTTGCCATAAGCGGCAGCGACGTTGTGCACGGCGTACTTGAGGATCTGCACTTCGTCGGCTTTTTTGACGAGACCACCCGCACCGATGCCGATCTCGCACTGGCCGCCGGTGGCGACTTCGTGGTGATGCACTTCGACGACGAGGCCGAGCTCCTCACACGCGTTGCACATGGAGTTGCGGATGTTCTGGTACGCATCGACCGGCGGCACCGGGAAGTAGCCACCCTTGACGCCCGGGCGATGGCCCATGTTGCCGCCTTCATAAGCGGTATTGCTGTTCCATGCGCCCTGCACCGAATCGATAGCATAGGACGACGTGTGCATTTCATTGGCCCAGCGCACGCTGTCGAAGATGAAGAATTCGTTCTCGGGGCCGAACATCGCGCCATCGGCAATGCCGGTGCTCTTGAGGTAGGCCTCGGCGCGCTTGCCGATCGAACGCGGGTCGCGCTCATAGCCTTGCATGGTCGCGGGTTCAATGACATCGCAACGGATGTTGACCGTCGCGTCTTCAAAGAAAGGATCGAGGATAGCCGTGCCGGCGTCTGGCATGAGGATCATGTCCGACTCGTTGATGCCCTTCCAACCGGCGATCGAGGAGCCGTCGAACATCTTGCCGTCGCGGAACAGACCTTCGTCGACCGCCTTGGCCGGGATCGTGACGTGCTGTTCCTTGCCACGCGTATCCGTGAACCGCAGGTCGGCCCACTTCACTTCCTTGTCCTTGATCAACTGAATGACGTCACTGCCGGTGGTCATGTTCGCTCCGTTCGAAAATCGTGGGGGGATGAGACGCCCAAGAATAATGCAGAAATCGTGCCGGCGTGCCGGTTTGGCAGCAAAGTCAAGGATTTAACGGTACTCAATCAACCCAGAACGGTTGATTCTGCATCATTACGGTGCAAATATAAATCTCTTTGCACTATTTTGAGTCATCAAGCGGTCTGGGACTCGCGCCCTCGCAGCAGCAGCCACACACGGATGGCGTACAGGCAAAGCATCCCGCTGACGCAGCCGGTGACGATGTAGGGAGCAGACGGTCGCCAGATATCGAACAAGGTCCCGCCGACCAGCGCCGCAAACAGGATGCCGACCGAACCGAACAACGTGAATACCCCGATCACTGCGCCCCGACCGCGCTCGGGCGCTGCCTGACCGACCAGCGCCTGCGACGCCAGGATGCCGCTCATCTCGCCCACGCCGAGGAACACTGCGGCCACGAACATGGCGGGTTGAAACGGGTTGTCGACCAATCCGAACCAGATGTAACTGCCGCAAGCGAGCGCCGAAGCCACCGCCATGAACAGCACTCGATCCACCCGATCGATGAAACTGATCACGGTGATCGCCCACAGTGTCGCCGTGATCTGGATGACGACAAAGATACCGCCACCGCGCGACAGTGCCTCGGCGGGCGTCATGCCCTGATCCTTGCCCGCCTGCACCATCCAAAGAAAAAAGAACGCGCTGATGATCGACAACGAGGCGCGCGATACCGCCGCCGAAAAATAGGCGAGTCGAACACGCGGGTCTTTGGCGGCCGCAAGACCGACCCGCAGCGTGGCGAGCAACGGTTCCTGCACGGTGAGCTGTCCGGGAGAGCGGCGGGCGAGGCCGCGCAACACGATCACCATCGGCACGAGGCACATCGCGGCGACGGTCCAGTACGCCGCGCGACCTGCCGCCACGGCATCGAGTCCTTGCGCGAGATAGAGCTTGGGCAGTTGAGACGCGAGGCCCACCAGTGAGGCCACGCCGAGTCCGTTGAGAAAAAAGCAGATGCCGACCAACTTGCCGCGCGAGGTTTCCTGCGGGTAGTCGGCGATGACCGCCGAGAGCATCGCCGCAATCAGTGAGGCGCCGCAGGCAGTGATGAAGACCATGGCGAACAAGGTCCAATCAGCTCGCGCGAGCGGAAAGAGCAGATAGCCCACCGCGAGAATGGCGAAGCCCATGCCGTAGATGACTCGGCGTCCGAGCCGATCCGATGCGGCACCGACAATGCCGGACAACAGCAGCGCCGGGATTTCGCTGAAGACATCCATCGAACCGCTCAGCCGACCCTGCAGGTCGTCCGGAATGTTCAGCATCGAATTGAACAGGTAGGGCCGCAGGTTGCCCACCAGCGTCAACAAGCCGATGGAGAAAAAGGCCGTGCCGAGCAGGGCGTAGAAATTGCGTCGTTCGATGCCGGGCGATAGTTCCCAGATGCCGACCTTGATGCCCGCCGTCGCGTGCTCGCGTGCCGTTGCCGTTTCCATCACTCCCCCCGCGCCGGACTGGCTTGCTCGATGCTAGTGGATCCCGACAGTCGACACCATGAGAGCGTAGTGCCAGCCGGTATACTCTGCGGCCCTAACGATCGATTGCGGCCGTGGCCGCGCGCCCGAGGCTCATGGCTCGTACCTTTCAGGAACTCGTTTTCGCACTGCAGCAATACTGGTCCGAGCAGGGCTGCGTGATCCTGCAGCCGTACGACATGGAAATGGGCGCAGGCACCTTCCATACCGACACCTTTCTGCGCTCGATCGGCCCGGAACCTTGGAGCGCCGCTTACGTACAACCCTCGCGCCGGCCTACCGATGGTCGCTACGGCGACAACCCTTTTCGGCTGCAGCGGTATTACCAGTTCCAGGTGGTCATCAAACCCTCGCCGCTCGACATCCTCGAACGCTACGTGGGTTCACTGAAGATGCTCGGCTTCGATCCACTGACCCATGACATCCGCTTCGTCGAAGACAATTGGGAATCGCCCACGCTCGGTGCCTGGGGTCTCGGCTGGGAAGTGTGGCTGAACGGCATGGAAGTCACGCAATTCACCTACTTCCAGCAAGTGGGCGGCCTCGATTGTCGACCTGTAACCGGCGAAATCACCTACGGTCTCGAGCGGCTCGCGATGTATCTGCAGGGCGTCGACAGCGTGTACGACATCGTCTGGACAGACGGTCCGCTCGGTCGCGTGACCTATCGCGATGTCCATCACCAGAACGAGGTGGAGCAGTCGGCGTACAACTTCGAGCATGCCGACACCGCCGTGCTGTTCCGTCATTTCGATGAACACGAAGCGGCTTGCACGCGACTGCTCGAGGCGAAGCTTGCACTGCCCGCCTACGAACAGGTGCTCAAGGCCTCACACACCTTCAACCTGCTCGATGCACGACGAGCGATCTCGGTAACCGAACGTCAAAGATTCATCCTGCGCGTGCGCACTCTCGCCCGTGGCGTCGCCCAGGCCTATTACGATAGCCGCGAGGCACTTGGCTTCCCGATGGTACAAAGCGCCGTCGTGCGCGGCAGCGGAGAGCCTTTGTGAGCGCGTCCGTGTCGATCGACACACCGTGCCGCGATTTTTTGTTCGAGCTCGGCACCGAAGAATTGCCGCCTCTGGCACTTCCGGAACTCGAGCGTGCGCTCGCCGAAGGCCTGCGCAACGGCCTCGCGGCAGCCGGTCTGCAGCATGGGGAGCTCGTTTCCTTTGCCGCACCGCGCCGTCTTGCGGTGCTCGTGCAGCAGCTCCCAGAGCAACAGCCGCAGCAACAGCTGCGCCGCCGCGGACCGCCGCTCAATGCTGCCTTCGATAAACAGGGCGCGCCGACGCGGGCGGCGACCGCCTTTGCCGAAAGCGTGGGCGTGCCGCTCGATGCGCTCGGTCGCATCACCGAAGGCAAGGGCGAATTCCTTTTCTTTGAAGGTAGCAAGCCGGGTGCCGCCACGACCACGCTGCTGCCCGGCATCGTGCAAGCCGCACTCGATGCCCTGCCGATCCCCAAGCGCATGCGCTGGGGCGCCGGTACCGCGGAGTTCGTCCGACCCGTACATTGGCTGGTGCTGCGTTTCGGCGACGAAGTGCTGCCGGTCAGCCTGCTCGACACGCCTGCCGGTGCGCACACTCGCGGCCATCGGTTCCACGCGCCGGGTGTCATCACTTTGGCATCGCCCGCTGCCTATGCCGACACGCTGCGCGAACAGGGCTTCGTCATTGCGAGCTTCGCCGAACGTCGTGCACGCATCCGCGAACAGGTCATGGCGAAGGCGGCGGCGCTCGGCGGTCGGGCAGTGCTGGATGACGCGCTGCTCGATGAAGTGACCGCGCTCGTCGAGTGGCCGGTCGCCGTCGAAGGGCGTTTCGATGAGCGCTTTCTCGCGCTGCCGCGCGAGGTACTGCTGTCGACGCTGCAGGAACATCAAAGATATTTCGCCGTCGAGGATGCTGCGGGTGCACTCACGCACTGGTTCATCACGGTCAGCAACATCGAGAGTCGCAATCCCGCTGCCGTACGCCAAGGCAACGAACGGGTCGTTCGGCCACGCTTGTCGGACGCAGCGTTCTTTCAGCAGCAGGATCGCCACCAACCACTAGCGGCCTGGCGCAGTAGCCTCGATCAAGTCACGTTTCAGGCGAAGCTCGGCTCCATCGGCGACAAGGTGCGCCGCATCGGCACGCTGGCGACGGGGATCGCCGCGACCATCGGTACCGATGAACGTCTCGTGGCGCGCGCCTCAGAGCTCTGCAAATGCGACCTGATGTCGGCGATGGTCGGCGAGTTTCCCGAACTGCAGGGCATCATGGGTGCGTACTACGCGCTCGCCGACGGCGAGGACGCCGCCGTTGCTGCGGCCGTGCGCGAACATTATCTGCCGCGCGGTGCCGGCGATGGCCTGCCCACCAATGCGATCGGCAGCGCCGTCGCGCTTGGCGACAAGCTCGACACCTTGGCCGGTATCTTCGGCATTGGCCAGAAACCGACCGGTACCAAGGATCCATTCGCCTTGCGTCGCGCCGCCATCGGCGTGTGCCGCATCCTGCTCGAGCAGCGTCTCGACCTTGATCTCGGCGACCTCGTTGCGGCGGCCGTTGCCGTGCAGCCGGTAAAGACCGCGGACACGGCGCAGGAGATCGTCACCTATATTCTCGAGCGGCTGCGCGCCCACTATCTCGAAGCAGGTTTTCCGGCCGAGACTTTCGATGCCGTGCTCGCAACCGGTTCGACCCGGCCGCTCGACATCGACGCGCGCATGCATGCGCTGGCCGAATTCCGCCGTCGACCTGAAGCCGACAGCCTCGCAGCGGCGAACAAGCGCATCGCCAATATCCTGCGCAAATCCGCCACCGATGACGTGCCCGCCAAAGTGGACGACTCGCTGCTCGGCGTGGCTGCCGAACGTGCCCTGCATGCGGCGATCGACGCGATCGCTGCGCGCGTCGAAGCGGATCTTGCCGCGCGCCGCTACGCCGCGGCTCTGGCGGTGCTTGCCGGACTGAGACCCGCCATCGATGCATTCTTTGCCGATGTGATGGTCAATGACCCGGATCCGGCTTTGCGCGCCAACCGGCTCGCGTTGGTCGCGCGCATTCACGGACTGTTCTCGGGCGTCGCGGATTTTTCGCGTTTGCCAGGATAGACGGAGCGAGTCGTGCAGGCGTTGCGCTCCCTCGTCTTCACCGTGTTTCTTTTTCTTTGGACGCTGGGTTATGCGATCTTCTTCGTACTGGTCGGCTGGGCGTTCCCGCTTGAGCGGCGCTTCGCACTGATTCGCTGGTATGCACGGCGCATCTTCGATGTGCTGCGGCTCACCTGCAGACTCGATTTCGTCGTCGAGGGCACCGAGAACTTTCCCGTAGCGCCGCATGTCGCCTACTGGAAACATTCCTCGGCTTGGGAAACCTTCGGCCAGTTTCTCATCGGTCCGCCCAAAGTGATCGTGCTCAAGTACGAACTCATGTACATCCCTTTCTTTGGCTGGGGCCTCGCGCTGCTGCGCTCGATCCCGGTGAACCGCGGTGCCGGCGCGTCTGCCGTGGGTCAGGTGGTGACGCAGGGCATGCAGCGACTTGCCGATGGGCTCTCCATCCTCATCTTCCCCGAGGGTACGCGTGTGGCAGCGGGTGAAACCCGTCGCTACGGCGTGAGTGGTGCACTGCTCGCAAGTCGCAGCGGCTGCAAGGTCGTCCCGGTGGCCCATGACGCGGGGTATTACTGGGCGCGGCGCGGTCTTCTCAAAAAGCCGGGCACGATTCGCGTGCTCATCGGTCCGCCCATCGACGCCGCAGGGCGTGATCCGCGCAGCATCAACGACGAAGCGCAGGCTTGGATCGAGCAAGCGATCGCCCGCATGCGCGCCGAGGCGGCGGCCAGGCAACCGTGAAACGTCGCGCCCTCCTGCACACGATCGCGCTGTCGGTCGCCGGCTCGATCGCCCTGCATTTCGAGCGGGCAAGCGCCGAGGACCGTGCGCGCGCTGCCGACTTCGATCCGACCGAGCTCGACATCGGCGCACTGCAGGAGCGGCTGTCGCAAGGCATGACCTCAGCCGCCCTCGTCACCGCCTACCTCGCGCGCATCGCACGATTCGATCGTCAGGGTCCGAGCTTCCGCTCGGTCATCGCCGTGAACCCGGCCGCCCTCGATGCGGCGCGCCGCCTAGATGCCGAGCGGCGCAGCGGCCCACTGCGCGGCCCACTGCACGGCATTCCGATCCTGCTCAAGGACAACATTGAGACGCTGGACCCCTTGCCGACCACCGCCGGGTCACTGGCGCTCGCCAAGGCGTTCCACCAGGCCGATGCACCGCTGGTGGCGCGGCTGCGCAAAGCCGGTGCGATCGTGCTCGGCAAAGCGAACCTCAGCGAATGGGCCAACTTCCGTTCGACGCATTCGAGCAGTGGCTGGAGCGCGGTCGGCGGTCAGACGGGTAACGCATATGACCCGGCGCGCACACCCTCTGGCTCCAGCTCCGGCTCGGCCACCGCGACAGCGCTGAGTTTCTGTGCAGCGGCGATCGGTACCGAAACCGATGGCTCGATTCTCTCGCCGGCTGCCATGGCGGGTTTGGTCGGCTTCAAGCCGACGCTCGGTGCGGTCAGCAACGAGGGGATCGTGCCACTCTCGCCGCGGCAAGACGTCGCTGGGCCGATGACCCGCAGCGTCGCTGATGCCTTGGCCGTCGCCAGCGTGATCTACGAGCGGCCGCGTCGACAAGAATCTTTGACCACCTCGGTCGGCAATTCGCCCGGGAAACCTCGCGTCGGCATCGCGCCACCCGGCGACTCGATGCGTGCTGCCACCAAAAACCTGTATCTGGCGGCCATCGATGTCTGGCGACGCAGCGGCGCCGAGGTGATCGACGCGCCGCTGCCGCGGGCGTTTCGCGAGGTCGGCGCCAGCGAATTCACCGCGCTGCTGTACGAGTTCAAGTCGGCCATCGATGCCTATCTCGGTGCTCTGGCTCCCCAGCAAACTGCCGTTCGCTCGCTCACTGAGCTGATCGAATTCAACCGCCGCAATGCAGATCGGGAACTCCACCGATTCGGCCAAGAAATCTTTGAAATGGCGGTGACCAAAGGGCCGTTGACCGATAAGCCCTATCTCGATGCCGTGGCCGAGCTCAACAAGCGGGTCGATGCGGAGGGGCTGGATCAATTATTCCGCAGCCTGCGGGTCGATGTGCTGGTGGCGCCGGGCGCGGGCCCCCCTGGCCTCAGCGATCCGATCCTCGGTGATCGCAATGACACCGGCGGTTCGGGGCTTGGCTCCGCGGCAGCCATCGCCGGGTATCCGAGTCTCACCCTGCCGATCGGCCTGATCAAAGATTTACCGATGGGCATGACGCTGGTCGCCCCGCGTCATGCCGAAGATCGATTGCTGCGCATCGCGTCCTCGTTCGTGCGCACCCGGAATTTGCGAGTGCCGCCACCTCTGGTCCGTCGCTGAGGCGAATTCGCCGCAGGCACCGAGGTAGCCGCAGGCAGCGGCACGCAAATGTCTCAGCGAGCGCGGACGGCGCCGGGCTTGTGCGCCGCGATCTCCGCGTCGGTCAGACCGACGAGCTCGTGCGGAAACACCAACCAACGATCTGTTTGGTGCACGAACC
>JBILGD010000042.1:0-20319 GCA_044351225.1 Steroidobacteraceae bacterium
CGAACAGCGCCTCTGCCATCTCTGCCTTGGTCAACGCCATGCGCGAACTCGCCCCTCGAACCTGATTCTCGTTATCTCTTTGGCCCGCGACCGTCATTCACGGAACGTGGCGCCGAGCCCCGACCCAAGCGCCTCGCGGACGGCAGTGATCACCTGATCGACTTCCGTGTCCGTCAGCGTGCGACCTTCATCCTGCAAAATCAAGCCCAAAGCCACGCTTTTTCGCCCTGATTCGATTCCTGCACCGCGGTACACATCGAACAGCACCAGCTCGCGCAAAAGACTTGACGCCGCCGCCAGAACGCGTTCTCGAATCGCCTCAAAACCGACCGACTCATCGACCACGAGCGCAAGGTCACGACGGACCTGCGGGAAGCGCGATACCTCGCGATAGCTCGAGCGAGTTGCCGTCAATGCAGCCTCGATCTGTAACTCGAAGAGTTGCGGCGCAACATGAAAGCCGAGTTCGCGCACGAGACGGGGATGCAGCTCGCCGATCCAGCCGACCGCTTGAGCGCCGCGCATGACCTGCGCCGAGCGTCCGGGATGCAGTGCAGGATGGGTCGCTGCCACAAAATGAACGTTCACCGTGTCGCCGCTCAGCGAGAGCAAGGCTTCGACATCGGCCCGCAAATCATGGAAATCGACGCCCTCACGCCCACCGCCCCACTGCTCTGGCCAACGCGCACCCAACGCGATGCCCGCAACGTGATCGATCTCGGCGCCACCCAACGGGAACACGACGCCATGCTCACAGAGCCGCAGGCGAACTTGTTGGCGCCGCTGATTCTCGAGCGCCGCCTTGAGGAGGCCCGGCCACAAGCTGAGCCGCATGACCGCAAGGTCGCTCGCGATGGGATTGGCGAGGCGGTGCGCGGGAACCTCGGGCAGAAGCGCCTCTTGCAGCGCGGGATCGACGAAGGCGAAATGCACCGCCTCATGGAAACCGCGCGCCGTCAGCACATCGAGCAGGCGCTGCTCGTCAGGGCGGGCTGAGGGCTGCGGCAGGATGCGCTGAGCCGCCCTCGCCGCCTGCACCGGGATGTTGTCATAGCCGCGCAGTCGGGCGACCTCTTCGATCAGGTCGCGCTCGATGCGCAGGTCGAACCGATGGGAGGGCGGCAAGACTTGCAGCGTCGTCGGGGCGTCTGCGGCGATCTCGACCTGCATGCCGAGTCGTTCGAGCAGATCGACCACCTCGGACTGCGGTAGCGCGATGCCGAGCAAACGATCGATTTGGGCCAATCGCAACGGCACGGCTGCGGGCGTCGGCAGGTCTGCCGAGCTCTCGGCAGTCATGACAGGTCCCGCCCGACCACTCGCAATGCTGTTGAGCAGCGTGGTGGCGCGCTCGATCGCGATGGCACCGAGGTTCGGATCGACGCCACGCTCGAAGCGCTGACTCGCGTCGGTGGTCAGGCCATAACGTCGGCCGCGACCCGCAATGGCCGATGGGGCGAACCATGCCACCTCGAAGAGCACGCGAGTCGTGCTCGCCGAAACTGCCGTGCGCTGTCCGCCCATGACGCCCGCCAAAGCAACCGGGCCCGCCGCATCGGCGATGACCAGCACATCGTCCTCGAGCGCGACGGTGCGACCATCCAGCAACTCACAGGACTCGCCGCTGCGCGCCAGACGCACTGCAAGCTGTCCCTCGACCTTGTCGAGGTCATAGGCGTGCATCGGTTGGCCGAGTTCGATGACAAGATAGTTGGTGACATCGACCACCGGGCTGATACTGCGCAATCCCGCACGGCGCAGTCGCTCGCGCAGCCACATCGGCGACGGGCGCGAGTTGTCGAGATCGACGATCACTCGACCATGAAAGCGCGGGCAGGCTGTCGCCGCATGCAGTGTGGCGAGTGCGCGCTGCGCGAGCCCCAAATCTTTGGCCAATGCCGTTGCCACGTCGGCGGTAGCGGGAACCGCGGGCAAGGGTGGCAGCGCTCGCGGCGATGCTGCCGAGTCACGATTGTCAGCGCCACGCCCTGCCTCACCAAGCAGCGCCCTCACCTCGCGCGCGATGCCGCGCACAGACATGGCATCGCCCCGATTCGGGGTAATGGCGAACTCGAGCACGTCGTCATCGAGCGCGAGATAGTCGCGTAGCGCCATGCCGAGGGGCGCGTCATTCGGCAATTCGAGGATGCCCTCCGAGGTCTCGGCGAGGCCGAGTTCCTTCGCCGAGCACAACATACCTGCCGACTCGACGCCGCGCAGCTTGGCCGCCTTGATCGCGAGCCCGCCGGGCAGTGCTGCGCCCACCACCGCGAGCGCCGTGCGCAAGCCGACGCGGGCGTTTGCGGCGCCGCAGACGATTTGCAGCGCCGGGGCGGAATGGGGCGTCTCGCCCGCGATCACCACTTTGCACACCTGCAGCTTGTCGGCCTGAGGATGCCGCGCGGCTTCGATGATCTCGGCGACCACCACGCCCTCGAAAGCGGGCGCCGCGGGCGTAATCGATTCGAGCTCGAACCCCGCCATGGTCAAACGATCGCCGAGCTCGCGCGAGCTCCAGCCGCTCCGGATCCACTCGTCGAGCCACTGTCGCGAGATCTTCATGCGGCACCAAACTGCCGCAAAAAGCGCAGGTCGCTTTCAAAGAAAAGCCGCAGATCGTTGACGCCATCACGCAGCATGGCGAGTCGCTCGATTCCCATGCCGAAGGCGTAGCCCGTCCAGCGTTCAGGGTCGATACCGACCGACTTGAAAACGTTGGGATGAACCATGCCGCAGCCGGCGATCTCGAGCCATCCGGTGTGCTTGCAGACCCGACAACCCGCGCCGTCACAAAACACACAGGACATATCGACTTCGGCCGAGGGTTCGGTGAAGGGGAAATAGGACGGACGCAAGCGCATCCGCAGATCTTTTTCGAAGAAGGCGCGCAGGAAGTCCTGCAAGGTCGCCTTGAGATTCGCGAAGCTCACGTTCTCATCGACGACGAGGCCCTCGACCTGATGAAACATCGGCGAGTGCGTCATGTCGTAGTCGCAGCGATATACGCGTCCCGGCATGATCATGGCGAGCGGCAAACGTCCCTTGCGCAACTCGCGGATTTGCACCGGCGAAGTGTGCGTGCGGAGCAATCGACCGTCCGGGAAATAGAACGTGTCGTGCATGGCGCGCGCCGGGTGATCGGCGGGGATATTGAGCGCCTCGAAATTATGGAAGTCGTCTTCGATCTCGGGACCCGTCGCAATCTCGAACCCGGAATTGCGAAAAATACGCTCGATACGCAGTCGTGTACGCGTGACGGGATGTAGCCCGCCACGAGACTCGCCCCGCCCCGGCAGACTGACGTCGATGCGACCCGCGGCGAGTTCGGCTTCGACTGCCGCCGCGGACAAAGCTGTCTCGGCAGCTTCGATAGCCGCCTGGATCTCTTGTTTTGCGGCATTGATTCGCGCGCCAGCCGCCGGCCGCTCGGCTGCCGACAAAGCGCCCAAAGATTTGAGCTGCTCGGTGAGCAGACCCTTCTTGCCGAGCCAACGCACCCGCACCTCATCGAGGGCGGCGAGCGTAGTGCTCGCCGCCACTTCATCGAGGGCTTGTCGAGTGAGGGTCGCGAGATCGCCCACGACCATTCCTCAGGCGATGCCGAGTGCCGCCTTGACCTTGGTCGCGATCGCGCCGAACGCGTCCGCATCGTGCACGGCGATGTCGGCGAGCATCTTGCGGTCGATCTCGATGTTGGCGAGCTTCAGGCCATTCATCATGCGGCTGTAGGACAGTCCGAACTGTCGCGCCGCAGCGTTGATGCGCTGGATCCAAAGCGCACGGTAATCGCGCTTCTTGAGCTTGCGACCCGTGTACGCGTACTGACCCGCCTTGATGACGGCCTGCTTGGCGGTGCGGTAGACCTTGCGACGGGCGTTGTAATAGCCCTTCGCCTTGCCGAGCACTTTTTTGTGGCGACGACCAGCGGTCACGCCACGCTTAACTCTTGCCATGGTTCTTTACCTCGGTGGATTACTTGGCGTGCGGGAGCAATTGGTCGAGACGACCGACATCACTCTCATGCACGAGGCTGGAGCCGCCCGAGCGCAGTTGGCGCTTGGTCTTGCGCGGCTTGTGGCCGAGGTTGTGGCGGCGGCCGGCGGAATAGGACTTGTAGCCCTTCGCCGTCTTGCGAAAACGCTTCGCTGCCGCCCGGTTGGTTTTCAACTTGGGCATTTCTTTGTCACTCCTTTTTGTAGCTGCGCTCACAAAGCCTTGCGGCCCGCTTGCGTGCGGATGACCTTCGGACTTGCCGCCCCACGATGGGTCGGCTCGGCCCTCACGCCATCACTTTTTCTTTGGCGAAAACACCATGACCATCTGCCGACCTTCCATCAGTGGGTTCTGTTCGACGTTCGCTTGCAGGGCGAGGTCTTGAGCCAACCGATCGAGGAGTCGACGTCCGATCTCCTGGTGCGCCATCTCACGGCCACGGAACCTCAGGGTTACCTTGGCCTTGTCACCCTCAGTCAGGAAGCGGATGAGATTACGCAGCTTGACCTGGTAATCCGCCTCTTCCGTACCGGGACGAAATTTCACTTCCTTTATTTGCTGTTGCTTCTGCTTCTTTTGTGCGGACTGCGATTTCTTCTTCTGCTCGAAGAGGTACTTGCCGAAGTCCATGATGCGCACTACGGGCGGCTCGGCCATCGGCGACACTTCGACGAGATCGAGCTCGCTGGTTTGCGCGAGCTGCAGGGCCTCGAATCGAGTCATGATGCCGGCCTGGGATCCGTCGGCGGCGATCACACGCACTTGCGGCGCCGTGATGTCCTCATTGCGCCGTATGCGCTTTGTTGCAGTCGAGATACGTCAATCCTCCAAAGTTCGGCGACCGCGGCTATCCAGCTCGACGCGCAACCGCTCGACGAAAGTCTGCGGAGACATCTGACCCAGATCCTTGCCGTTGCGGGTGCGCACGGACAGAAGCTGCGCTGCTACTTCCTTGTCGCCTGCCACCAATAGGTACGGCACGCGCTGCAGCGTGTGTTCGCGAATCTTAAAGCCGATCTTTTCGTTGCGCAAGTCGGTTTCGACCCGAAGCCCCTGATTTGTAAGGAATTCGGCCGTCTCCTTGAGGTAAGCGTCCTGACGCTCGGTGATGTTCATCAGGACCACCTGCGTCGGTGCGAGCCAGGCAGGCAGCCGACCGGCATGGTGCTCGATCAAAATCCCGAGAAAGCGCTCGAGCGAGCCGAAGATCGCGCGGTGCAGCATGACCGGGGTCTGCTTCTGGCTGTGCTCGTCGATATAGTGGGCGCCCAAGCGCCCCGGCAGGTTGAGATCGACCTGCAGCGTGCCGCACTGCCAGTCCCGGCCGATGGCATCGCGCAACACGAACTCGAGTTTCGGCCCGTAGAAGGCGCCCTCGCCCGGATTCAGGGTGTAGTCGATACCGGCAACGCGAGCGGCCTCCTGGAGGGCGGCCTCAGCCTTATCCCAGATCTCGTCGGCACCCACCCGCTTTTCGGGACGGTCGGAAAACTTGATGCGGACATCGTCGAAACCGAAGTCCCGGTAAATATCGAGAATGAGCCGCGTGACCGCCACCGACTCGGCGGTGATCTGCTCAGGGCTGACGAAGATGTGGGCATCGTCCTGCGTGAAGGCGCGCACGCGCATCAGCCCATGCAGGGCGCCCGAGGGCTCATAGCGATGCACCTTGCCGAACTCGGCATAGCGCACCGGCAGATCGCGATAGCTGCGCAAGCCCTGGCGGAATATCTGCACGTGTCCGGGGCAGTTCATCGGCTTGATGGCATAGACGCGCTCGTCGGGCGTCTGCGTCGTGAACATGTTCTCGCCGAATTTTTCCCAGTGACCGGAGGCCTCCCAGAGGCTGCGGTCCATAAGCTCGGGGCCGTTGACCTCCTGGAACCCCGCGGCCTTTTGCTTCTCGCGCATGTAGCCGATCAGGGATTGGAAAACGCTCCAGCCCTTGGGATGCCAGAAGACCGCGCCCGGCGCTTCTTCTTGCATATGAAAAAGATCGAGTTCGCGACCGATCTTGCGGTGATCACGCTTCTCGGCCTCCTCGAGGCGAGTCAGGTAATCCTGCAGATCCTTGTCGTTGGTCCACGCCGTGCCATAGATGCGCTGCAGCATCTCGTTGCGCGAATCGCCGCGCCAATAGGCGCCCGCGACTTTCATGAGCTTGAAGGACTTGAGCTTGCCCGTCGCGGGCACGTGTGGCCCGCGGCAAAGATCTACCCAACCGCCCTGACCATAGAGGCTGATGGGCTCATTGCTCGGGATGCTGGCGATGATCTCGGCCTTGTAGTGCTCGCCCAAATCTTTGAAGAAGGTGACGGCCTCATCACGCGGCATTTCGCGCCGCTCGACCGCGAGATTCGCCTGCGAGAGCTCGCGCATCTTCGCCTCGATGGCCGCGAGGTCTTCCGGCGTAAACGGACGCCTGTAAGAAAAATCGTAATAAAACCCGTCTTCGATGACCGGACCAATCGTGACTTGGGCGTCAGGAAACAGCGCCTGCACGGCCTGCGCGAGCAGATGCGCGGTTGAATGCCGGATGACTTCGAGTGCATCGGCATGTTTTTCGGTGACGATCTCGAGTCGAGCGTCGTCGACGATCGGAAAGGACGTGTCGACGAGCTTGCCCGAGACCTTGCCGGCGAGCGCCGCCTTGGCGAGGCCGGTACCGATGCTCGCGGCGACCTCGGCCACCGTGACCGCTCGCTCGAAGGTTCTTTGGCTGCCGTCGGGCAGAGTGATGACGGGCATCGGTGCCGCACTCCAAAAAAGGGCGCTTCCGCTATGCGAAAGCGCCCCTCGTCGTGATGGTAGGCGCGAGTGGGATCGAACCACCGACCACCACCATGTCAAGGTGGTGCTCTACCACTGAGCTACGCGCCTGCAGAAAGGCTGCGGAAGATACCCTAGGCACCGAGCAGCGGCAACCGCCGATAGCGCTGACCGGTCAGGGAAGCCAGCGCGCTGGCCACCGCCGGAGCAACGGGCGGTACCCCCGGCTCGCCGACCCCGCCCGGAGGTTCGCGGCTCGCGACGATCCAGGTGTCGATCTGCGGACACTCGGCGAGACGCAGCACGGGATAGGTATCAAAGTTGCCCTGCTCCACCCGGCCCTCCCGATAGGTGATGCGCCCGTAAAGTGCTGCAGACAGGCCAAACACCACCGCGCTTTCCATTTGCTGGGCAATCAGGTTGGGATTGACGGCGACCCCGCAGTCGATCGCCACGGTGACGCGGTGGATCTGGATACGGTTGTCCTGCGTTTGCGACACCTCGGCCACGAGTGCCACGATGCTGCCGAAGGATTGATGGAGCGCGACGCCCCGACCGATCGGACGACCATCGGCGGTCGCGCCGGGGCGCTTGGACCACTCTGCTTTGTCTGCCGCCAACTGCAGGACGGCGCGATGTCGGGGCTGATTCTGCAGATGGCGGAGTCGGAACTCCACCGGATCAATGCGCCCGACCTGCGCGAGCTCGTCCATGAAGGACTCGATGAAGAAGGCCTGCTGCGAGTGCCCGACCGAGCGCCAAAAACCGACGGGTACGGGCAGCTCTACCGTCGTGTGCGCCACCCGATGGTGTTCGAATTCATAGACGCTGTCGAACGCACCATCGACATTGGTCCTGTCGGGGCCGGCGGCCGGCAAACCGAGCTGCCGCGGCAGCGCTTGCGCCATGACCGACTGGCTCACCGAATGTTGGGTCAGGGCGGCGATGGCGCCGATACCGAGCTCGAGCACCGCAGCACAGCGCGCGCGTGCCGCGGGTCGGTAGAAGTCGTGTCGCGTGTCGTCCTCGCGACGCCACAAGACCTGTACGAGGCGTCCCGGCGCTGCGCGAGCAAGCGCGGCGGCGATGCCGACAAAATCGGCCTCGAGGCGACGCCCGAAGCCCCCGCCCAGCATGAGGGGCACGAGCGTGACCTGCTCTGCCTCCAATCCAAACATCTCGGCGGCCAGCTTCCGCGCCGCGTCGGGAATCTGCACGCCCGCCCAGACGGTCGCGCGCTCACCCTCGAGCTTTGCAGCACAGCACAGCGGTTCCATCCCCGCGTGCGCGAGAAAAGGCACTTCGTAGTCGGCGCGGATCACCGTGGCGGAACTGGCGATCACCAGTTCGGGGTCGCCGAGCTCGCGATGCACATGCACCTCGGCGTCGTCGCGCAGCGCCTGCGCGAGCGCCTTATCTAGCGACGCCTGCTCGAAAGGCCCTGCGGGTCCTGCCACCCACTGCGCATCGAGCGCTTCGAGCGCGCGCTCGGCCTGCCAACGCTGTGTGGCCAGCACCGCAATCGCGGGCGCGGCGCCGCCGATCGAGTGGAGCTTGAGCACCTCGACGACACCGGGGAGCGCGCGCGCTGCGTTCTCGTTAGATGCGGCGAGCTCGCCATCCATGAATGGCGAGAAGCCAAGCTCTGCGAACAGCATATCGGGCTCTTGGACGTCGGCGGCGAACTGCGTCTTGCCGGTCACCTTGTCACGGGCCTCGAGACGCCGCGCCTTGGTCCCGATAAGGCTCCAGCGCTCTGCGGGCTTGAGCGTCACCTCATCGACCGAGCCGAGGTGCTCGGGCGCACGGCTTACCACCTCGCCGTACGACAGCACTTCGCCACTCGTGTGCACGATCTGCGCAGCACGCGCCGTGCACTCGATGAGCGGTACGTTCCAGTGTCGCGCCGCCGCTTGGCGCAGCGACTCGCGGGCGAGCGCGCCCGCCTCGCGCAACACAACCCAAAGATCAGGGATGCTGGTCGAGCCACCCGTCATCATGAAGCCGAATTCGCGCGCCATCTTCAAAGAAAAATGTTCGCTCGCCGAGCGTAGTGCGCTTGGGTCGTCGGCCCTGAAGGGCAGTCCATCCTCGACCACGGCGAGATTGTTGTAGACGCTGGCGATGGGTGCGGGCGCGATTCGGATGTCTTCGAGCGGACACGTCAGCTCCTCGGCCAGCAACATGGCGAGACCGGTGTGCGTGCCCTGTCCCATCTCGGCACGCGGCATGAAGAGCGTGATCGTATCGTCGCGACCAATGCGCACCCAAGCATTCGGGGTGAAGCCGGTCGAGTCGTCGAGTCGATCGGCGCCACCCATGAGGCGCTGTCGCGATGGCAGCGTCGCCCAACCGACCGCCAAGGCACCGACCGCGCCGAGCCCCAGCCACAACACTGTGCGTCGTTTCATGTGTGCTGCGTCCTCATGTTCTGCGGCTCAACCGGGATCAGCCTGCGCGCACATCGGGCAGGCCGAAGCCCGCCCGCTTGAGCTTCTCGATTTCGTCGCGCAGCCGTGCCGCCTCTTCGAATTCGAGGTTGCGCGCATGCTTGAACATCTCGGCCTCGAGTTGCTTCATGCGTCGCAGCGCCTGCTCGGGCCGCAACTCGCGCACCGACTCGTCCATGCCTGCGCGTCCCGCCGCTGCGCCCGCTGCAGCCCCACCGCGTCCGCTCGCGCCGCGGCCCGCAGATTTGCCACCTTTGCCCGTCCCCTTGCCGGAGAGCGCCGCGGCGTAACCTTCGGCGCGCGCACCCTCCATGACATCGACCACCTGCTTGACGATGCCGCGCGGCACGATGCCATGCGCCGTATTGAACTCGACCTGCTTCTGTCGTCGGCGGCTCGTCTCATCCATCGCACGCTGCATCGACCCCGTGATTCGATCGGCATAGAGGATGGCCCGTCCGTTGACGTTGCGCGCCGCTCGGCCGATGGTCTGAATCAGGGAGTTTTCGGAGCGCAGGAAGCCTTCTTTGTCGGCATCCAGAATCGCCACCAGCGCGACCTCGGGCATGTCCAGCCCTTCACGCAAAAGATTGATGCCCACCAACACGTCAAAAACTCCGAGCCGCAGATCGCGGATGATCTCGCTGCGCTCGACCGTCTCGATATCCGAGTGCAGATAGCGCACTTTGACGCCATGCTCGTCGAGATACTCGGTGAGATCCTCCGACATGCGCTTGGTGAGCGTGGTGATGAGCACGCGCTCGCCGCGACTCACGCACTGCAGAATTTCGGAGAGCACGTCATCGACCTGCGTGCGCACCGGGCGCACTTCGACTTCGGGATCGACCAAGCCGGTCGGGCGAACCACCTGCTCGACGACCTGCGCGGCGTGGCGCGCTTCGTAATCGCCAGGCGTCGCCGAGACAAAAATCATCTGCGGCGCCATGTGCTCCCACTCTTCGAAGCGCAGCGGCCGATTGTCGAGTGCCGAGGGCAACCGAAAGCCGAACTCGACCAGCGTTTCTTTGCGTGAACGATCGCCTTTGTACATCGCGCCGAGCTGCGGCAGCGTCTGGTGACTCTCGTCCACCACGAGCAATGCATTGGGCGGCAGATAATCGTACAGACAGGGCGGCGGCTCACCCGGTTCGCGGCCCGAAAGATAGCGCGAGTAGTTTTCGATGCCGGCGCAATAACCGACCTCTTTCATCATCTCCATGTCGAACATCGTGCGCTGCTCGAGACGCTGCGCCTCGACGAGCTTGTCGGCGGCGCGCAAGTCGATGAGCCGCTCGCGCAGCTCCTCGCGGATCTGATCGATGGCGGTGATCAGGCGCTCTTTGGGGGTGACGAAATGCGTGCCCGGATACACGGTATAGCGCGGCACCTTGCGCGACACCTCGCCAGTCAACGGGTCGAACACCGACAACGATTCAATCGTTTCGTCGAAAAGCTCGACCCGCAAGGCCTCGCGCTCGGACTCGGCGGGGAAGATATCGACGATATCGCCGCGCACGCGAAATGTACCCTGCGAAAAATCGATTTCGTTGCGCGTGTACTGCATGTCGGCGAGCCGACGCAGCAACTTTCGCTGATCGAGAATCTCGCCGCGCACGAGATGCAACACCATCGCGAGATAGGCCTGCGGGTCACCGAGGCCATAGATCGATGAGACCGTGGCGACGATGATGCTGTCCGGCCGCTCGAGCAGCGCCTTGGTCGCCGAGAGGCGCATCTGCTCGATGTGTTCGTTGATGGAGGCGTCTTTCTCGATGTACGTGTCGCTCGAGGGGACGTAGGCCTCTGGCTGGTAATAGTCGTAGTACGACACGAAGTACTCGACGGCGTTCTCGGGGAAGAACTCGCGGAACTCACCGTAGAGTTGCGCGGCCAGGGTCTTGTTGTGCGCGAGCACAAGCGTCGGCCGCTGCACGGCCTGGATCACATTGGCAATGGTGAAGGTCTTGCCGCTGCCCGTCACGCCGAGCAGCGTCTGGTGAGCGAGACCCGACTGCAGCCCCTCGACCAGCGAGCCGATGGCACTCGGCTGGTCACCGGCGGGTTGATAGGTGGAGCGGAGCGTAAAGCGGTTCACCGCCGCACTATAGCCCGTCGATTCGCTCCTGCCAGCCATTCAGCAAGGGATGCGGGCCGGCGGTCACCGGCAAGCCCAGACGCCGGGTGAGCGCCCAGGCGAGGCAGAGGTTGGTCGAGATTATGGGGATGCCTAGACTCGGCCCCAGCGCCCGGATCGCCGGCAGGCTCGGCATCCCGGTACCGGTGAACAGCAGACAGTCCGCCCGCGACAAATCGAGCTCGCGCGTGCCCGCGAGTGCATCGCGATGACTGAGCTCGTAGATCGTACGGGTATCGCTCGTGCGCGTCGTAATGCGCAGCTTGGAAACAATCTCGAAGCCGGCCTCGGCCAGGTAACGCCCGCCCGCCTCGACCACGAACTCGGGATACGGCGCCAGCACCGCGAGTCGGCGCGCGCCGAGTGCGCGCAGCGCCTCGAGGATCGCCTGACCGCCGGTAATGATCGACGCGCCGAACGAGGCCTCGAACTGCGCCACAAGTTCGTTTTCGCGCCTCTCACCCACCAGATAGGACGAGGCGGTGCAGGCAAAGCCAATGATGTCCGGACGCAGCGTGTCGTAGGTCTCGAGGGTCTTCGGCAGATTTTCGAGATAACCGACGAAGCGTCGATGCTGATCAGGCTCGCGACTCGCGAGTCGGCAAGCGAGCAGGCTCGTGCCGTGCGGCAACAGCACGGAAAACTCGGGTTCCACCGTGGGGTTCGCCTGCGGCACGGCGATGCCGATGCGACCCATCGAGCCGTAGTCTCGATGGGGAAAACGGGCGACCTCGGTCGTCGTCGCGGTGATGGCGGTCTCGGCGGTCATGGCGGCGTAATCACTCCCTCGTTGGCGAGTCGCGACATCGTCGAACGCATGATTTCCGCGATGCGCGATTTCGCGGCCATCGGCTCATCGACAAAACTATTGGGCGGATAAAAGTGCGCTTGTTCGTAGACGCGCATGTACATCTCGGTGCGTTGTCTTGCGATGCGATTCAGCGGCCCGACGTGCTGCCGCGCATGCCGCAGACCCTGCACGTCGATGGTCGCGTTGGTGCGTAACGACTCGCCGGGACCTCCGCTGTCGGCGAGCACCAGTCCGTTGTAATCGATGATCTTCGAGTGCCCCATGTTGTTGGCGCTCGGCGGCGAGCCGACCATGCCACCCGAGTTGGAGGAGATCAGGTAGATCATGTTCTCCGAGGCACGGGTTTTCTTCGCCGATTCCCAACCAATGAAATCGTTGGCCCCGTGATCGCTGGTCGGATGCAGGATCACCTCGGCACCGCGGAACATCAACACTCGACAGGCTTCCGGGTACATGATTTCGCCGCAGGGAATCATGCCGATGTTGCCGAGTTCGGTGCGGGCCACCGGAAAGGCACCTTCGACGCCATAACGATCGAAGTAACGATCCATGAAGTCGTGCGGTGATGGCGAGTGCACGGTATTGACCCGCTTGTACTTGAGCACGATGTCACCCGACGGGTCGATCAGGAAACAGCAATTGAAATATCGCCCTGGCCACTCGGGGTCGAATTCATAGGCATTGGCACCGATGAAGATCCCGTACTGCTGCGCGAGCTTTTGCAAACGCTCGGTCTCGGGCCCTGGAATCTGGATGCAGGCTTTATCGATCCATTGCGCAGCGCTCTCGCCCATCGGAAAACCGGTGAGCGCAAACTCGGGGAACAGCACGAGCTGACGCGGCCCTTCGCCCGCACGCCCGACGGCCGCCTTGATGAACGACTCCCAGCGATCGAGGCTCCGATGCATGATCGCGCGCGCTTCTTCGCGCGTCGACACGTCGTTGACGACGTGATTCAGGGTCTGGATACAGGTGGCAACCCAAGGTTTGACGGACATGACTCTCTCCTCTTCGACAACAGGCGGCATTCGGCAGGGTTAAAGGTTCAGATTCGAGGCACTGCGGCCAGCAGTTCGCGGGTGTAGGGATGTTGGGGGTGATCGAGCACCTCGAGTGCAGGGCCGCTCTCGACGATGCGGCCCTGACGCATCACGGCGATACGGTCGGCGATCTGCCGGACGACCGCAAAGTCATGCGACACGAAGAGATACGCAAGCCGCTCGCGCCGCTGCAACTCGACCAGCAGATCGATGATCTGCGCCTGAATGGAAACATCAAGCGCGGAGGTCGGCTCATCGAGTAGCACGAGACGCGGCCCCACACTGAGCGCTCGCGCAATGGCGATGCGTTGCCGCTGGCCGCCTGAAAACTCGCGCGGCAAGCGGTCGATGGCGGCGGCGTCGAGGCCCACTTTGGCGAACAGCTCGGCCGCGAGATCACGCCGCGTCCGTCGCGTAAGACGGGCGTTGACCGTTGCCGGTTCACTCACGATGCGCCACGCAGGCCACTGCGGATTGAGTGACCCTTGCGGATCCTGAAAGACCATCTGCACCCTGCCCGGCTCCGGACGTCCTTCGCGACCCTCGAAACGCAACACGCCCTCGCAGGGCACGAGCCCGGCGATTGCCGCAAGCAGGGACGATTTGCCGCAGCCGGATTCGCCGACCAACGCCAGCGTCTCGCCGGCGTGCAAGGCGAGCGAGACCCCATCCACCGCGGTCACCACGGCGGGCGCACGACCAAAGCCGCGCTGCCCGCGCCGGTGACGCACCGCAACGTCGGTGACCTCGAGTACACACTCGCCCGGCGGTCCCGCCGGCTCACGGGCCGCACGCCGCGCCGGCAAGGACGCGAGGAGCGATTGGGTATAGGTATGCCTCGGGTTTTCGATCACCTCGCGACTGCTGCCGCTCTCGACCACCTTGCCGCGGTGCATGACGTACACGCGGTCGCAGTTCTGGCGGATCACCGCAAGATCATGGCTGATCATCAGGCAGGCGATCCCGCGCTCGCGCACCAATGTTTTGAGCAGTTCGAGAATCTGTGCTTGCACCGTGACATCGAGTGCGGTCGTGGCCTCATCCGCGATCAGCAGCGCTGGTGCGCTCGAAAAGGCCATGGCGATGAGCACGCGCTGACGCATGCCGCCCGACAGCTGATGGGGGAAAGCGTCAAAGATTCGCTCGGCATCGTTGATACGCACATCGCGCAGCAGCTCGAGAGCGCGCTCGCGTACGGCGCTGCCGAGGAGACCGCAATGACGTGCAATGACCTCGCTCATCTGACTGCCGATCGAACGCACCGGATTCAGCGCGGTCATCGGTTCCTGAAAAACGATGGCCACCCGCGCGCCGCGCAGACCTTCAAGCGTGGCCGGCGTCGCACCGATCAGCTCCTGCTCTTGCAGCCGAATACTGCTGCCGGGCGCTATGTGCATCGCAGCGCCGGGCAACAACTGCAGCACCGAGAGTGCAGTCAATGATTTTCCCGAGCCCGACTCACCAACGACCCCCACGGTTTCGCCTGCCGCGATCTCGATCGACACATCGTCGATGAGCGCGCGAGCCTCGCGGCCGAGATGCAAGGTGAGCGAGCGGATCTGCAACGCAGCGCTCATCGATCCTCCGCGCGGCGCCCGCGACGAGCGTGCACGCCAAGACCATCGCCGAACAGGTTCGCGGCAATCACCGTCAGGATGATGGCGCCTGCGGGCACCAGCAGCAGACGCGGTTCGACCAGCACATACTGACGACTCTCGGCCAGCATGTTTCCCCAAGTCGGCACGCCGAGCGGCGCGCCGATGCCGAGAAACGACAGCGCGCTCTCGGCGATCAGCAGCGCAGCGAAATGCAGCGCGAACACCGACACCAAGGTGGCGCGCAAACCCGGCACGATATGACCAATCATGATTCGAATGCGACTGACGCCCGCAATCGTCGCGGCTTTCACGTAATCGCGCGTGTAGAGGCTCGAGGCCTCGGCATTCGTCACCCGCATGAAGATCGGCCAGGACAGCAGACCGAGGGTCAGCACCAGCGGTACGAAGCCCTGACCGACCAGCACCACCACCACGATGGCAGCGATCAACGAGGGGAAGGCCTGCAGCGCATCGGTTACCTGACGTGACACGTTGCGCAACACGCCCGCGCGCTCTGCCGCGGCAAGTCCGAGCGCCGTGCCGATCACGAGATTGATGACGTTGGCCGCAAACGCGCAGGCCATCGACCACTGCAATCCGGCAACGAGCCGACTCCAGACATCGCGCCCCATGTGATCTGTGCCGAGCAAATGACCGCCCTCGCCGAAGCCGAGGAAACGCTGCGTGAGATCGCTCCTGCCCGGGTCATGGGTCTGGAAGAAATCACCGAACAGGGCGAGCAGCAGCAAGCCTATGAAAACGCTGCCACCGACTGCCAACTCGGGAATGCGAACCGCTTCGCGCAACAGCGCAACGGTCCGTTGCACTCTTCCCGGATGCAACGTCGCCGCGTTCATCGTCGATCCCTCAAGCGCGGATCGAGTCGCTTGAAGAGCAGATCGGTCGAGGCGTTCACCAAAAACACCAGCAACGCAATGACAAAGACTTCGGCCTGTACCACCGGAAAATCGAACGTGGAGACGGACTCGAGCAGCAGCGAGCCGAGGCCCGGCCAGCCGTAAATGCTCTCGATCACTGCGCTGCCACTCAGCAAACCCGCAAACTGCACACCGGCGAGCGCGGCACCCCCCAACAGCGCGTTGGGTAACGCATGCCGCCACAGCGTGACGCTGAAGGACGCGCCGAAGGCTCTCGCGGTACGTACGTAGTCCTCGTGCATTGCCTCGACCACGTTGGCCGCAATCACTCGCGTAAGACTCGGCGCGGAGAACATGGCCAGCGACAAAGTCGGCAGGACCCACGTGCGCCAATCTCCCGCGTCATAGCCGATCGACGGTAGCCACAGCAATTCAACGGCAAAGAGCTGGATCATCAGCAGCGCGAGTACGAATCCGGGCGACCCTTGCAGCACGAAAACCACGCCCGACACCGCGCGGCGCAGCGGCGCCTCCGGCCGCGCACCGAGCCATGCGCCGAGGGGGATGGCGACGGCGATGCTCAGCAGCATGGCCATGAACGCGAGCTGCAGCGTGTGCGGCAATCGATCGAGCACCAGCGCCATGGCCGGATCGCCACTACTGATGGACTCACCGAAGTCGAGCCGCGCGAGCCCGCCAAGATAGACGACAAACTGGCGCCACAGCGGCTGGTCGAGCCCATACTGCTCGCGCACTGCGACGATCTGCTCGGGCGTCGCGTTCATCCCGGCGATGACATAGGCGGGATCGCCCGCGGCGCGCAGCAAAAAGAACAAGGCACAGCCCACCGCCAGCACGAGCACGATCAGCTTGCGCAGCTGTGAGAGCAACTCACTCATGGCGCCATCACTCCCGCCGTCGCCCCAGTCGTCCCCGTCATCGAAGCACGGTGAATCCGCTCGAGATACAACTGATCCTGTACGGGTGCGTAGCCTTGCAAGTCGTCTCTGATGACATCGAAATCAGGTCGTTGCCAAAGAAAAAGCCCCGGCGGATGCTCACGCTCGAAGGCCGCGATCGCCGCATAGTGGCGGCGACGCTCCACCTCATCGCTCGCATTCATCGCCTCCTGCAGCAGCGGCGTCAATTGCGGGTCGCAATGAAATGGGCGGCGCGCTTCGGAGGCCTGTAAACACGAGCGATGACGAAAGTCCATCAGCGGATCCGTGCCTCGCGTATTCCAGCTGAACATGTCGGCGCCGATGTTGCCCGAGAATACCTCCTGCAGTAGTCGGGTCGGCGGTCGACTGCGGGTCTCCAAACGAACGCCGATGGTCGCAAGGTCCGCGGCGATCTGCTGGTAATAGAGCGCATCGCCTGCGACCTCACCGGTGGTTACGACCATGGTCAGGGCAAAGCCCTGCGGATAGCCTGCTTCGGCCAGTAGACGGCGTGCCAAGTCACGGTCGAAGGGGAATGCCGGCAGCGCAGGATCAAACCCGAAGCTGCCGGGCGGAGCAAGCTGGCTCGTCGGTCGGGTCGCTCCGCCGAGCAGGTACTCGGTCAATAATTGTCGATCAACTGCCATGTTGAGGGCGCGCCGAACCCGCGGATCGGCGAGCGGCGTAGCGGGGTTGTCGATGGTGCGAAACCCCAAGAAATCCACTTGTGAGGTCAGGCGCGGCACCATACGCCCCCTGCCCCGCTCGGCGGCCTCACGATCATCGAAAGACAGTACGAGGGCCATATCCACCGCACCAGAAATGAACGCCTGCAAGCGTGCGGTCTTGTCGGGAATCATCAGCAGTTCGACCACCGGGATCGCGGGCTTGCGCCAAGCTTGCGGGTTCTCGCGCAACAGCAAGCGGCCATCGCCGCGCGCCTCGATCATGTAGGGTCCAGTGCCGAGCGCCTCGCGCGCCCCGGCGGGGAGTTTCAAAGATTTAAAATGCTTCGGCGCCGGGATACGCCATACGCTGACGTGCAGTGGCAACAGGGCATCCGGCTCGTTGAGCACCACGCGCACACGCCGTGGAGTCACCACCTCGACCCGCTCGATCTGCACCAACATGCTACCGATGGTCTCGCCACGCCCCCGTTTGCTGGCCATATGCCGCGCGGATTCAACCAGCGCCTGGCCATCGAAGATTTCGCCGTTACTGAAGCGGACGTCCTCACGGAGATCGAATTCCCACACCAGCGGGCTGACCTGTCGCCATGCCGTCGCCAGACCCGGCGCCGGATTACCGTCGGCGTCGACCGTCGTCACCGTGTCAAAAATAGCCTGCAGCGCGAGCGTCGTCGGGACCGTGACGCCTTGATAAGGGTTGCCGATCGCTGGTGGGATATTCGGTACGGCGATACGCAGTCCGGGCCTGATGCGAGAGTCATCGCCGCCGCAACTCGCGAGCAACACACTCACGAGCACAAAGAGGATGGACTTCGCGAATGCCGACTTCACGGCCAGTCAGCGAGCCTTGCCGCGTACCCGATCGATGAGCGCAGCAACATCCTCAGGCAAGCGATCGCCGCGCCAGGCCACATGACCATCGGGACGTACCAGCACGAGGCGGCGCGCATACAGCGTGGCGATCGCTGCATCGTCGATATCGATGAGGCGCAGCGGCATTGCCGCCGCAGCGGCCGCATCAATGGCAGGCTGCGCATCGATTGCGCCCTCGTGCCCGCCAAAACGCAACAGCACGAACTCGCGCCCAAAGAGATCGAGCGTCGAACGTCCATCGTTCATCCAGGCGTGCGGTGCACGCATCCCGGGCCAACTCGAGGGGACGAGCTGGCTCGGATCATCGGGCGGCTCCGGTGTTCCGTCGGGAACGATCAGCGGCGAATCGACGTAGCGATGACCGAGATGGGTACCGGCGCTATTGAACTGGCGCGCCAACCATTTGATCTTTCGCGACAGCAGCGCGCGTGCCTGCTGGGCTTCTGGCGTGTCATCGTCGATGCCCTCGGGCGTCTCGTCCATGACCATGTCGATCTTGTCGGAGTTGGTCGCCGAGATGAGGCTGTTACGAACCGCCACGGGCTTGCGCTCGATTTCATAGGCGTCGAGCAGTGCTTCATCGCCCCAGCCGCGGAAGATGGCGTCGAGCTTCCAGCCAAGATCGCAGGCGTCGCCGATCCCCGTGTTCATGCCGACGCCGCCCGTCGGCGCAAAGAGATGCGCCGCGTCGCCCGCGAGCAGCACGCGACCCGCGCGCCAGCTGCGCGCGACGGACTGGTGATGGTGCCAATGTGTCGTTTGCAGCAACTCGAATTGAAACGGCTTACCCACCGCGCGGTGCAGGATTTCGGCGGCATCGGGCGTTTCGGTCGTTCGCGTCGGATCAAGGAAATAGTACTGGTAGTTCCAGAGTTCCACGCCGTCAATCGCCGTGAACACACCAAAACTTCCCGGACTGAAGACGAAGTAGAGATTCGCGACGCCGAGGCCGTGCACATCGAGAAAATCGCGACTGCGAAAGAAAAAGCTGACGTTGGAGCGCATCCGGCCGCGTCCGTTGCGACGAATGCCGAGCGCGCGACGGATCCCGCTTGCGCCGCCATCACAGGCGACGAGATAGTCCGCATGCACCTCTTCGCTGCGGCCCGTGGCGACCTCGACAATCCGCGCGCGTACGTGATCAGCATGCTGCTCAAGCGTTTCGAAGCGCCAGCCGTGACGCATCTCGAGCGGTGACAAAGATTCTGCGTGCTGGCGCAGCACCGGCTCGAGGGCCTGCTGACCGATCTGTGTCTTGGAGTACGGCGACCACTCCAGCTCGCGAAAACGCTTGAGCGCCTCGGCGTCGCGGAAACGGCCTTCATTGATCGACGGCGAGCGAAACCGATGCAACTCCTGCCCCGCGAGCCGCGTGGTGAAGATGATGTAGTACGGGTGATCGTTGGGAACGGCGGCCGCAAAAATGGGTTCGTCGAGTCCCCAGCGTCGAAAGAACTCCATCGAGCGCGACCCGAGCAGCGTCGCCTTGGGATGCTCGCTCGCGGTTTGGCGCTCCTCGACCAGCAGCGAGGGCTGTCCACGGTGCGCAAGATCGATACCGAGAGTGAGGCCGACGGGGCCACCACCCACGATGAGAACAGGGGTCCGAATCATTCAACACTCCGACGACGATTGGCGGGCACATCAAGCGCGCTGCGATCGATGTACCGACCTTCCTTGAAAACGGCTGTGATACGCCGATAGGCGGCGACATCGCGACGCGGATCGGCCTCCAGCAGAAGCATGTCGGCGCGCTTACCGGGTTCGATCGAGCCAAGCTCGCGCTCCAGTCCGAGATAAATCGCACCGTTCAACGTGGCGATGCGCAGCAAGTCTGCGAGCGGGATGCCCGCTTCGTGCAGCAACTCGAGCTCCATGTGCACGGACGCTCCAAAAGTGCGATCCGTGCCGAGCGCAACGATCACCCCCGACTCGTGCATGCGCCGCGCGGTGCTGAACATCTGCGGCACCATCGGCTGAAAGCGTGCCGACATGCCAGAGCTGATGTAGCGCTGACGCTCGGCGCCCTGTTGTTCAGCCAATTGTTCAGGCTCGACCGTGGCCTTGAAAAGCTCGCCCTGCAAAAACTCCGGATGATCGGCGACGCGTGCGATATGCGTAATCACGGCCAAGGTACTCGACA
>JBILGD010000002.1:0-50202 GCA_044351225.1 Steroidobacteraceae bacterium
GCATCACGCGCATAGCCCGCACCCTTGCGCAGCGCCGCGACAAACTCGCCGGGACCGAGACGCGCCAGATGACCCGCCGCATCACCGACGCCGAGCAAAAATTGTGCGAGGATCGCACCGGAATTCCCCCGCGCACCATCGAGCGCGGCATCAGCGGCGCGCACCAGCATGCTGCCGGCATGCGGCTCCGGAGCGCGGTCGAGTGCAGCGAGCACGGCTGACAGGGTTAGCGACATGTTGGTACCGGTATCGCCATCAGGCACCGGAAATACATTGATCTTGTTGATATGGTCGGTCTGCTCGAAGAGACGATAAATGCCGGCGCGCAATGCGTCGGCGAGTAGCAGCCCATCGAGTTCTGCGGTGGATGGCAAGGTGCTTTGCAGAGGGTGAGCCACGATTGGTGTCCTCTATTGCAGAGTGACCGCAAATGATGAGTTGCCGAAGCGCAGTACCACACCCTCGGGCGTGATGCGCTCGACCGTCAAGCCCTCGCGCGAGGCTTCGCCTTCACGCAACCTTTGTCCGTTGAGCAGCACGAAGCGCACGTTCGGGTTCGGGTCAAAGACGTGCATGTTGAGTTCGGCGGGCGGAATCGAGCTGCCTCGTGCCAGCAGATCATCGCGGGTCACCGACGGTGGCGCGATCGATGCCGGCGTCGGCGGCGTCGGTGGCAGTGAGACCACTCGAGCCGCGGCGACCGCGGGCGCGGCGGCGGGTTGCGATATCGGGGCTGCAGGAGTCGTTGCCTCAGTCGTCGTTGCTTCAGTCGTCGTAGTCTCAGCCGTCGTGGATCGTGGGCTGATCGCCTGCGTAGCCGTCAGCGCCGGCGCGGGGATCGAGGCGTCGCGTTCGGCGACAGGTCGGTCACGCCATAGTGCATAACCGACGAACAGCAGGTTGATCACGAGCAGCACCACGAGCACGGGCACCCACCGCGGCAGACGCGTCCGCTGCCGGGTAATGGCTGTCGTGAAGATCGCCGGATGATCCTGGCGAAGCCGCGAGTTCTCTGATTTTCTCAGTGCATCGAGGATGAACGACATGCCACGCCCACCGCCTTGGTCGGCAGGGTCCCCCATGAATTTTTCGCAGTATTGCACGGTCGGGAGCCGGACGGGCATAGTCCGCGGCACCGTGAATGACGCAGGGCAAGCTTGGCGGCGTGAGGGGCTCGGCGAGCTGTCGTCCGTCGGCCCGGCTGCGAGCTCGCCTGAGAGTACTGCGGCGCTCGAGCTCTGGTTCGCAGACCTCGACGATTTCATGCCTTGGCTGACGCGTGACGCTGACCTGGCGCTGCTCTCCGAAGACGAACGGCAGCGCGCCGCAAGCATGTCATCGCCCGAGGTGCGTGAGCATTTCTTGCTGTCGCGTCTGTTGCTGCGGCGCGTGCTCGGCGCCCGCCTGTTCGAACCGCAGGCCGTCCATCGTGGGGACGCGTCCACGGACTCGCGACTTGAGTTTGTCCAGGGCGAGCATGGCAAGCCCGCTCTCCTCTGCGGCGATGCGTCGTCGGTCGCGTTGCCGCAATTCAACCTCAGTCATTGCCGCGGTGCGTGGTTGCTCGGGGTCTCGCGTACGGCGGCGATCGGTGTCGATATCGAGCGGCCGCGTCGTGTCGACAACGCGCTGCGTCTCGCGACCCGTGTATTCACGGCTGCAGAGCGTGCCGCTCTGATCGCCGCGGATAAAATCACCGTCGATGAGCGCGATGCGTATTTTCTGCGTTGCTGGACGCGCAAGGAGGCCGTACTCAAGGCAATGGGCAGCGGCTTTGCCTCGCCTGCGGCGGATATCGAAGTGTCCACGTCGACGGGGCCGCTCAGTGTGACCTTGCCCGGCGCTGCCAAGACGACTGCGCGGGTCGCCTCGTTGAGCTTGCCTATCCCGGGTTTTGCCGCCTGGGCGTTGATGGATGACGGGGATTTCCCCGTGCCACGTCTGCGTTGGCTGCATCCTTGAAAAGATTTCTTTGGCTGCTCGGTGCGCTGGTACTTGGGCTTGCATTGCTCGGTGATGCAGCGCAGTGGCTGCTGCGCTGGGATCGCGACGCGCTGGCTGCCGGTGAGGTGTGGCGGTTGGTCAGCGGTCACCTCGTGCATCTCGATCTCTATCACGCAGCGCTCAATATTTTTTCCGCGATCTTGTTGGCAGCGCTGTTCGGCAAGGTGTTCCGATTCTGGCAAGTACTACTGATCGTCACTGTCGCGATGGCGATCATCGATACCGGCCTATGGTGGCTGAGTGACGTCGACTGGTATGTTGGCTTATCCGGCGTCTTGCATGCCTTTGCTGCCGCGGCAGTCGTTCGTTCCATCATCGATCGTCACGATCCGCTCGCGTGGGCGCTCGCCGTATTTGGTCTTGCCAAGATCGGCTGGGAAAACATCGTGGGCGCGTTGCCCCTGACGCCCTCGGCGACCCTCGTCGTGACCGATGTGCATCTCTACGGCGTTCTCGCGGGAATGTTGACCGGCCTCTTGCTGCGTCGGTTCAGCGCCGCCGCTTGAGCAGATTCGCTGGTGCAAGTGCGGCGCCACCGAACTTGCCGCGGATTTTATCCAGCGTCTCGTCGAGTTTTTCGTTGCGCAGTCGTTCGGGCTCGGCAAAGAGATCCTGTTGTACGCTCTCGTGAAACTGACTCGTCGAAACACCGAGCAGCCGCACGCGAGGCCGAGCACTCCCGGCCAGCCAGGCCTCCAGCAGATGGCGTGCGCGTTCGGCGATTACTCGACTCTCATCGGTCGGTGTCGCGAGTGTTAGCTGCCGAGTCAAGGTACGGAAGTCCGCCGTGCGCACCTTGATCCCGATACAGCCTGCACGCAGATTTTTGGCGCGTAGCCGTGCCGCCACTTTGTCGGCGAGCGCCGCCAGCTCTACTTGCATGATATTCGGCGCGCGCAGATCTTCGTCGAAGGTTCGTTCGTGACTGACCGACTTGTCGTCGTGCTCCGGAACGACCTCGCGATCATCGATGCCGGCCGCGCGTTCGCGCCACTCCAGCCAGTGCTTGCCGAACAAAGGCCTCAGTCGCAGTTCGTCGGCCTGTCGCAACTCACCGAGCGTGCGCAGACCTGCCGCAGCAACTTCCTCGCCCTTCTTGCGGCCGAGACCTGGCAAACGCTTCACGGGCAAGGGGTCGAGCACCGCCTGAATCCGCTCTGTCGTCACCACCGTGAGTCCATCCGGCTTGTCGAGATCCGAGGCGATCTTGGCGACGAGCTTGTTGGTTGCCACACCCACCGAGGCCGTCAGTTGCAGTTCGTCGCGGATGGCCTGCTTGATTTCTTTGGCAATCTGTATCCCGTCGCCTTTGAGGAGTCGACTGTCGGTGACATCGAGGTAGGCTTCGTCCAACGACAAGCCCTGTACCAGCGGCGTATAGCGCCGAAAGATCGCGAACACCTGCGCCGAAACCTCGGCGTACCGCGCTATTCGCGGACGAACGCAAACCGCCTCGGGGCAGAGTGCGAGCGCACGGCGGATCGGCATCGCCGAGCGCACGCCGAACTTACGCACTTCGTAGCTGGCCGCGGCGACGACTCCTCGTCCGCTCGTGCCGCCCACGATCAGCGGCTTGCCGCGCAGTTCCGGTTGATCGCGCTGCTCGACCGATGCATAGAACGCATCCATGTCGACGTGCAGGATGGCGCGCTCCGGCGGGCTGATGATCGGTTGAGGCTCGACGCTGCTCACAGGGATAGCGCTGCGGCAACCCCGGTGAACACCAACAAGATCATCGCAACGGTCGCGTACAAAAACCCGATGCCCAAAAACTTGAGAACCGTCGTACCTTGCGAGTCGCCGTAAAACACCCGCATCCCGCGATAGCAGTACCACAGCAGGTAGAGGATCAAGACGGAACCCAGCCACCCGTCGATCCGGTCGGGAAGCGCGAGACCCAGCAGTGACTCGAGGGTCAGCGCACCGAAGACGGCGCTGTGGTTATGAACGAGGTGCAGCAGGTGCTCGGCATACAAGCGGCGCGGACGCCGGTAGAACAGCAGCATGAAGACCGCGACCAGCGGCATGAGCACGAACATGGCCTTCGGCACGTTACGCTCGAAAGCGGCTTCCATCGCCATACCGTCGTCGCTGACGACTCGTTGACAGGCGGCACGTAGCATTGGCTCGATTCGGTCCGCGGCGAGTCCGTTGTATTCGAGTTGGCCGCAGTTGACGGTCTCATCGCCGTCGACCACGTTCAACGACACATCGGTCGGGGGCAGCATCGCCAGAAGGACGAAGAAAATCAGACTCAGTACGATGTACAGTCTGATCGGCGGCAGATAGCGCTCACGCCTGCCCGCAAAGAATTCGAGCGTCAGAAAACCAGGACGGGACAGCAGCAGCCACAGGGTGCGCCACAGGCGAGAGTCGGCGTGCGTCAGACCCTCGATGGCCTCGGCGACGAAGTGACCGACAGTAGGGCGGTGCCGCTCTTGACGCTGTCCGCAACTTTGACAAAACGCTCCAGCAGGAACGGCCCCGCAGTTTGGGCAACTCAAGCGGGCAGCTCGTCGGCGGCCCCCACCCGCAGGCTGACCTGCACGCGCGCATCACCCTGCACGCCGAGCTCATGCGGCGCGAAGTCGTCGACGTGGACGAGTTCCATCACCTTGTGATCGTACGCTCGCAGCCACGCGGCCTCATCGGCGGACATGAGCCCGATGCGCTCGGCCTCGTCGATCTGCGCAGGCAGATCGAGTGCGCTCACGCGCCCGGTCTTCACGCCTTCGACGCGCAAGCGCTTCTCCAGTGCTTCCGCACGCTCGGCCATCTCCAGTACTTCCTGCAGCAGACCGAGCGGATTACCCGCCTCGATGCGCCGATATACCGGGTAGCAAAGGCGATCGCGCACCTCGCTCGGTTCGAGGACCAGCGAGGCGAGCTTGCGTCCGAGTCGATCATCCGGTGCCGAGTACTGCAGGCCGGTCGGGAAGATGAGCAGACGCATGACGCCTGCGAGAAAGCGGTTCGGGAAGTTACGCAGGAAGGCGTGCAACTGTTCCTGTGCCTTGTAGAGCTGGTGACGGCAGGCCCACTCGACGATCGGCAAATCTTCGGGGCGCCGACCTTGATTTTCATAATGCTTGAGCGTCATCGAAGCCAGATACATGCAGGAGAGCACGTCGCCGAGACGAGCCGAAAGATTTTCCTTTTTCTTGAGGTAGCCGCCCAGGCTCAGCATCGCGACGTCGACGGCAAAGGCGAAGCTCGCGGAAAAACGCACGATGTGCTGGTAGTAACGACCGACCGGCCCTTCGACCGGCGTGGCGGTGAAGCGTGCATTGGTCAGCGCCATGATCAGCGAGCGCACGGCGTTGCTCAGCGTGAAGCCGATATGGCCGAGCAGCGCATCATCGAAATCGCGCACGCCGCGAACCCGATCGGGGTTGCGCGCCGCTTCCATTTCTTTGAGCACGTACGGATGACAGCGGATGGCACCCTGGCCGAAGATGATGAGACTGCGCGTGAGGATGTTCGCGCCCTCGACGGTGATGGCCACGGGCACGACCTGATACCCACGGCCGAGATAATTTCGGGGTCCAAGACAGATACCCTTGCCACCATGCACGTCCATGGCGTCGTTGGCGATCTGCCGACTCATTTCGGTGACGTGATACTTGAGCATCGCCGAGGGCACGGAAGGCTTCTCGCCGCCGTCGATGGCGCCCGCAGTGACTGACCGAGCGGCATCCATGGTGTAGGTGAGACCCACCATGCGCGCGATCACGCTCTCGATGCCTTCGAACTTGCCGACCGGCATGTTGAACTGCCGGCGGATGCGCGCGTAGGCACCCGTGGCAAACACCGCCGCCTTGCCGCCACCCGTGCCGCTCGAGGGCAGCGAGATGCAGCGACCGACCGATAACTGTTCGACCAGCATGCGCCAGCCCTGACCTGCCATGGCCGGACCACCGATGATGAAATCGAGCGGCACGAACACATCTTTCCCCTGAATGGGGCCGTTCTGGAACGGCACGTTCAGCGGGAAGTGACGTCGGCCGATGCGGATGCCCGCCGTACCGCGCGGGATCAGCGCACAGGTGATGCCAAGATCGGTGCGCTCGCCGAGCAGTTTCTCCGGATCGAACATGCGAAAGGCGAGACCGATCACCGTGGCGACCGGGGCGAGCGTGATGTAGCGCTTGGAAAAGTTGAGGCGCAGACCGATGATCTCGCGGCCTTCCCAGAGGCCGCGACAGACGACACCGGTGTCCGGCAGTGAAGCGGCATCGGACCCGGCACGCGGTCCGGTGAGCGCAAAGCAGGGGATGTCATCGCCGCGCGCGAGTCGCGGCAGATAATGATTTTTTTGATCCTCGGTGCCGTAGTGCTGCAGCAGTTCGCCGGGACCAAGCGAGTTCGGTACGGCTACCGTCGAAGACACCGTGGCGCTGCGACTGGAGAGCTTGGCGAGCACGCAGGAGTGCGCATAGGCCGAGAATTCGAGTCCGCCGTACTTCTTCTGGATGATCATCGCAAAGAAGCCTTTGCGCTTGAGGAACTCCCAGATCTCTGGCGGCATATCGCCGCGACGATGCGTGATGTCGAAATCATCGATCATCCCGCAGAGTTCTTCGCAGGGACCATCGAGGAAGGCTTGTTCTTCCGCCGTCAACTGCGGAGCCTTGGCATCGAGCAGCTTCGGCCAGTCGGGTTTACCCGTGAACAGCTCGCCGTCCCACCATACCGTGCCCGCTTCGAGTGCTTCGCGCTCGGTGGAGGACATCGACGGCAACATGCGTCGATAAATTTTCATGAAGGGCCGGGTGAGCAGCGACTGCCGCAGCGGCGCCATGTTCAGCAGCACGAGGCCAACGAATAACAACCAAAGAAATCCTTTCCAGAGTCCGGCTGGTTCGCCGATCGCGGTGTACGCCACCAGCAATGCGCCGAAGGTCGCGGTATAGGCGAGCAGACTCAGTCGCTTGTACGCGAGGTAGAGCAGCGCGATGACCAGGAGGATGGCGATGACGCCGCCCGTGAGCGTCAGAGCCCAGGCAGTGAGCCCGAGCAGGGCGAAGGCGATGAGGAGGTGGGTCATGGCCCAAGCCTACTGGAACGCCATGTCCACAAAAAGAAGGGGACCCCGCGGTCCCCTTCGGTCTTCCGTCGCCGATCGGCGAATCAGCCGAGCAAGTCTTTCACGCCATCGCGCTCTTCGAGCAGCTCTTGATGGGTGGCGTCCATGCGCTTGCGGCTGAACTCGTCGATGGCGAGGCCCTGCACGATGTCGTAATGACCGCCGCGGCAGACCACCGGATACGAGTAGATCACGCCCTCGGGGATGCCGTAGCTGCCATCGGAGGGGATACCCATCGACACCCAGTCGCCTTGCGCCGAGCCGCGGAACCAGTCGCGGATGTGGTCGATCGCCGCCGAGCCCGCCGAGGCCGCCGAGGACGCGCCGCGCGCTTTGATGATCGCGGCACCGCGCTGTTGCACCGTCGGGATGAAGGTCTTTTCGGTCCACTCGGCGTCGACCAGCGAGCGCGCCGGCTGGCCCTTGACGAAGCAGTGGTTGATGTCCGGGTACTGGGTAGCCGAGTGGTTGCCCCAGATGATCATTTTTTGGATGTCGTTGACGTGCGTGCCGGTCTTTTCGGCCAGCTGCGACAACGCACGGTTGTGATCGAGGCGGGTCATGGCCGTAAAGCTTTGCGGCTTGAGCGAGGGCGCATTCTTCATGGCAATCAGCGCGTTCGTGTTGGCCGGGTTACCGACCACCAGCACGCGCACATCGCGCGCGGCGACGTCGTTGAGGGCCTTGCCCTGAGCCGAGAAAATCTGTGCGTTGGCGAGCAGCAGGTCCTTGCGCTCCATGCCGGGTCCACGCGGTCGCGCACCGACCAGCAGTGCGGCGTGGCAGTCCTTGAAGGCAACCCGCGCGTCGTCCGTGGCCACGACCTTGTTAAGTGTCGGGAAGGCACAGTCGTTCAGCTCCATCACGACGCCCTGCAGCGTGGGCAGGGCTGGAGTGATTTCGAGCAGGTGCAGGTTGACCGGCTGGTCGGCACCGAGCATCGCGCCCGAGGCGACGCGGAAGGCGAGGGCGTAGCCGATCTGACCGGCTGCACCGGTGATGGCGACGTTCAAGGGCTGCTTCATCCGGAAAGTCTCCGCTGGTTGCAAAGGGTTTTGCCGTGCCGAGGCACGGGTACTTGCGCGCGCGGATTCTACGTGATCAAAGACAGCTTGACTCCGTTATGGTGTTGTAGTTATATATAACACTAGAACCTTTTCATCGGAGACAGTAACGTGAGCACATGCCGCCCAATCGCAACGCCCCCGAGATCGTCATCGTCGGTGCTGGCCGCCGCGCTGACCTCGTTCGGACTGACGCTGATGTTTTTCTGGGGTCTCGCCCAATCATCCGATCACCTGCAACCCGTGCGCGCGGCGCCGATGTCGTTCCACGTGACCTGAATCGGCCGCGGATCGCCCGGTCGTCGAGGAGCTAGCCAAGCATGGATCAGCCGTGGACCGAAAACGCCCCGATTTACCGGCAGCTGCGTGATCGCGTCGTGGCGATGATTCTCGAGGGCGTCTTGAAAGAAGGCGATCCTCTCCCCTCGGTGCGCAATGTCGCCGCCGAATTCCGCATCAACCCCCTCACGGTGCTCAAGGCCTACCAGGAACTCGTCGACGAACAGCTCGTCGAGAAACGTCGCGGTCGCGGCATGTTCGTCAATGCGGGTGCGCGTGCCGCCCTGCTCAAGGACGAGCGAACTCGCTTCCTGCGCAATGAATGGCCGCGTACCCGCGCCACCATCGAGCGACTCGGCTTCAGCGTCGCCGAGTTGCTCGAGGCGCCGATCGGTGGGGCAGACATTTCTTCGGAAAGCGAAAAATGACCTCAAGAGTGATCGAAGCGCAGGACCTGCGCAAACGTTACGGCCGCGGGCATGCCGCCCTCGATGGCGTCAGTTTCAGCATCGGCTCCGGCCGGATCGTCGGCCTGATGGGGCCGAACGGCGCCGGCAAAACCACGGCACTGAAGGCGATCCTCGGCCTCACGCCCTTCGAGGGTACGCTGCAGGTACTCGGTCGCGATCCGCGTCGCGAACGCGATGCGTTGATGCAAGAGGTCTGCTTCATCGCCGACGTGGCCGTGCTGCCGAAGTGGCTACGGGTATCGCAGGCTGTGGAGTATGTCGCCGGCGTGCATCCGCGCTTTGATCGCGCCCGCGCTCTCGCGGTGCTGGCCAAGACCGAAATACGCTCGCGCAGCAAGATCGGTGAACTCTCGAAAGGCATGATCACGCAGTTGCATCTCGCCCTGATCATGGCGATCGATGCGCGGCTGCTGGTACTCGATGAGCCGACGCTCGGTCTCGATCTACTCTATCGACGCGCCTTTTACGAAACGCTGCTCAACGATTATTTTGATCATGAGCGAACCATTCTCGTCACCACTCATCAGGTCGAGGAGGTCGAGAACCTGCTCACCGACCTGCTGCTCATCAACCACGGCAAGATCGTCCTCGACTCCTCAATCGAGGCACTGCCCGAGCGTTTCACTCAGCTGCTGACCACGGCAACCCATCTCGAGTCCGCAAGACGTTTGCAGCCCCTGCACGAGCGCGAGGTTTTCGGTCGCCACATATTCATCTTCGAAGGTCAGGATCCGGCGACGCTCGCGGCGCTTGGCGACTTGCGCACGCCCTCGGTCGCCGATCTGTTCGTGGCCAAGATGACCGGGAGTGCGTCATGAGCCTGCATACGTTTCTGACCCTGCTGAAGCGCGAATCCTGGGAGCATCGCAGCCTCGTGTGGTTGCCCTTGCTCACCGCCGCGCTCATCGTGGTCACCGCGCTCATCAGCACGCAAGTCGCAGGCAGCATCCGCATCTCGCTCGACGGTGGCGAGCGTGATTTCTTTGCGACCCTGTCGCTCGACCCACAGGCGCAGGCACAGTTGTTCGGTGTGTGGATGGGCTCGCTGGTTGCGCCAATCATGCTGGTCGCGGCGGTCGTGCTCTTTTTCTACCTGCTCGATACGCTCTGTGCCGAGCGCAAGGATCGCAGCATCCTCTTCTGGAAATCGCTGCCGGTCTCGGATGCCGCCACCGTGATTTCCAAGGCGGTCACCGCCTTGATTGCCGTGCCGATCTGGGTCTGGTTGTTGTCGCTCGTCACCGGGCTGCTGACCTTCGTGATCGTCGCGATCAAGGTATCCGGCACGCCGATGGCGCCACTCGGCAACTTCCATTTTGCCGCCTGGGGAGTGCTGCAGCTGACACTGCTGCAAAACCTGCTGATCGCCGCGCTCTGGTATGCGCCGCTGGCTGCTTGGTTGTTGCTGGTATCGGTGTGGGCGCGGCGCGCGCCTTTCCTGTGGGCAGTGCTGCCTCCTGCGCTGCTCGCGTTGTTCGAAGAAATCACCTTCGGCAGCTCGCAAGTCTTCAAATTCATTGGCTACCGATTGGTCGGGTTTTTTGACGCCATCGGCCCCGGCCTTGTCAGGGACGATGCCGATGAGGCCGACACGGCTACGATTCTGCAGTCGATCCGCGATGCCTACGAGGGCATGAGCGCTGTCTCGCTGCTCGGCACACCCGATCTCTACTTGGGCGTGCTCGCCGCAGTGGCGTTGCTCGCGCTCGCGATCCGCCTGCGGCGCTGGCGCGACGATGCCTGACGCTGCCGCCTGCCGCCGTTCGAGAGTCGGTGTGCGTTGGTTCGGGCCTTACAGCTCAACGCCCGCGGTGATGATCTCGGTCATTCGTCGTGCTTTGGCACGCGCGAGTTCGACCGTGTCGGCGCGCGCGAGCGCAACGCCCATGCGCCGCTGACCGTCGACCTCGGGTTTGCCGAAAAGGCGCAGCGTGGTGTCGGGCTCCGCGAGCGCGGCATCGAGACCGCTAAAGCGCACATTGGTAGAAGCGCCCTCGATGAGGATGGCACTCGAGGCCGATGGGCCGAGCTGTCGAATCAGCGGGATAGGTAGACCGAGAATCGCACGCACATGCAGCGCGAACTCCGAGAGGTCCTGCGAGATCAGCGTGACCATCCCGGTATCGTGAGGTCGCGGCGACACCTCGCTGAACCAGACCTGATCCCCCTTCACGAACAACTCGACGCCGAACAGACCGCGACCGCCCAGTGCTGCAGTCACTTCTGCCGCAATTATTTGGCTTGCAGCGAGTGCTGCTGCACTCATCGGATGTGGTTGCCACGACTCGCGATAATCTCCAGCGATCTGCAGATGACCGATCGGATCGCAGAACGAGGTGCCGCCCGCGTGCCGTACCGTCAGCAGGGTGATTTCATAGTCGAAAGGCACGAAGCCCTCGACGATCACTCGACCGGCGCCGGCGCGTCCTCCGGCCTGCGCGTAGTCCCAGGCCGCATCGATGTCGGCACTTTGACGGACCACGCTCTGCCCTTTGCCCGAGCTCGACATCACCGGTTTGACCACGCAGGGCAGGCCGATGGCGCTGATGGCATCGCGGTATTCCACAGGCGTGGACGCGAAGCGATAGGGCGAGGTCGGCAGGCCGAGTTCCTCGGCAGCGAGGCGGCGGATTCCTTCGCGGTCCATGGTGAGGCGCGCGGCACGTGCGGTCGGGATCACCGTGAACCCTTCAGCTTCGAGTGCCAGCAATTCGGCGGTGGCGATGGCCTCGATTTCCGGGACGATGAACTGCGGACGTTCGCGCAGCACGAGCTCGCGCAGTGCGGCGGCGTCGAGCATGCGAATCACATGGGCTCGGTGCGCCACCTGCATCGCCGGTGCGTCGGGGTAACGGTCGACGGCGATCACCTCGAGCCCGAGCCGCTGCGCTTCGATCGCGACTTCTTTGCCGAGCTCCCCTGAGCCGAGCAGCATCAAACGGGTGGCCGAGGGTTTTTGTGGGGTTCCGATGGTCGTCATGCGCTGCCTCGCGGTAAACTGCCAACTAGTTTAACCGCAGGAAATTTCGCCATGACCTCACCTGTGATTGCCAGCAAGACGCCTCTGCCCGTCGATGTCGAAGCCGGCAAAAGTTATTGGTGGTGCACTTGCGGCAAGTCTGCCAAGCAGCCGTTCTGCGACGGCTCGCACAAGGGCACCGAGTTCACGCCGCTGAAATACGATGCCGACAAGACCGGCAAAGTCTGGTTCTGCGGCTGCAAGCACACGGCCAAGGCGCCGCTGTGCGACGGGTCGCACAAGAATCTCGGCTGATGTCCCTGCGGGAGGCACGGCGCGATACGGCGCTGCGCCTCACCCTTGAGGGCGCGTGGACGGCGCGTCTCATCGGTGACCTCGAACCGCTGATTCGGGCTGTCAATCTCGGTGGTGTCCGCTCGCTCGAGCTCGACTGTGGTGCCATCGACACGCTCGATCTCTCGGGTGCCTGGCTGATCCACGATCTGGAGTGCCGCGCCACCGCGGCCGATATTGCGGTCAGTTACGCCGGTTCGCGGCCCGCGATTGTCGCTCTCGTCGAACAAACACTGCTTTCCGCGGCGGGGCCACCGTTCGTCAAGCCCGATCGCGGCATCCAGCCGGTCGTGGCGCTCGGCCGCGGCGTGCTCGATCGCTGGCAGTCGGCGCAGACGGGGCTCGCGTTTCTCGGCGAGTCGGCGCTGCGGTTTGCCCGCGGTTTCTTCGATCCGCGAGTGTGGCGGCCGATTTCCATCGCCCGTCATGTTCAGGAAACCGGAATCCATGCCATTCCGATCGTTGCGCTGATCGCTTTTTTGATCAGCGTCATCATTGCCTACATGGGCGCGCAGCAGCTGCAACAGTTCGGCGCCGATATCTTTGTGGTCGATCTGGTCACCGTCGGTGTGCTGCGCGAATTGGGTGTGCTGCTCACGGCCATCATCGTCGCCGGTCGCTCGGGCAGCGCCTTTGCGGCCGAGATCGGTGCGATGCGACTCAACCAGGAAGTCGACGCCCTGAAGGCTGTCGGTGTCGAACCCCTCGAAGTGCTGGTGCTGCCGCGTTGGATCGGCCTCATGATCGCGCTGCCGCTGCTCACCGTGATCGCCGATGCGGTCGGCGTACTCGGCGGCGCACTGGTCTGTCATCTGTTGCTCGACATGCCGCTGGTGCAGTACATCCAGCGCGTCGAGGAATCGATCGCCGATTTCACCTTCTGGGCAGGCATCGTCAAGGCGCCGGTGTTTGCACTCTTGATTGCTGCCTCGGCCACCTATCGTGGCTTGCAGGTGCGCGGCTCATCACGCGAGTTGGGCCGGTTGACCACCGTGGCGGTGGTACAGTCGATCTTCCTCGTGATTCTTGCCGATGCGCTCTTCGCCGTGCTGTTCATGGAGATGGGCATCTGATGGCGGGGCGGGGTACATGACGATGCAGCCGATTATCGAAGCGCACGGCATCGTCAACCGCTTCGGCACACAAGTGGTGCACGACGGTCTCGATCTCACCGTACACGCGGGCGAAATCTTTGGCATTGTCGGTGGTTCAGGCTCTGGAAAGAGCGTGCTGCTCAATACTCTGCTCGGCTTGCGTCGGCCGCAGGCGGGCGAGGTACGCATCCGCGGAACCGATATCACCCAGCTCGATGATGCCGCACTGCGTTCTCTCAAAACTCTGTACGGCGTGACCTTTCAGGCCGGGGCGTTGTTTTCCGCGCTTACGGTGATCCAGAACGTGCAGTTGCCGATGCTGGAACATCTGCACCTCAGTCCACGAGCGCTCGAAGAGCTCGCGATGCTCAAGGTACGTCTGGTCGGCTTGCCGCCCGAGGCAGCCTACAAATATCCCTCGCAGCTCTCGGGCGGCATGGTCAAGCGCGCCGCACTCGCGCGAGCGCTCGCCCTCGATCCGCAGTTGTTGCTGCTCGATGAACCGACCTCGGGTCTCGATCCGATCAGCGCTGCGGCGTTCGATGAACTGTTACTGGGTTTGCAGCGCGAACTCGCGCTCACGGTGGTCATGATTACCCACGATCTGGACAGCATTTTCAGAAACTGCAATCGTGTCGGCGTGATCGTCGACCGGAAACTGGTGGCGGGAGATCTGGACACCATCGTCCATCATCCGCACCCGTGGATACAGGCTTATTTTCAAGGCGACCGTGCGCGTCGCTTCGGAGCGGCTCATGGAGCGTGAGGCCAAATACGCAGCGGTCGGTGCCTTCGTGCTGGTGGTACTCGCCATGGTCGTCGCCTTCGTCTACTGGTACTCCGATGCGCGCGATGCCAAGTCCTATGTTCGGCACGAGATCTATTTCGAAGGCTCGGTGTCGGGGCTCAATGTCGGCAGCACGGTGCGCTATCTCGGTGTCGATATCGGTCGCGTCGTTGCGCTCAACATCGATCGTCGCTCGGCGGAGCGCGTGCAGGTGATTGTCGACATCGCCGAAGATGCGCCCATTTCCGACAAGACCGTGGCTGAGTTGTCGCTGCTCGGTGTGACCGGCCTGTTATATGTCGATCTGCTCGGCGATGCGGGCACCAAGAAGTTGACACCCCCGATCCCCGGCGAGCGGTATCCGGTGATTCGCTCGGTGCGCTCGGGTTTCGACGTCATTCTCTCGGGTGTCCCCGAGGTGATGGGTCGTGCCTCCGAAGTGGCGCAACGGGCGAGCCGTCTGCTCTCCGACGACAATATCGAAGCCTTGTCGCGCACCATCGATAACCTCGACCGCGCGAGCCGCGAGCTGCCGGAGACGACGCGCGAGGTCAACCTGCTGGTACGCGATCTTCGAGGCATCTCTCGCGATTTTGCGCAGCTGACCCAATCGTTGCAGACCACCACCGCGGACGCGACGCCCGCCATACGCAAGGCCATCGAGCGCGTTGGCGAGGTGGCGGACAATCTGGCGGCGACCAGCACTCGACTCGATCGACTGATCGAGGATAACGCCTCCAACATCAATGAATTCGCGCAATACGGATTGCCCGAGATCGAGCGTTTGATGCGCGAGGGCAGCGCAGCGGCGGGCGAGCTGGAATCGCTCGGCAGAGAGTTGCGCGAGGATCCGTCACGCATCATCTACCAGCCCCCGCCGCGGGGTATCGAGGTGCCACGATGAGGCATGCCACGCTGCAGAGAATCGGGCATTCGCTGTCGCGGCGAGTCCTGGCGATTTCATTGATGGCGATGACACTGCTGACGGCGGGCTGCGGCAGTCTGTTCTCGAGCCGTGCCGAAGCGCCGGTCACCTATGTGTTGCGGCCTGCTTTTGGCAGCACGCCATCTGACACAGTGGGTACCGACTTACCCTCCAGCGGCCGGGCGGTCGCGCAAGTGGGGACGGTTGCCGCTGCGCCCGGCTATGCGACCGATGCGATTCTCGCCACGCTGCCCGATCGACGCCTCGAGATCTTTACGGCCAGTCGCTGGCCAGACGCCCTGCCGCGCGTGGTCGAGACGCTCGCCGTGCAGGCGTTGCGTGCAGTCGGCGTTGCGGCACACGACGCCGCGGCACCGATCGCCGCCACGCATCTGCTGCGGATCACGGTGCGCCGTTTCGATGCCGAATATCGCGTCGCAGCCGCTGCGCCGGTAGCCCGGGTCGTACTCGAGGTTGAGGTACTGCGCCGCGCCGATCGGCAAGTCGTCGAGCAGTTTGCGGTGGAGGGCGAGGCGACGGCCGAGGCCAATCGAATGGGCGCGATCGTCGCCGCGTTTGAGATCGCCTCGGCGCGGGCGCTGTCGGCTCTGGCGGCGGGTACAAGCGAGGCTTTGGCCAGAAATGTCATCGCCCCGACCCCGGGGCGTCATTCGCCGGCAACAATAAGCCGTTAATCTACAACAGAATTCTGGGGACGAAGGTTGTCCTCCCTTCCCGTACAGCATTTGTTCTATACAAATGCTTGACACGGCCTTCCGAACCCGTAGAATTCGGCTCGTCAACCGTCCCTTCTGACGAGTGACCCCCGTTCGGGCGGATCGAAAGATCCGCCCTTTTTCTTTTCCGCCCCCCTTCGACTAAACCCCTTATCCGCCGAGCTGCTCGCTGAGTTCCAGCCAGCGCTCTTCGGTGGCCGCGAGTTCCTTGAGAACCGCGGCATGCCGAGCGGGCAGGGTGCGCACCGCCGGGTCCGCCGAGGCATAGAACTCGGGGTCGGCCAGACTGCGCTCAAGCTGCCCCCGCTCGGCCGCCAGGCGTTCGAGTTCCGCTTCGACCTTGCGGAGCTCTGCGCGTAGCGGTGCGAGCAGGTTGCGCGCCTCGGCTTCTTGACGCTTGCGGTCCTTGCGCGCCGTCGCAGCCGAGGCGGAGGCCGCGCCCACGGGTCCGCCGCTGTCAGCGCCATCGCTCTTGCCAGAACTGCGTTGCTCCTGTGCGAGCCACTCGGCGTAATCGGCCAGATCACCATCGAAAGGGGCGAGGCGACCCTCGCTCACCAGCATGAATTCGTCGCAGACGCTACCGAGCAGACCGCGATCGTGCGAGACGAGCACCACGGCACCCGGGAATTCCTGCAATGCGAGCAACAGCGAATCGCGCATCTCGAGATCGAGGTGATTGGTCGGTTCATCGAGCAGCAGCAGATTCGGTCGCCGGGCCACGAGAATCGCGAGCGACAGACGCGCGCGTTCGCCGCCCGAGAAATGCATCAGCGGCTCGAACGGCCGATCACCCGAGAAACCGAAGCGACCGAGATGATCGCGCTTTTGCTGCTCACTCCAGTTGGCGGCTTCACTGCCACCCCGTCGCCCGAGTTCGAGGATGGCGGTTCCGGAGGCATCGAGTTGATCGACTTCGAGCTGTGCAAAGAAACCGGTTTCGAGATCGGGCGCGAAGGTGCGCGTGCCCTCTTGCGGCGTCAGCTCACCGGCCAAAGTTTTCATCAGCGTGGACTTGCCTGCGCCATTGCGGCCGAGTATGCCGAGTCTTGCACCGGGCGAGATCGAGAGCCGTACGTCCCTCAGTATCCGACGATCTGCGTAGCCTGCCTGCAGTCGATCGAGATCAATCAGCGGCGCGGGCAGTTTTCGGGGCGCGGCGAATTGCCACTCGTAGCGGGTTTCATGGCGCTGCGTAACGATCGCCGGCAGTCGCTCCAGCCACTTGATGCGGCTTTGCGCCTGCCGGGCCTTTGTGGCCTTGGCACGGAACCGTTCGATGAAGCTGCGGACATGTTCAGCTTCGCGGCGCAGTTTTTCATTGGCCGCAGCCTGTTGTGCTGCGCGACCGGCACGCTGCACCTCGAATTCACTGAAATTGCCGGTGTAGCTCGTGACGCGCTGCTCGGCGATGTGCAACACGCGTCCAATCACCGCATCAAGGAAGTCGCGATCGTGCGAGACCAGCAGCAGCGTGCCGGGATAGGCCTGCAGCCAGCGCTCGAGCCAGAGCACGGCATCAAGATCGAGGTGATTGGTGGGCTCGTCGAGCAGCAGCACATCCGACCGGCACATGAGGGCGCGGGCGAGATTCGCTCGCATGCGCAGTCCGCCCGAAAACTCGGCGATGGGCCGGTCGATCGCCGCCGGATCGAAACCAAGGCCATCGAGCAGCGAGGCAGCACGGGCGCGGGCCGTGTAGCCGCCCTGCGCCTCGAACTCGGCGAGCAGTTGCGCCTGCGCCATGCCGTCGTGACGCGCCTCGGCCTCATGCAGCTGTCGCTCGCAATCACGCAACGAGATATCGCCGTCGATCACGTGTTCGATCACGGGTTGCTGCGAGTGCGGCAGTTCCTGAGCGACGGCGGCGACGGCCAAATGAGCCGGCATTTCGAACTCGCCAAGATCCGGTGAGATCGTCCCTTGCAGCAGTGCGAGTAACGTCGACTTGCCGCAGCCGTTGCGTCCGACGACACCGACTTTCTCGCCGCGCAGGATGCTGAGCGTCGCCGCTTCGATGAGGGGTTCAGGGCCACGTCGCAGCCGCAGTTCGCGCAGGTGAATCACAGGCGGGATTCTACGTGTATGCTCGCTTGGCATGCGGATCGAGATTTTTTCCGACGTGGTGTGCCCCTGGTGTTATGTCGGTCACGCCCGATTGCATCAAGCGCTCGCAGCGCGGGCTGATCGCTCCATCGAGGTGATCTGGTTGCCATTCGAACTCAATCCGCAACTGCCACTCGAGGGACGCAATCGTCGCGAATATCTGACCGAGCGCTTCGGCAATCCCAACCCTTTCGCCAAGGGGCAGCAGCAGTTGCTCGACGTCGGCCGCGAGCTTGGCATCGATTTTCGTTTCGAGTCGATTGAGCGCGCCCCGAATACGCGCCGCGCGCATGCACTCGCCGCTGCGGCCTTGCAGAGCTCGCCGGCGCATCAGGCCGAGGTCATCCGGGGTCTGTTCGAGGCGTATTTCACGGCGGGACGCGATGTCGGTGACCCGCAGACGCTGATCGAGATCGGCGTGCGTGCCGGTCTGAGCGACGCACAGGCGAGCGCGGCGCTTGATGATCCGCAGCTGCACGTACAAATCGCCGAGCTCGAAAGCCTCGCACAGCGCTCAAGCATCACCGGTGTGCCGACGTTCATCTTCGATCGCCGACAAGGGTTTTCCGGGGCACAACCGCTCGAGGTCTTTTTGAGAGTGATCGATGAGCACGCGCCCGCCGCCTGATGCGGCGCTGCTGACCGGCCGCAGCCGTGCGCATCTCATCGAGCTGCCCGAGCTCGGCTGCACGCTGCATCACGGAGTGATCGAACCATTTCTCGCGCTGCGCGCCGCGGCGGCAGGCGAGGGCATCGATCTGCGTGTTGCCTCCTCTTTTCGTGATTTCGAGCGTCAACGAATTATTTGGAATGACAAGTTTTGCGGCCGACGGCCGCTGCTCGATCGCAAGGGACGAGTGCTTGATGTGCGCACGCTCGATACGGTCGAGCGCATCGAGGCGATCCTTGCGTGGTCAGCGCTGCCCGGCGCCAGTCGGCACCATTGGGGGACTGACCTCGATGTCTATGATGCGGCAGCGATGCCGGATGTCTCGCAACTGCGCCTGGTAGCCGAGGAATATTCGTCGACCGGACCTTTTGCGAGACTCGATGCTTGGCTCGAACGTCATCTAGGGGGCTACGGATTTTTCAGACCTTATCAGCCCGCGATAAACGAGCCTGTTCGCGGCGTGAGCCCCGAGCCCTGGCATCTGAGTTTTGCGCCGCTCGCCGCGACATTCTTGTCGGCGTCGACGCCGCAATTGCTCGCAGACACCTTGCAAGAGGTCGAGCTCGAGGGGCGCGAGCTCGTGCTGCAACGGATCGATGACATCCACCATCGTTATGTGGCGAACATCACCGCGCCGCCGCGCGAATCACTCGCCTTCGAAGTCAGCGAGCACCGGCGTGTGATCTGAAGGCCGCTCGGCGCGGCGCAGTTCACGATCGATACGCGAGCCGGTGCAACGCTTTGCGAGCGCGCTGCTTGCGAGGATCAGATCGATCCGCAGACCATGATTGCGTCGAAAGGCTGCGGCGCGATAGTCCCACCAGCTGTATGACTTCTCCGCTTGCTCGAAGCGACGGAAGACATCCACGAGTCCCGCATCGAGCAATCTTTGCAACGCGGCACGTTCGGGCGGACTTACGTGCACGCTGCCTTCCCAGGCAGCCGGATCATGCACGTCGCGATCCTCGGGCGCGATGTTGAAGTCGCCGAGCAGGATCACATCGCCCTGCGGTAACAAGGCAGCGCGCAACCACTGCTCGAGTGCCTCGAGCCAGCGCAGCTTGTAGGCGTATTTGTCGGAGCCCGGTTCCTGACCGTTTGGCACGTAGAGATCGACGACCGTGAGACCCTGGGTTTTGACGGCGAGCACGCGCCGCTGCTCATCTTCGAAGCCCGGAATACCCGTGGCCAAAACCTCAAGCGGCTGCCGCGAGAGGACCGCGACCCCGTTGTAGGTACGCTGACCGCTGAACGCGACGTGGTAACCGAGAGACTCGATCTCCGTCACCGGAAAATCGGCATCGGGCAACTTGGTTTCCTGCAGCGCCACGATGTCCGGGCGGGCGGCGGTCAGCCACTCGGTCAGTTGCGGCAGACGAACGCGCAACGAGTTGACGTTCCAGGTGGCGAGCGTGATTTTGGCCATGCGGAATTATGGGACAGCCGCCGGGGTAATGCAGCCCGCAGCGTTGGCTGCGACGGCCGTGTACGATTCGCGGATGACAAGCCAGACCCATGACCTGATCGTGATTGGTGGCGGCAGCGGCGGGCTCGCTTGCGCGCAGCGTGCCGTGGAATACGGTGCCCGCGTCGCACTGATCGAGTCCGCGCGACTCGGTGGGACCTGCGTCAACGTTGGTTGTGTGCCGAAGAAAGTGATGTGGAACGCTGCGCAGATCGCCCATGCGGCGCACGATGCGGCGCATTACGGGTTTGATCTGCAGCTGACGGGGCATGACTGGGCGGCGCTACGCGCGGCGCGCGAGGCGTACATCACCCGACTCAACGGCATTTATGAGCGCAATCTCGCCAACCGCAAGGTCGAACTCGTCCGCGGTCACGGCTACTTTACTGCGGTCGGTGAAGTACGCGTCGGCGATCGGCGGCTCGAGGCGCCGCATGTAGTCATCGCCACCGGCGGCCGACCCGCTGTGCCCGCCATTCCCGGTGCTGAATACGGCATTACCTCGGACGGATTCTTTGCCCTGGAGGCGCGGCCGCCGCGTGTCGCGATAGTAGGCAGCGGCTACATCGCCGTGGAAATCGCCGGTGTGTTCGCTGCGCTCGGCAGTCGGGTCTCGCTCATCCTCCGACGGGACCGTGTGTTGCGCGAGTTCGAGGCGATGCTTGGTGAAGGCTTGATGAAAATCATGCGCGACGAGGGCATCGACATCGTCACCGGTGCCACGCCGCGCGCGCTCGAGCGCGATGTCGATGGCAGCCTGCGTTTGCTCACCGTCGACGGGCGGGTGTGCGGCCCGTTCGACAGTGTCGTCTGGGCGATCGGTCGCGAGCCCATGCTGGCTGATCTCGCACTCGATCGCGCCGGTGTACAGCTTGATGCGAGCGGTCATATCGCCGTCGATCCTCTGCAGCAGACGAACATCGGTGGCATCTACGCGATTGGTGATGTCACTGGGCGTGCGCTCCTGACACCGGTGGCCATCGCTGCGGGACGACGCCTCGCCGATCGAGTGTTCGGCGGTATGACCGATCGTCATCTCGACTACTCGAACATCCCGACCGTCGTATTCAGTCATCCGCCGATCGGTACCGTGGGTTTGAGCGAAGCGGCAGCGCGCGATCGCTATGGCCAGGAAGCCGTGAAGGTGTACACCTCGGGCTTCGTGCCGATGTATCACGCGCTGACCACGCGCAAGCCGCGGGCCGAGATGAAGCTCGTGACCGTGGGGCCCGAGCAGCGCATCGTTGGCTGTCACGTCATCGGCGCAGGGGCTGACGAGATGCTGCAGGGTTTTGCGGTGGCGTTGAAGATGGGCGCCACCAAGCGCGATTTCGACGATACGGTCGCGATCCATCCGACCAGCGCCGAAGAATTCGTCACCATGCGTTGATCACGGCGCTTCGTTCGTTCAGCCTTTATTTGGTTCGACCTCGCCGAGTAGCAGCCGACGCAGATACTCCGGCGCAATGAGATGACAGTAGCGCGTGCCGCGAAATTGCGGCGGCGCCTCGGCGTAGCGTGGATCGAGCCAGTCGTTGCGCATGCCCTTTGCCTGCAGCTGCAGACTGCCATCTGCGCCAAGCGTGGCGAGTGCATAGGGCTCGAGCCATACCGGGCCCTGGGTGGTCACGATGTCGGTCTCGAAGCGGATCCCGCGGCCACCATCAAAGCGCAATTGTCGGCGTTCCTGCGCCGTGAACGACGCAAGCACCTGACGCAGCGTAATTTCATTGACACCGCTGCAGCCGATATCGGCACCCGCAGCGCCGGCGCCGTAGACATCGATCAAATGATCCGCCGTTTTCATCTTGCAGGAGATCATCATGGGACCCGCTTGCGGATCACTGTTTTCGCGCCAGACGTATTGGGTGGTCAACAGCGGTTTGGCGACCGGTTTCGATTTGGTGAAGGCCGTAAAATCGTCATGGATTTCATTGCGTGCGACTGGCTGCGCCGCAACGATGGCGGTCTGGGCGGTGATACAAAACTCGGCGGTGGTACGCGCGAGCGCAGGACGGGCCGGCGTACCCGCGCAACCCGCGACGGTCACGACCACGAACAAGGCAAACGCGACGCGCGAGCGCCATGGGGTGAAGACAGCTGACGAACAAAGAACGGCACGATCGGACATGACTTTTGACTCCCTTGCGGGTGGGCAGTGACCGCAAGGTACACGCCTGCGAAATCGTCCGTTGACTTGACCGGTCGCAACGACCGAAATCCACCCCATGGCTGTCTTTCATTCTTCGATGCCTAGGCTGCGCGGGCGGCTCGTGGCCGTGTTGGTCGCCAGTCTGTTGCTCGCGGCATGCGACCGGGGGCCAGCGGCCCTGCCCGCGGAGAGCCTGCAGATCCGCATCAACCTGTTGTGCACCACTTGTGACGACTTTCTGCGCTGCGAGCGTCGCGTTGACGTCGAGGCTGATCTCGGGACTGACTCACCGCAGATCTATCGCATTTATCGACTGCGCGAAAAAACCTTCTGGGCGCAGATCGCGACGATCTGGGATTACCTTGTGCAATGGCTGCAGCGCAAAACGAGTGATGAGCGGCCTCTGACGGTCTATCTCAACGACGGCGACGCGCGCAGCATGCTCGACATCTCCGGGTCGGCGCGAGTCGACGCGGCCGTGGGTCTGATCAGCTTGCCGGATTCGAGCATCGACATGCGCAACGGTGAGTGGCGCGATCTGCGCGGCGAGTCGCAGGGTCGATGTACAACCCTGCCGCGGCGCGAAGGCTACGCCTGGGTACGAGCGCTGCTCGGTCGCGAGTTGCCGACGACGGCAACGCCGACGGTGAGCGGGGGTGACGCCGCGAGCGAGCCGGCCGGGAGCCCACGATGAACGGATCGTCACCGGCAGAACGTCGGCTCGGCGCCGGACGAATCGCCGCACTTGCGCTGCGCTATCTGCTCGCTGTGTTTTTCCTGGGTGCCGCCGTCAACAAGTGGCAGCAGAACTACCTGTTCAGCGATCGTCTGTCGCGTATCTTCACCGAGCGCCTCGAAGAAATCGATCCCGAATCCTTCGGTGCCTGGTTCATCGAAAACATTGGTCTGCCGTATTTTCAGCCGCTAGCCTGGATGGTCTGCTGGGGCGAGACCTTCATCGGTCTTGGGCTGTTGTTCGGCTGCATGACCCGCAGTTCGGCCGCCGGGGCGATGTTGATGATGTTTTCTTTTGCCATGGGCGGCTATTACGATGCGTCCTTGATCGTGCTCGGGTTGATGTTCCTGCCATTTGTGATTTGGCCCACCGGGCAGTGGCACGGACTCGACGCTCGATTGCATGCGCGCTTTCCCCGCTCTTGGCTATTTCGCTGAGCCGTCGCCAGACCGTACCATCCCGCTACCCGTTCTCAGGGAGACCTTGAATGACCGAGTCTGTCACTGGCCAGAAGTTTGGCCCCGTACGCCTGATGCCGGGCGTAACCCGTGGCCATGTCGGGGCCTATCTTTGGGCGGCCTTTGTCAGCATCGGCATCTTCACTTATGCCACTGCGCTGCAGCCGTATCTCCTCGAGGTCAATATCGGTGTACCGGCGGAACAGCGCGGTGCCGTATCGGGTGACCTGCAATTCTGGCAGGAAATCGTCACGCTGCTCTTCGTGGGCCTCTTTGGCGCCTGGTCCGATCGGGTAGGCCGACGGCTGATCTACATGGTCGGTTTTTTGATTACCGGCTTGGCGTACGCGGCCTATCCCTTTGCCAACGATATTGGTCAGTTGCTCATTTATCGACTGATCTATGCGGTCGGCATCGCCGCACTCGGCGGTATGCTGGCGACGGTGCTCGCCGATTATCCGGTGGATGCCGATCGCGGCAAGCTCACCGGGATTTCCTTCTTCCTCAATGCCGTCGGTGCGCTGCTGTTCTTCGCCGTGCTGACGCGTTTGCCGCAGATGTATCAGGGTTTCGGTGCCACCGAGACCGAGGCGGGCCGCTTCGCCTATCTGACGATTGCCGCGATCTGCGTGATTAGCGCCTTGGTCATGCTCGGTCTGAAGCCCGGTCGTCCTGACCAGGTGACTGAGCGGCTTCCCTTGAGCACCCTGTTGGCGCAAGGAATCGCCGCGGCACGTCGACCCCGCATTGCGCTCGCCTACGCGGCATCGTTCGCCGCCAGAGCAGATCTCGTGATCGTCGCCTTGTTCCTCTCGCTGTGGGTGCAGACGGCGGCCATCGCTGATGGCGCAACCCCGGCCGAGGCGGCGGCGCGTCAGGGCGCACTGTTTGGCATCGTGCAGGGTTCGGCGATGCTGTGGGCGCCGATCTTCGGTTGGATGGCCGACAAGGTTGATCGAGTGACTCTGGTGATCATCGCCACCGTGTTGTCGGTGATCGGTTATGGCTGGATGGGTTTCACGCCCGATCCAGCAGTCGGTGCGGCGGCCTTCGCTGCCGCGGCGATGCTCGGCATCGGTCAGGCGAGCGGCATCCTCGCCTCGCAAGTGTTGATCGCTCAGGAAGCACCTAGTGCGATTCGCGGTGCGGTGATCGGCATGGTGGGTTTCTTTGGCGCTCTCGGTATCCTTGCCATTTCAAAGATTGGCGGCATCGCCTTCGATGAGTGGCGCTACGGCGCACCCTTTATCATCATGGCGGGTGCCAATATCGTGTTGCTGGTCTACGCAGCCTGGGTGCGCGCGCAGCCGCGCCCCCCGGCGACGGAACAAGCGGTGTGAGTGCCGCATGAGAACCGTATTGCTCGCCGGTGCGCTGTGGGTCGCGCTACCCGCAACCGTGATGGCCGCCGGCAACGGCGCGACCCCACGAGTCATCAGCGGCGAGTATCGCAACGAAACCATCGCCGAGGGCGCACGCCGAGGTGGCGAGCGCTTCGAACTCGCCGTGCATGTCGATGGTTCGCGAACCTTGTCGATTTCTTCGGATCTCACCTCGCGCAACGCCTGGTTCACGGTGGTATTGCGCGGCGCGACAGATTTTCGCCCGCTTGAGGCGTATGCCGATTACTGGAACGGCGGGGTGCACAAGGGCAGTGGACTGTTTCGTGTCGAGGGTGAGCGGGTGTTTGCCGAATCACGCGGCAAGGCGAGTGGTGTGCAGCGCAGCGAAACCGTGGTGCCGACGCGCTTTTCCATCGGCGCGCATCCGGTCTCGGCAGACGGCTGGCACACCGCGAGTCACGATGCGGCAAAACCCGGCAAGCAGCAGATCGCGCTCTACAGCGTGGAGGCGGGTGCGGATCCCGCCAAGCCCGTGCTCGGCACACTGCTCTCGCTCGATATCGAATATCTCGGTGAAGAGACCATCGAGGTACCGGCGGGTCGATTCGAGACGCGCCGCTATCGTCTCGCTGGCATGAACGATCTTTGGGTACACGGACCCGAGCGCATCGTCGTCAAGTCGGAGTTGCCGGCGCGCGGTTTGCGCTACGTGCTCACTTCCCTGCAGACGCGCTAGCGCGCAAGCGCGAAAACACCAGCGCACCCGCGAGCAGCGACACGGCTGCGGCGAGGAAAGGCGCGCCGGGCAGGTTCATGGAGCCCGTGGTCGCTGCGCTGAAAAGATGCGTCATGGTGAAGGGTGTCACAATCGCCGTGAAACTGACGATGCCGGCGATGGCGCCTTGCAGTTCGCCTTGGGCATTCGCCGGGACTTGACGCGAGAGGATCGCGCGAATCGAAGGCATGGTCAGACCGATCAGGCAGGCGAGCGGCACGCTCGCAAAGAGCATCGTGGGCGTGGTGGCAAGTCCGTAGCCGATGAAACCGACGCCACCCAGTGTGAGGCCGATCAGCGCCGTGCGCCGCTCGCCGAGACGCTTGGTGAAGAGGCCGACGAGCCCACCCTGCACGATAGCCGTACCGAGACCGAGCACGGCCAAAGAAATACCGATATCGCGTTCGGCCCAGTCGAACTTCGCCATGGTCATCCACGCCCAGGTCGAGGGCAGTGTGTCGTGGCCGATCTGGTACATGAAGAGCACGAACAGCAGCAACAGCGCCCCCGGGATCGCCTTCATGGAGCGCAGCGCACCGATGACATTGGCGCGACGTGCCGAGAACTCGCGACGGTCGGCCTCGGGCAGGGTCTCGCGCAACACCGCGAGCGCGATCAGGAAGTTGAGGGCGGTGAACGCGGCGGCGGCAAAGAATGGCACGCGTGGTCCGTAGCCACCGAGCAAGCCGCCGATCACGGGTCCCACGATGAAGCCCATGCCCCAGGCGGCACCGTTCAGACCGAAATATTTGGCCCGTTGATCGGGCGGGATGATATCGGCCACCACCGCGTTCGCGGTTGCGAAGGTGGCCCCGGCGATGCCCGCGATAAGACGGCCGACGAACAACCAGAAGAGGGTGGGAGCAAAGCCCATCAGCACATAGTCGATGGAGAGCGCAGCGAGCGAGGCGAGCAGAATCGGCTTGCGACCGAGACGATCGCTCAGGTTGCCGAGGATCGGCGAGAAAATGAACTGCATCGACGCATAGGCGAGGGTCAGCCAGCCGGCGATCGGTGCGGCATCAGCGAGTGTTAAACCGGATAACTCCATCACCAGTTTTGGTGCGACCGGGATGATGATGCCGATGCCCAGCGAGTCGATGAACAGCGCCATGGCGACGATCGGCAGCATGCGCCGCCGTGGATCGGCAGTACTCAACCGAAACCCGCTCCCTTGGATTGTCGATAGCGCTGCACCAGCTCGAGCGCGGAGTATGGGGCGGGCGGTAAATCGATATCACTGATCGCGAGCGGTGTAGTCCGTTCGCCAAAGCGCAGCAAGTGTGCGCAGAAGGTCAGTCCGCCACCAAAGGCCGGCATCAGCAGCAACGCACCGGGGCGGATGCGTCCCTCTTCGAGCGCTTCGCACAACGCGACCGGCACGGTGGCCGCCGACATGTTGCCGTAGCGATCGACGCTGACGTACACGCGCTCCATCGGCACACCAGCGCGTTTGGCGACGTATTCGATGATGCGCAGGTTTGCCTGATGCGGCACCACTAGATCGATATCGTCCGCGGTCTTGCCGGCGCGGCGTAGTACATCCTCGCTGGCGCTGCCCATGCCGTTGACGGCTTTTTTGAAGATCTCCTGACCTTCGAACTGCCATTCGGTGGCGCCGAGCATGCGGCCCTGATGAACATAGGCGCCGCCAATACCATGAATACGCAGGATCTCGCGCGAGTCGCCGTAGCAACCGAGTTTCTCGAGCAGCAAGCCCTCATCGCGATCGGTGGCCTGCAGCACGACCGCTGCGGCACCATCGCCGAACAGCACCGCCACGTTGCGATCGTCCCAGTTCATGTAGGGTGAGATGAGTTCACCGCCGACGACGAGTGCGGTACGGACCACGCCGCTTTTGATCATCGCCGCGGCGGTCGACAGACCGTAGAGGAAGCTTGTGCAGGCGGTATTGACGTCCATCGCAGCACAGCCGTCGGCGCCGAGTTTTTGCTGCAGACCGGAAGCCATGTTCGGACATTGATCGTCATGGGTCGTGGTGCCGAAGACGATCAAGTCAAGGTCGCGACCGCTGAGCCCCGCACAGGCCAAGGCGCGCGCCGCCGCCACGTGAGCCATGTCACCGAGCGAGACGTGCGATACGCGACGCGTCGAGATTCCCGTGCGACTCGTGATCCACTCATCGGACGTGTCGAGAAAGGTCGCGATATCGGCATTCGTGAGAACGCCGGGCGGCAGGCATTTGCCCCAGCCCGTGATGGTTGCATTCGGCATGTGATCCCCCGAGGCAGCGAGGATAACCTTGACCGACCTCCGTAGCCATCGACTGCAGGGGTTTGTCTTCGGGCTCGCGCCTGCGGTAGCCTGCCGGGAAACAACTATTTCCGGGGGGAAACAACATGTGGATGCCGCCGCTCGAGGACGCTTGGCAGGGCAAGGTCCAATTCTACGAACTCATCTTCGGTACCTGGACCGTCTATGTGTTCCTGGTTTGGCTCTGGGAGAAGGCTCTCAAGGAACCGCTCGATGAATGGCGCTACGTGTTGCTGACCTTCTTCGGAGCGGGCGCGTTCTGGATCAACCACTACTGGCTGAAGGCGCCTTTTCCGGTGTGGCTGATCCTCATCAATGCCTACACCGTGTTTTATCTTGTAGCGTGGTGGATGATCGGCGTGCGTGGTCGCCCACGTTCACTCGCCTGGAAAGCCGGCGCACTCGGCGGTGCCGTGGCATACACCGTGGCGTTCATCGCTTTCGAGAACGTGGCACGCCTCGGCGTCGAGCGCTGGGGCATGCACGAGTTCTGCTGGATGTCGCTGTCGTTCTTCGGCTTCTGGTGGCTGATTCTTTGGCGTGCGCGTTCGACGGCTGTACCCCGTCAAATCGCCTGAAGCACCTCGAGCGAGACGCGCTCGGCGGATTCGAAAGCACCTTCCATGCCGCGACTGCCGACCGAGGTGTGCTCGCCGCAGAAGAAGAGTCGTTGATGCGGTTTGGCGATGGCCGCGCGCAGCTCGCGTACCTGACCGGGCTGAAAAATCGCCCAGTCGCCCGCGGCAAAAGGATCTGCCGCCCAGGAGTGCATGCCGGCCACGGTGAGCTGACCCTTTGAGGCCGGACGCAGTCTCGCGAACTCGGCAATGATCAGCTGTTTGGCTTCTTCGGCCGGTAGACGATCGACGAACTGTGCATTCAAGCCACGGGCCCATACGGTGAGGCTCGTGACTTCGTCGTCGGTCTTGCCAAACTTTTGTGCAAGCACGAGACCGAGCGGACCGTCGGTCCACATCGAGGGCGACATGCCGTCATCAAGCCAGAACGGCCGCTTCGAAACGAGATGGAACTGCGTGATCGGGATGTAGCCCAGCGTCTGGATTGCCTTGTGCTGCACCGGTTCGGGCAGTGGGTTGATGGCGACGTGGCGTAGCGTGGAGAACGGCATCGAGCACACCACGGCCTTGGCCTTGTAGACCTTGCCGTCGCTGCAGGTGACCTTGGCACTCGTGGCGTCGACGTCGATGGCGATTACGCGACGATCGAGCAGCAGATCACCCTTCAGCCGCCGCGCCATCGCCATGGGCAAATTCTGGTTGCCGCCCTTGAACGCGCCGATCAGCAGCCCGGGTGGTGCAGACGTGGCTCCCGGGGCGGGACGTGCTGAGCCTGCCGCGGCCTGCGACCCGGCGGCTGGCGGATTATTCGCGGCGCCCGTGCGCGAAAAGGCCATCAAGGCGCCGCGATTCACGTTTTGCCAATGATCGGCAAAAGCCTGCTGCAGCAACGATACGTCGTGCGCCGTGGTGCCATAGGCGATGTTGGTGTCGAAGCCGAGTCGGATCATGGCGTCGTTGGCGCCGTGCGAGCTCAGGAATTCGTGGACCGAGATGTCGTATTTGGCGTGCGCAGCGTCGTGCCAGTTCTCGAGATCGCGGAACGGCATATGTTGCTTGAAGAGCGAATCCGCCCAAGCCCATGGGGCGAGTTTTCTTTGTTGGCCGACGAACGGATTGCGCGGGTGAGTGGGCCAATCCTTGAGTGGGATGTGTTCGCCGCCGAGGAACATCTCCTGACCCGCTCGATTGGCGAACAGCCGCGGCGCCAGATTCACGATTTCGATGTTGTTGCGTGCCGCCGCGTCGATGCAGCGCCCATAGGCATTGGCGATGGTATTGCCGCCCACCTCCGGGTTTCCCGGCACGTCGAACAGGGTATAGACGCGACCGCCGACGCGATTGCGGCCTTCGAGCGTCAAGGTTTTCAGGCCGTTTTCTTCGAGGGTGAGCGCGGTTTCGAGACCGGACAAGCCGGCGCCGATGACGATCACATCGGGATCACCCGTGCCCGCAGCATAGGCCGACGAGGACCAGCCGGCGACAGCAGCCGAGACGGCGGAGGCAACGACAAACTCGCGACGATTGATACCCATGGAGAACACCCCTCTTGTTGCCTCAGTTTTACCGCGAGCCGCGTACGGCTTCAAATTTTTCTGGCCGCCTCGCGGGCGACCCTCATAAACCTAAACCCGCATCGTCCCGTCAACGCAATCGGCAGATACGCAATTCAGGCTCGGTGATCGAGCCGATATAGAGCCGTCCGTCGAACACGGCACCGACGCTGCCCGCCGAGATGTTCGAGCCGTCCTCGACATACACCGGCCGAACCGCGTCGTTTGCGTAGGTCACGACGGTCGTCGGCGCGTGATGTTGCGGATCACCGAAGTGGCGGATGAGGTCAAGCAGCCGCGCATGTACGGCGATCCACAGCGTGCCATCGACGTCGACGTTCACGTTGTCCGGTGAGCCATCGAGTTCGATGTGACGCGTGAACGTCAGGTTACCGGTCAGCGGGTCACGCGAATATTCGGCGAGACGCTTGCCCAAGGTCTCGGCCGCATGCAAGCGCAGCCCATCCGGCGAGATTCCGAGGCCGACCGCACTCTTCAGGCCACCGGCGACGATGCGGCTCGTCGTACCGTCATGAAACACCAGTGTCGAGAGACCGGCACGCAGCAGCGATTCGCGGAGGCGTTGCCAGACATTGCTCGCGCCCTTGTCGTTGGCAACGTAGAACTGACGGGGCCCGACGGCGACGATGGCATTGGGCGATACCAGCAGTGGATCGCGCACCGTCTCCACATGGACGAATCGTCCGGCGGGCGACTGCTCAAAGATTTCGACGGTGTGCGGCTGCTCGGGTGGATGACTGATCACGAACAGACGCAGCTTGCCGTCCCCCATGCGATACAACGCCATGCCATGCGGCCTGAAAAATGGCGGCGCCGACTCCAGCGCCTTGTCGAGTCGCAAGGGATCGGCGGCGAGATCGATCTGCAGTACATCGCCGAGGACCTCGGCGCCGGTAACGAGCGCGCGTCGATCGAGCGAGGAGAGATAGGCGATGCTGCGGTTGCGATCGATCTGGATATCTTCGGCGCTCGCCGGCAGTGGCAGCGTCGTGCATTCGCCCGGCGTTTGCGGCTGCAGCTCGCGGAACTGGCCGCCGAAGGACAGAAATTCGAGTGAGAACGTGGCGAGCAGCGCCAACAGAATGCCTGCAGCGATCAGACTGCGCCTGAGCCAACTCTTCAAGGAAACGCTACCCCGTATTCGTTTCGCGCGATGACCCGCGACGAACATTGTAGCGTGGTACCCGCCGGTTGCCGCAGTCGCTCAATCGATCGCCGCGGCGGCGCGCAGACCCTCGATCATGGCGGTGCGCAAGAGGTACTGCCGAGTTCGTTGCGGATCCGCCGCGATCGCCCGCATATCGGCCTGGCGGGCGGCGCGCTTGGCAGGATCGGTTTCTTCCAGCGTCTGTTTGTTGGCAATGGTTTGGGTCTGCAGATATTGCTCGGCGACGGCCCGCCGTTGTCGGTCGTAGCGATCGAGCAGCGCAGGATCGGCGCCGCGCCAGACCTCGGCCAGCTTGCCGGCGAGATTGTGTGCATCATGCAGTCCGAAATTGAGGCCCATGCCGCCGAGCGGATTGTTGACATGGGCGGCATCGCCGGCGAGCAACACGCGACCTCGACGGTAGGTCGCGGCGACGCGTTGGTGGACCGCATAAAGATTGGTGTGGATCACCTGACCGCGTCGGCTCTCGGGCACGAAGGCGGCGAGGCGTTCGGTGGCACGATCGAAGTCGAGCAAGTCGCGCTCGTCGTCTTCGGGGTTGGTCGGAAAGACACTGCGCCAGATACCGCGCTCGTCCTCGCCCGGTATCTTGAAGGTGGCCGTCCATTCGACCGGATCCATCGTGTACGAACTGTACGCGAAGCCCAGCGGCGCGAAGTCGAAGGTGGTGGTGATTACGAGAAAGCGTTCGGGCCAAGTGAAGCCGCGAAACTCGATATCCTGACTCTTGCGCACAACGCTGCGACCACCATCGGCACCGACCAGCCAGCTGCCGGCATGCCATCGTCGATTCCCCTGCTCGTCCTGCAGTTCGACCCGCACCCCCGAGTCATCTTGTGACACCGCCGTCACTTCGACGCCGTGAACGACCTTGGCGAGCGGCGAAGCGACGACGCGTTTTTCGAGCATCGCGACGAGCTTGTGCTGCTCGCACTGCAGTCGATACGGGTAACGTGTTTCGCCGGCGAGCGCCTGCAGGTCGAACTCGGCGATCACGCCCTCGCGTCGGTCGCGATACTGCCAGGTGCGCGCAATGATGCCGCGTTGATGCAGTTCGTCCGTCACGCCCGAGGGCTCGAGCATCTCGAGTGACGGCGGATGATACGTGGCCGCACGCGGATCGGCATGCGGCGCGGCGCTGCGCTCGAAGAGCACGACGGGCACACCCTGCGCGGTGAGAAAGAGTGCGGTGGCCATGCCTGCGGGCCCGCCGCCCGCGATGAGTACCGGAACAGTCACGACTCAAAAAGTCTCGAGCGTGAGCCCGTATCCCGCAACGCGATCCTCGATACCGGAGCGACGTAGCGCATCCCAATAAGTGATCGCATTGATGGCCAGCACCGGTTTGCCGAACCAGCGTTCGGCTTCGGCGCAGGTGTTGATGGCGGCCAGATTGGTGCCGACCTGTACGACGGCATCGACGTCGCTGCCATCGAGCGAGCGCAGCGCATCGATGACCTGTCGGCGCGTGGTGTGGGCGATCTGCACGGGCGAGGGGCACTTGAGGCCGATCAGCCGGGGGATCGCGAAACCTGCTTCCTCGAAATAGCGTCGTACCTGCTCGTCACCGCGCGGTTGGTGTGGCGTCAGTACCGCAATCGATTTGGCGCCGAGTCGACGCAACGCCGTCACGGTGGCGGTCGAGCCCATCGACACACCGACGCCGGCACGCTCGACGAGTTCGCGCTGCAGTTCGTCTGCCGCGGCCACGCCGCCCCAGAACGCCTCCAGCGCCACACCCATGATCACGTGTGTCGGCTGGCAGGTCATTACCTGATCGATCGCGGTACGCATGCCATCGCGCATCGCCTGCACGTGTTCCATGAAGGCCTGTTCGGTGGTGAGCGGGCGCTCCTTGATGCTGATGCGGGCAAGGTGATTGGTGATACCGCGCGGCCGCAGCATTTCGCATTCCGGCTGACAGCTGGTGTTGGTCGAGGGGACGACGATGGCGATTCGGCCGCGATATCCAAGTTGGTCGGTCATGGTGATTTGGTACTTCCGCCGTCGATGGTGAGAGAGGTGCCGGTCAGATGCGCCGCTACCGGTGAAGCGAGGAAGGTGACGTGCTGGGCGATTTCTTCGGCGCTCGCGAGGCGGCGCAGTGCCGTCTTTTGCAGAAAGCGCGCTTCGGCCTCTGCGGTAGTGATGCCCTCGCGACTCGCTGCGCTCTGCATCAAGGTATCCCAGCGCGAGGAGCGCACCGGACCCGGATTGACCGCATTGATGGCGACACCGTGAGGTCCGAGTTCTTCGGCGAGTCCGCGCACGATGGCCAGCAGCGCCGCATTGGCCGCAGCGCCCGGCAGCATGCGTGGTTCGGGTTGACGTGCCGAGTTGCCGACCACCAGCACGATACGCCCGCCGCGACGGGCGATCATCCGCGGCGCCACGGCGCGCAGCACGCGGATAGTGCCGAATAGTTTGACCTCGAGATTGCTGCGCCAGGCCGCATCGTCGATTTCCCAGAACACGCCGCCCTGCGCAGCGCCCGCTGCCGAGACGAACACATCGATGCCGCCCAAAGATTTTTCCGCCTGATCGATGGCGGCGTCGACCGACTCGGCATTCGACAAATCGCAGCCGATCGCTCGATGCGTCGTGGTCTCAGGGGCGAGCGAAGTCGCAAGGGCTTGCAAGGTCTGCAGATCACGGCCGAGCAACGCGAGCATCGCGCCTTCGGCTGCGAGACTCGTGGCGATCGCCCTGCCGAGTACACCCGCCGCCCCGCACAGCACCACCCGTTTCCCGTTCAACTGCAGATCCATGCGGTTTTCTTCCCTTACAGATGCGCTTGAATGCGCTGACGCGCGATTGCCGCACCCGCGCCGAGCGCGTGCAGCTTGCCGCGCGCGAGCTCCGCAGACAGCGGCGCCATGCCGCAGTTGGTACAGGGCAGCAGGCGGGATTTTTCGACGTGACGGGTCGCCTCGAGGATGTTGTGGGCGACCTCTTCGGCACTTTCGAGTTTGCCCGGCAATACTTCGATGGCGCCGACCAGCAATTCTTTGTCGGGCAACAGCCGCAGTACCTCGTGCGGTACGCGCGATCCGGCGAACTCCAGCGAGACCTGACGCACGCTGCTGGCATTGATCCACGGAAAGATCTGTTCGTACTGACGCCATTGATCGCCGAGCGATTCTTTCCAGCGGATGTTGGCTTCAATGCCATAGCCGTAGCAGATGTGCACCACGGTAGTCGCCCGCAGACCCTGCATGGCACGCTCGAGCGCCGGCAAGCCCCAGTCACGCACCTCGTCAAGGAAAACATTGAATGCCGGTTCGTCGAACTGGATGACATCCGCACCCGCGGCCTCGATTTCACGAGCCTCCTCGTTGAGCAGTTCCGCAAAACGCATCGCCATATCGGCGCGACGGCCGTAATGACCATCGGCCAGCGTGTCGCAGATCGTCATCGGACCGGGCAGGGTGATCTTGAGCGCTCGATCCGTATTCGCACGCATGAAGGCGGCATCGCTGACATGCACGGCCTGCGGGCGCGACAGCGGGCCTGTGACCGTGGGTACGTCAGCTTCGTATCGGTTGTTGCGGATGCCCATCCGCGTCTTGCGATTCCAGTCGATTCCGTCGATGCGCTCGAGGAATCCGTGCACGAAGTGCATGCGGAACTGTTCGCCATCACCGACGATGTCGAGCCCTGCGTTTTCCTGTTCGCGCAGCCACTCGAGTGCCGCACGCTCCTTGCCGCGTTGCAGCGGATCGCCCTCGAGGCGCCAGGCTGCCCAAAGCTTTTCGGGTTCGGCGAGCCAATCGGGTTTCGGCAGACTGCCGACGGTAGTGGTCTTGAACACCGCCGCATCTTAACGATGCGCGCCGGAAGGCCCGTCAGGGCGCGGCGGCTTGCTCACCTAGTGGAATGGGCTCAGCCAGTGGGATGCGGCCGCGCTAAAGATACGGGGCCCAAAAATGTCCGGGGCGGAGTGGACCTTGCGATCCACTCCGCCCGGCGCATCCCTGGACGGGGGTGTTTCCTTACATCCGGACTTCCGTGTCCGGTACGGCGCCCATGATCCGGGTGCCGTGTCCTTCAAATCGATCAGTTCGGCAGCAACACGCTGTCGACGGCAACGACCACGCCGTTGTCGGCGTTGTAGTCACCCGTGACGCGGGCGCCATCAACGCGCAGGCGACCACGGACGAGCTCGAACTTCACTTCTTCACCGGCCACCGTCTTGGCGCTGCGGGTGCGCTTCATGTCCTCGCTCTCGAGGGCCTTTCCCGGCACCACGTGGTTGGTGAGGATCTTGACCAGCTGGTCCTTGTTCTCGGGACGCAGCAGCGCCTCGAGCTGGGCGGGCGGCAGCTTGGCGAAGGCTTCGTCGGTCGGCGCGAAGATCGTCACCGGACCGTTGGCGGTCAGTGCGTCCTGCAGGCCGGCGACCTCGATGGCCTTGGCGAGCGTGTTGAAGTTGCCCTTCTGCTTGGCAACATCGAGCACAGTCGAGTTACCGGCGGCTTGGGCGGCCAGCGAGGCGACGCCCAAAAGGGCGGCGGCGATCGAGGCTTTGGCATTGATGCGAATCATGGCAGTACTCCGTTTTTTCGAGGGGGCGTACCGCTGTCCGGCGTACGCTTTGGGTGTCAACTGAAATGAAGGATGACAGGGCGCGGCGTTTTTGTCAATATGTTGTACAGGCAAAGGTTGTACAGAAGCTGAACAAGACATGACACAGTACGCAACGGTGACCGTTTCGGGTCAATTCACGATCAAGGCAGTCGCCCAGGCCACGGGGCTGTCGGTCGAGACCCTGCGCGCCTGGGAGCGCCGCTACGAGGTCGTTCGGCCTTCCCGCGACTCCTCAGGGCGCCGCACCTATTCGGCCGCAGACGTTGCCCGCCTGCGCCTGTTGCGCACGGCCACCGAGCTTGGGCACACGATCAGTCGCTTGGCGGGCCTTGGCGAGGAAGATCTCGCCAAGCTGGTCGCCGATTCTGGCGGGCAGGCGCGTCCCGGTCCTGCCCGTGGGCAGTCATACGTTGAACGGGCGCTGGACGCCGCTGAACACTCGGATCCTGCAGGCGTCGAAGAGGTGTTGACCTCGGCGCTCGCCTTGCTGCCCCCGAACGAGGTGGTCAACACCGTACTGGTGCCGCTGGTACGCGAAGTCGGCGAACGCTGGCATCGCGGCGAGGTGTCGATCGCCCAAGAGCATATGGTCACCGACATCGTGCGGCGACTCATCATCAGCGTCTCGCGTGGCTACCTGCGCTCTGAAGGCGGCCCCTGCCTCGTGCTCGCGACGCTGTCGGGCGAGCGCCATGAGCTTGGCATCCTGATGTGCAGCTGGCTGGCCGCCACGCGCCGGTTCCGCACCCACTACCTCGGGGTCGATGTGCCGCCGCGCGAAATCGCCCGGTTTGCTCTCGAAGTGGATGCGCGCGCGGTGCTCGTCTCGTTGGTCATGCCCGAAAACGAAGTACCCGCGCTTGCCCAGTTGCGCGAATTGACTGACGAGTTGCGGGGACGTTGCGAGGTGTGGGTCGGTGGCGTTGCCGCCCGCATGTTGACGGCCGATGAAATTCCGGACGGGTGTTTGCTGTTGCCCACCGGGGGCGACTTCGAACAGCGGCTCGACTTGCTGGCCGCGCAACATTATTCCTGACCCTAGCTGCTGACCAAACTTTGCACGGGAGGTGGTTCCTCCGGCGCACTGCGTCGCGATAAGCTCGGCGGCATGCACTCTCTGCGCGAGTTTCTGACTGCCACACGGCGATTTTTACTGCTGTCCATGATGGCCGTGCTGAGCGCCTGTGGCGGCGGCGGTGGGGGTGGCTCAGGGACCACGAGCCCCACAACTTCGTCTGCACCGTCGGCACCCCCGATCAGCAAGGTCGAGGCCTTCCGCTTTCTCAATCAAACGACCTTCGGCGCGACCGAAGCGGAGGCCGCGAGGCTGATTGCGCTCGGTGATTCCAACACCGCCTACACGCGCTGGCTCGATGCGCAGATTGGTCTCGAAGCCTCGCTGCTCTTGCCCGCGGTCGAAGCGGCATATCCGAATCCGGTACCGGCGAATTTCAACATCGGTTCGCTCAACGCCGTGCGCCTGGAGCGATGGTTTGCGAATGCCCTGACCGGTCAGGACCAGTTGCGCCAACGCGTCGCCTTTGCGCTTTCCGAAATCTTTGTGGTGTCGCAGGTGGGCGCGCTGCAGAACCTGCCGAACGCCACGGCCGATTTTCACGACATGCTGGCGCGCAATGCTTTCGGCAATTTCCGCAAACTGCTCGAGGAGGTGACGCTGCATCCGGCGATGGGCGTTTATCTCTCGATGCTCGGCAATCAGCGTGCCGTGGCCAACACCAATCTGCGACCCGACGAGAACTATGCGCGCGAGATGATGCAGCTCTTCAGCATCGGTCTCGTGCAGCTCAACCTGGACGGTTCGGTCAAGCTCGATGCGTCGGGTCAGCCATTGTCTACCTATGACCAGAACGTCATCGAGGGTTTTGCGCGCGTCTTCACCGGCTGGAGGTGGGACTGCCCCTCGACGTTGCCGACCTGCACTTTTGCCAACACTCGCCCGCAACTTGCGCCGGGTCCGGGCTATAACCAGGTGAGGCCGATGCGCCTTTATCCCGAGCAGCACGAGCCCGGCACCAAGGTGGTGCTCGCCTATTCGGGCGTTGCCCTGCCGAACGCTACTATCCCGGCGGGCCAGGGTGGCGACAAAGATTTGCAGGATGCGCTCGACAACGTATTCAACCACCCCAATGTCGGTCCGTTCATCGGCAAGCAACTGATCCAGAAACTGGTGACGAGCAATCCCTCGGCGGCCTACGTGCAGCGTGTAGCGGAGAAGTTCAACAACGATGGCGCCGGTCGACGCGGCAACCTCGAGGCGGTGATCAAGGCCGTCCTGCTCGATTCGGAAGCGCGCAATCCGCCCGCCGGTGCCACTGTTTCGGTCGCGGGAAAATTGAAGGAACCGCTGCTGCGACTCACGCAGTTCTGGCGCGCCTACGACGCCAAGGCCGATTCCGGTCGCTTCGGCGCTGCCGTCAATTTTACCGGCGGCATCAATGCGGTGTTCGGGCAGGCGCAGGGCAGTTCGCCCTCGGTGTTCAATTTTTTCAGTCCGTTCTATGCACCGCCCGGCGAGATTGCCGATGCGGGGCGGGTCGCGCCCGAGATGCAACTCGCGACTGAATATCTCAACACGCAGATTGCCAACTTCTTCTGGACTCAGGTGCAGGCGCGTACTCAAGCGGCGGGTACCCGAGGCGCCGATCTGATGTACATCAACACGGCCGATGACATGATGACCGCCAACGACAGCGAGGCGTTGATCAACCGGGTGGCCGAGCGTCTGCTTGGCAGTGCGACGCTGCTGTCGCCGACGCTCAAGGCGCAGGCCAAAGCGCAAATCGAACGGACCGTTGTGCCGACTACCACCAGCCCGACCACGGCATTGGGCACACGCACGGCGGACGCCATTTTCTTTGTCGTGACCTCGCCAGAGTTCGCGCTGCAGCGCTGAAACGGAGCACCCATGAATCGCCTGCGACGCAAATTCCTCAAGGCCGCTGCTGCGGGCGGCGCTGCCTACGCTTTCGGTCGCACGGCGGATACGGTGCATGCGCAGATGAGCGGCACGGGGGGCTTCGCCGACTACAAGGCGTTGGTCTGTCTGTTCCTGTTTGGCGGCAACGACTCGTGGAATATGGTGGTGCCGACGAGCACCGCCGAATACAACGCTTATGCGCGTTCGCGCGGTGGCGGCACGGCATCGAGCCTCGCCATCGATCGCACGGTACTGCTTCCGGTCACGCTGCAGGGCCAGAGCGCTGGAGATCCGACTTTCGGCTTCCACCCGAGCATGAGCGGTACGCGCGAGCTATTCAGTGCCGGCCGCCTCGCCGTCATGGCGAATGTCGGGCCGCTGATCCGACCCACCACCAAGACTCAGTACCAAAGCGCAGCCACGCTCGGCCATGCATTGCCGCCGCAGCTGTTTTCGCACAACGATCAACAGGACCAATGGCACAGCCTGCGCGGGCGTGCGACGCTGAAGTCGGGTTGGGCGGGTCGAGTCGCCGATGTGCTGAACGCGCAGACCGGCAATCAGGCGCTGTCGATGAACGTCTCGCTCGCCGGACAGACCTATTTTCACGCCGGTGAAATCGCCAAGCCCTACGTCATGGGCGCCAATGGCCCGACATCCTTTACCGCCTTTCCGACGACCGGCGTCGGTCCATCAAGGCGCGCGGCGTTCGAGTCGGTGTTGACCGGCGCGCTGTCCTCGACGTCCAACACGGTCTACGAGAGGGCCTACGCCGGCGTGCAACAGCGAGCGGTGCAATTCGCCGATCGACTGAGCGCAGCGATCGCTGGCAGCTATTCGTTCAATGCGCTGCCGAACACCGGGAACCTCTCGGCGCTGCAGCAACAGTTGCGCACCGTTGCCAAGATCATATCGATGCGCCAGAACCTCGGGCTCTCGCGACAGATATTCTTCGTTTCGGCGGGTGGCTTCGATCAGCATGACGATCTGGTCGCTGATCAACCCGGCTTGCTCGCCAATATCAGCACCTCGATCAGAGCGTTTCATGATGCGCTCAATGAAATCGGCATGGGTCAGAACGTCACGCTGTTCACGCATTCCGACTTCGGCAGAACGCTCACCTCGAACGGCGATGGCTCTGATCACGCCTGGGGTGGCATCCAGTTGGTCGCCGGTGGCGCGGTGCGTGGCGGTCGTTTCTATGGAACATATCCCGTGCTCGAGACGGGCGGTCCGTGGGATGTCGGCGGCGGGCGAATCATTCCGACGACCTCGGCAGATCAATATGCCGCCACGCTCGCCAGTTGGTTCGGCGTGCCGGATCAGGATCTCGCCAAAGTCGCGCCCAGCATCAACAATTTTTCGGCACGTAATCTCGGCTTCATGGTTTGAGGGGAGCCGGGAGCAGCCCGCGGGCGACGAAGCGGGCGACGCCCGCGCCGTCCGGCCACGGCGATCGATCTCGGTCGACGACGGTCGTGCCGCTGACGATGCCGCAATGGTGTCGTGCGCGTCCTGCGTCGATCCAAAGTTCATCCCCTTCGGCGAGTACCGTGCCCCACTCGCGATCGACGAGTCGGAAGCGCTCCATCGTCACCTCGAACCAAAGATTTTTATGATGTGTGACGCGCCGCACCTCAAGTGCCAGTGTGCTCGTCGACGCCTCCGCATCGTCCGGGTCGATAATCAGGCGGGGTAAACCATCCCGGCCGAAGTGCCGAGCCCACGGGGGTCCGGCAATCGCCGCGACCACCGCTTGCTCGTCCTGCGGGGATTTTGCATCAAGCAAAACCGCCTCGGCATCGATCCGTCCGCTCGCGCGATACTCCGGCGTCGCATAGGCCTGACAGAGCGGCTCGAGATGTGCCGCGCCCGCGGCGCCCCAGGCGGCAATGCCGAGCAGTACGCTGGCCGGAACGGCGAGCGCCCCGAGGCAGAATCTTATCCAGCGTCGGCGTGCGCCTTCACCTTCGAGTCGGATGACGTCGGCGAGTACGAGCAGCAGCAGCGAGGCGGGTACCGCCAGAAAAACGACAACAACGATACCCAGTGCGAGATCGTTCAAAGAATGAACCGACTGAGATCTTCATCCTGCGAGAGCTTGCCGAGGCTGGCATCGACATAATCGGCATCGATACAAATCAGACTGCCGGCGCGTTCGTTGGCATCGTACGAGAGCTCCTCCAGCAGACGTTCCATCACGGTGTGCAGTCGACGCGCTCCGATATTTTCGGTGCGTTCGTTGACGTGAAAGGCAATCTCGGCGAGCCGACGCACGCCTGCGGCGGAGAAATCGACCTCTACGCCCTCGGTACGCAACAAGGCGGCGTACTGCGTGGTCAGCGAGGCGTCCGGTTCGGTGAGGATGCGCACGAAGTCCTCGACCTTGAGCGGCTCGAGTTCGACGCGGATCGGGAAGCGACCCTGCAACTCCGGGATCAGATCAGAGGGCTTGGCCACATGGAACGCGCCCGAGGCGATAAAGAGGACGTGATCGGTTTTGATCGGGCCGTACTTGGTATTGACGGTACAACCTTCGACGAGCGGCAACAGATCGCGTTGCACGCCCTCGCGCGAGACATCGGCGCCATAGGTGTCCTGCCGTCGGCAGACCTTGTCGATTTCGTCGATGAAAACGATGCCGTTCTGCTCCGCGTTGCGCACTGCCGCGGCGCGGATTTCCTCTTCGTTCAGCATCTTCGCCGCTTCTTCGTCGACCAGCAGTTTGGCAGCCTCGCGCACCTTCATTTTGCGGGCGCGGGTTTTGCCTGCGCCGAGGTTCTGGAACATGCTCTGCAATTGTTGCTGCATCTCTTCCATGCCGGGCGGCACGACGATATCCATGCCGGCCATACTACTGCGCAGTTCGAGTTCTATTTCGCGCTCATCGAGCGCCCCTTCTCGCAGCATCTTGCGAAATTTTTGGCGTGTGTCGGCATCGCGCGGCTGCACGGGTTCGTCGGTGGAGAAACCCATCAGCTTCGGCTTCGGCAGCAAGGCATCGAGGATGCGCTCTTCAGCGGCATCGGCTGCGCGGTCACGAACTCGCGCCATCTCCGCATCGCGGGTCAATTTGATCGAGACCTCGGCGAGTTCCTTGACGATCGAGTCGACGTCGCGGCCCACATAGCCAACCTCGGTGAACTTGGTGGCTTCGACCTTGACGAAGGGCGCGTTGGCAAGCCGGGCGAGACGGCGCGCGATTTCGGTTTTGCCACAGCCGGTTGGCCCGATCATGAGAATGTTCTTTGGCGTGATTTCCTGCCGCAGTCCTTCTTCGATCTGCATGCGCCGCCAGCGATTGCGCAGCGCGATGGCCACGGCTTTTTTTGCCGAGTCCTGACCGACGATATGCTTGTCGAGTTCGCCGACGATCTGCCGCGGCGTGAGCTCTCGGGCCGGCGTGCTCATGCGCGCAGCTCCTCGATGGCGAGGTTGCGGTTGGTGTAGATACAGATGTCGGCGGCAATGTTGAGCGAGCGCTCGACGATCTCTCTGGCGGAAAGTTCGGTGTTCTCCACCAGCGCGCGCGCCGCGGACTGCGCAAAGGCGCCGCCTGAGCCAATGGCGACGAGTTCGTGCTCCGGCTCGATCACATCGCCGTTACCCGAAATCACAAACAGTTTTTGCGGGTCACCGACCAGCAACAGCGCCTCGAGCCGACGCAGATAGCGGTCCGCACGCCAGTCCTTGGCGAGCTCGATCGCAGCACGCGTGAGATTGCCGAATTTGTCTAGCTTCCCTTCGAAGCGTTCGAACAGCGTGAATGCGTCAGCCGTACCGCCGGCGAAACCGCCGATGACCTTGCCTTGTCCGAGCAGGCGCACCTTGCGGGCGTTGCCTTTCATGACGGTATTGCCGAGGGTGACCTGGCCGTCACCGCCGATGGCGACTACGCCATTGCGACGAACGCCGAGGATGGTAGTGCCATGCGGATTGAATCCTTCGCTCATGTCTTTTTCCTTGCCCGCGGATGCGTGCGGTCATAAATGCGGGCGAGATGCTGGAAATCAAGGTGGGTATACACCTGAGTGGTCGCGATGTCTGCGTGGCCGAGCAACTCCTGCACGCCGCGAAGATCCTGGCTGGATTCGAGCAGATGCGAAGCAAAAGAATGACGAAACAGATGCGGATGTACGTGCATGGGCAGACCCTGCAGGCGCGCCCATCGCGCAATGCGCAGCTGGATCGTGCGCTGCCCCACACGCCGACCGTTGCGGCCGACGAACAAGGCCATTTCGCCGATGGCTGCGAGTGCGCCGCGTACCGCGAGCCATTTTTCAAGGGCTTCGAGAGCCTTGCGACCCACGGGCAGGATGCGGGTTTTGTTGCCCTTGCCGCTGACGCGAATCGTACGATCGGTCGCATCCAGCGCACCGAGGTCGAGCCCAATCAATTCGGCGAGTCGCAAGCCCGACGAATAGAAGAGTTCCATGATCGCCCGATCGCGCACCGACAAAGCATCAGTTCCCGGAATGTCGAGCAGTCGACTCATCTGGTCGACGTCCAGTGTTTCGGGGAGTGAGCGTTTGATCTTTGGCGCGCGCACTTCCGCCGCCGGATTGTGCGTCAGCACACGCTCGCGCTGCAGATAGCGCAGAAAGGTACGCACCGCCGACAGCCGCCGCTGCACGCTGCGCGGCGCGAGTCCGCCAGCGTGTGATCGAGCGGCAAAGAGTCGCAGGTGCTGTGCGTCCAGACTCTGCCAGTCGGTGAGACCGTTGGCATCGCACCATGCGATCAATGCATCGAGTTCGCGCAGATAGTTCTGCACGGTGTGCGCCGACAGGCGCCGCTCGCTGCCGAGATGGCTGCCGAAGAGCTCTCGCCAGCGCAGCGACTGCGGTGTCACACCCGAGGCTCGAGACCTGCGCGACCGAGCGCGGCCCCGGTCATCTCGCCGATGCGTGCGAGGAAGTCCGTGCTCATGGCCGGGTTGAAGCGATCGGCATCCTCGCTGCCGAGCAGCAGCGCGCCCTGCGAGGCACCGGAGCCGATCGGCACGATTGCCATGGATCCCAGCGACTCGCCTCGTTCGCCAAAGAGGGCCTTGCGTTGTGCCAAGGAAAAATGTCCGCAGCGCGGCTTGCCAGAAGAGAGCAAAGATTCAAGCTCGGCGAGTTGTGCGCCCTCCTGCACGAGACGCAGGTGCGTCACCGCGAAATCTTCGCGCATCGATACTTCGATCTGGGCGCGTACATCGTCTGCAGAGCGGGCATGCAGCAAGCGCATCGCGAGTTTGTGGATGCGCTCTGCCAGCGCTTCGTTGCTGCGCGCCACGCGCACGAGTTCGGCGAGGCGTTCACGACCGGCTGCCTGTCGCTCGCGCAGCACCTTGAGCTGGCGTTCGACCAGCGACACCGTACCATTGCCGCCGTGCGGCACATGCAGGCCTTCGAGCAGCTGCGGATGCTGTTCAAAGAAATCCGGATGCTGCTCGAGATAACGCGCCACATCGTCCGCACTCACCATATTTGAAAACTCCAAAAAATTATTCCGCGATCGCGTCCATGGCTGCGATCATGATCCACCATCGACCTGTCCGCGGAACGCCAATACGGCGGGTCCCGTCATCCACAGCGACGCGCCTTCCCCGGGCCAGCGCAGTTCGAGATCGCCGCCCGGCAGGCTGATGCGCGCGGCCTCGCCGAGCAGACCGACTCGCCGCGCCGTCGCCATCGCTGCGCAAGCGCCCGTACCACAGGCGCGCGTTTCACCGACACCGCGCTCGAAGACCCGCAGACGTGCGTGGCCCTGATCGACGATCTGCAGAAAACCGACATTAGTCCGCTCGGGAAAGAACGGATGCGACTCGAGGCGGGCGCCGAGCGTTGCGACTGGTGCGGTATCAACATCGTCGATCTGCAATACGGCGTGCGGATTGCCCATCGAGACTTGCGTGAAGTACACCGCCGTACCGTCGAGATCGAGACTGGTTTCGCCGGCGGCTGCAAAGCGAGGCACACCCATGTTGACCGCCACGGTGCCGGGGTCGCCGAAGCTCGCTTCGATTCGCCCTCCCGGACTATCGAGCCGCACTACGACAGCGGATTCGTCGCCGTCACCGCGAGCGGAAACGCGCCCATGCAGACGCAACCACTCGGCCACGCAGCGTGCACCGTTGCCGCATTGTTCAACCTCGCCACCATCGGCGTTGAAGATTCGATAGTAGGCGAGCGCATCGCCGCGCCGCGGCGGCAGGATCACGAGCGCTTGGTCGAAGCCGATGCCGGTGTGACGGTCGGCGAGGGCGCGCCAACGGGCCGCGCTCGGCACGGCGACATCATCACTGGCTTCGATCACCACGAAATCGTTGCCGAGTCCGTGCATCTTGGTAAAGGCGAGACTCATGCCTTCGGTGTGGCGGCGAACAATTCGTGTTTGAGTCGATACATCGCCGAGATATCTTCATCGCCGTGGCCACGACGGATGAGTTCGGCGTATTCGCGCAATACGTCTTCGACCACCGGCAACACCACGCCGCTCGCGGCAGCCATGTCGCGACAGATGCGCAAATCTTTCTCGTGCAGGCGCACGCGAAATCCGGCCGGAAAGTGCTCGCGGATCATGAAGGGCGCACGATTGACGAAATACCACGAGGAGCCCGCACCCTGACCGAGGGTTTCGACCACTTGATCGAGCGGCAACTGCTGCGCGCGCGCAAAGGCCATGGCTTCAGCCACCGCACGGATGATGCCGGCACACATGATCTGATTGGTCGCCTTGGTCGCTTGACCGGCGCCGTGCGCGCCGAAGAGGCGCACGGTGCGTCCCATGGCTTCGAGCACGGGGCGTGCGCGCTCGAAATCGCTCTCGTGGCCGCCGCACATGATGGCCAAGCTGCCTTTCTGCGCGCCTTCGACGCCGCCGCTGACCGGACAGTCGAGGAAGGCAGCCCCGCGTGCACTCAGCAGAGTCGCCGCGCGGCGCGCGGTATCAGCGCTCACCGTGGAGCAGTCGATGACCAGCGTGTCTGCACGTACGGCTGGTGCGAGTTGACCCATGACCTCGAGCACATCGGCATCCGCCGACACGCAGAGCACGAGCGCCTCACAGTGGGCGGCGAGTGTCGCCGGATCGGTGGCGGCGTCTATGGCGAGTTCGCTCGCGAGGGTCCGTGCCTTCTCGGCGGAGCGATTCCAGACACCCTCGAGCATCCCTGCCCGGTGAAGATTTCGCGCCATGGGCACACCCATGGCGCCGAGTCCGAGGAAGCCGACACGCATCGTGGCATCTTAACAGGCTGCGGCAAGGCGAAAAAAATCGGCTGAAAAAAAGGGCGACAACCTCGCGGTTGCCGCCCCAGGCTTTACAGGGGACAACTGTAAATCGTGATGGGGTCAGTTGTAGTAGGCACGCTCGCCATGGCTCGTGGTGTCGAGTCCTTCGCGTTCGTTTTCTTCCGTGACGCGCAGGCCGATCGTCATGTCGATGAGCTTGAAGAGCACGAGACTGACGGTTCCCGACCAGCCGATGGCGATCAAGACGCCGAGCGTCTGCGTCACCACTTGCGAGCCCATCTCGTAACCGTCGACGCCCGTGCCACCGAGAGCGGGCGAGACAAACACGCCCGTACCGATCGCACCGACAATGCCGCCGATACCGTGGATGCCGAACACATCAAGCGATTCGTCGTAGCCGAAAGATTTCTTCAGACTGGTAACACCCCAGAAGCAGGCGAGTCCGCCGAGCGCGCCGAGCACCAGCGCACCCATCGGGCCGACCAGGCCAGCGGCGGGTGTCACGGCGACAAGTCCCGCGATCGCGCCCGAGGCGACGCCCAGCATCGAGGGCTTCTTGGTGAGCACCACCTCAACCGCCAGCCAGGCGAGCGCGGCTGCTGCGGTCGCAAGGATGGTGTTGAGCAGGGCGAGCACGGCGATGCCCGTTGCTTCGAGATTGGATCCGGCGTTGAAGCCGAACCAACCCACCCACAGCAGTGCCGCACCCACCAGCGTCAGTGGCAGGTTGTGCGGCGGCATGGCATCGCGACCGTAGCCGATGCGCTTGCCGACCACGAGCGCACCGACCAGCGCGGCAACACCCGAGTTGATATGCACCACGGTACCGCCGGCGAAATCGAGATCACCCTTCTCGAACAGAAAGCCGCCGGTGGCCCAAACCATGTGCGCCATCGGCAGATAAGACAGCGTGAACCACAGCACCGAGAACACCATCAATGCACTGAATTTGATGCGCTCGGCGAGGCCGCCGACGATCAGCGCCGTGGTAATGGCCGCGAAGGTCAACTGGAACGCGACGAACACCAGTTCGGGGATGACGACGCCATCCGTGAAAGTGGCCGTCGTGCTGTCCGGCGTGATGCCCGCGAGGAACAGCTTGGTCGTATCGCCGATCATCCAGTTGAGCGAGCCGCCGTCGCCAAACGCGAGGCTGTAGCCGTAGATCACCCAAAGCACCGAGATCAAACAAAAGATGGTGAAGACTTGCGTCAACACCGAGAGAATATTCTTTGAGCGGACGAGACCGCCATAGAACAGCGCCAGTCCCGGAACGATCATCATCACGACGAGGATGGTCGACACCATCATCCAGGTCGTATCACCCTTGTCGGGCACAGCGTTCTCGGCCAGTGCCAACATCGGTGCAGCGCTGGCGAGACCCGCCATGATGCCGCTGATCCATCGCGTCTTGTTCAACATGTCTGTTCTCCCTGCTCGCCCAAGAAATCAAGTCGCTGCGACACCGGTTTCACCGGTGCGAATGCGGATGGCCTGTTCGATATCCGTCACGAAAATCCTGCCGTCCCCGACCTTGCCGGTGCGCGTCACGTTGGCAATCGTCTCGATCACTGCCTCGGCGATCGATTCGTCGACGGCAATCTGCACTTGCGTTCGCGGCACGAATTCGATGCGATAACTCGCACCGCGATACACCTCGGAGTGACCGTGTTCGGCGCCGTAGCCCTGCACTTCGGTGACGGTCATTCCCTGCACGCCGATCTGCGCAACAGCCAGTTCGAGATCGTCGAGCTTGTAGGGCCGGATGATGGCGGTGATCAGTTTCATCGCTGCACCCGCTCCCTTGGCCGACGATTTCCCCCGATCCGGGCGTTAATGCCGCTCGGTTCCCGGCCGCCGCCCGCGTTATCCTTCGCAGCGCACGGTCCGCTTCGGGGTTTTGCACTTTCCATGCCACCTCGACGCTGCCCGGAAGTGGGCTGATACGGCTGTTTTTCGCGACCTTCGGGTTGCGGTGCGCACCGTTTTGGCGCTCGTGATCGAGCGCCTTGCGTCAATTGAGGGCAAATTCACCGGCCGGCGCCCGCGGCCACGAGGAGCACACAACATGGATTTCCGCGTCGACGATCTCGCCCGGCGGCTGTTCGAGAGCATGCCGCCAACCGTGCAGAACATGCGTCACGATCTCGAAGACAATTTCCGCGCCGTGCTGCGTGCCAACCTCGCCCGCCTCGATCTGCTCGCGCGCGACGAGTTCACGGCCCAAACCAAGGTACTCGAGCGCACGCGCGCCCGCGTCGAGGCGCTCGAGCAGCGACTCGCCGAGCTCGAGGCCCGTCTGCCCCCCGACCTGCGCAACTGAATCATCCGTGCCGCTCGCGCGCATTACCTGTCGTGCACAGGTGGGCTTGACGGCGCCGCGAGTCGATGTAGAAGTTCATCTCGGCGCAGGCCTGCCGTGTTTCAACATCGTCGGCCTGCCTGCCACCGAGGTCAAAGAAAGCAAGGAGCGGGTGCGTGCGGCGCTGGTCAACTCCGGCTTCGAGTTTCCCGCTGGACGCATCACCGTCAATCTCGCGCCCGCCGACCTGCCCAAAGATGGCGGGCGTTTCGATCTGGCTATTGCCGTAGGGATGCTGATTGCGGGCGGGCAGATCCGGCCCACCGAAGATCTCGACTCACTCGAATTTCTCGGCGAACTCGGCTTGGCGGGTGATTTGCGCGCGGTCCGCGGTGCGCTGCCCGCCGCGGCTGCAGCCGCGGCCGCGGGTCATCGCGTGGTCTTGCCGCAACACAATGCCGCCGAGTTGCGTTGGTTACCCGGCGTCTCAGCCGCCATCGCGGCCGACCTGCTCGAGGTCATTGCCTGGCTGCAAGGTGGCGTACCGAACCCCAAGGTTGTGCTGCCGCGTGACATGCCGGCTGCCGAGGCGTCGGGTCGTGAGGCGACCGTGTTGCTGGCGGATGTCTGCGGACAATCCGCGGGCAAGGTGGCGCTCGAGGTCGCCGCCGCCGGCGGGCACAGCATGCTGTTGGTGGGCCCGCCCGGCTGTGGCAAGAGCATGCTGGCCGAACGGCTGCCCGGCTTGCTGCCGCCGCCCTCGCTGGCGGAAGCACTCGAGATCGCGATGATCGCCTCGCTCAACACCACGGCCTCGGCCAACCCCACCACCACGGCGGCGAGCGGCGACCTGCCACGTCGGCCGTTTCGCCGTCCGCACCACACGGCCTCGGCGAGCGCGATCATCGGGGGCGGTCCCGGGGCTTCGCCGGGCGAGATCACCCTCGCACATCACGGCATCCTGTTTCTCGACGAGTTGCCCGAATTCGACCGTCGCGTGCTCGAGGCGCTGCGCGAACCGCTCGAAACCGGCCAGGTTTCCGTGACCCGAGCCAATGCGCAGGCAGATTACCCGGCCGGTTTTCAGCTCATCGCGGCAATGAATCCCTGCCCCTGCGGTTATCACGGGACGCGCTCCGCGCGTTGCCACTGCAAGCCGCCGCTCATCGAACGTTATCGCAGCCGCTTGTCCGGACCGTTGCTCGACCGACTCGATCTGCGGGTGGCGCTCGAGGCGGTCGGTGGCGCCGATCTCGCAGAACATCGACTCCGGCAGGGTCACCGAGAGGCGCTCGCTGCCGAGCAGTCGACGCGCGAACGGATTGCCGCCGCGCGTGCTTGTCAGCTCGAGCGCCAGGGTTGTCTCAACGCGCGTTTGAGCGCTCCGCGCCTCGCAGCGACCGTTCGCATGGCGCGTCGCGCGCAGCGTTATCTGCTCACATCACCACAGATACGGGCGGTGAGTCTGCGGTCTCAAGATCGACTGTTGCGCATCGCGCGCAGCGTGGCCGATTTGCGCGCGGCAGCGGAGATTGAAGTCGAAGACCTGACGCAGGCGTTGGCACTACGCCTCGCTTTCGCCGAGGCGCCGACCGAACGTTCTATTGGGACTTCGTGACCATGTAGTCGACAGCGGCGCGGACGAGATCGTCCGAGAGGTCGGTACGACCGCCCTTGGCGGGCATCACGCCGCCTTTGCCGGTGTAGCCCTCGATCGCGTTTCGATAGAGCGTGTCTTTGCCCTGCGCGATACGCGGCGCCCAAGCGGCCTTGTCGTCCGAGCGCGGCGCCCCGCCGATGCCGTTGAGGTGGCAGGCGCCGCACACTTGTTCATAGACGCCGGGGCCATCCGTCGGTACCGCGAGCTCGGCGACCACCGCGCCGGCGGCCGGCAGGATCTCGAGGCCCGAGTTGTCTTGGCCCGTCACCGCGACACGACCGGTCGTCAAGTTTCTTTCGACGTCGGCGACGTATTTGGGGTCAGAGAGCAGATGAGTGCGCTGCGTGTTGTTGCCGACCACCCGCGCGAGCGCGAACAAGAGGATCGCGATGACAATGAGGATGCCGAGCACGAGG
>JBILGD010000043.1:0-19881 GCA_044351225.1 Steroidobacteraceae bacterium
CGGATTTGGGCTATTCGAAGTTATTCCAGAGCTTATGGCCGAAAAAATCCGGGCCTTCCTCGATCTTTGATGATCACCGCCGCGTGTTCGCATCATAGGTGACGGCGGCGCCGCGGAAGATGGCGTTCAGGAAGATGAGGTTGAGCCCTGCCATGTGCGCGCGAAAGTTGGGATCGGCAGTAAAACCGATCACGACGCCACGCCCCGTCGTTTTGCTGACAACGAACGGTTTGAACGCCAGCTGTCGGCGGTTCTCTTCCCAGAGCACGCCTGACGCCAGAACCTTTTCCGGGGCCGAAAAACGCGCCACAGTATCGGCGTCATTCAGGCGCACGGGTGCGTAGATGTCATTGCCCGTCACGAGGACATGGAGTTGCGGCGCGATACCGGCAGTCAACCAATGTTCCTCCTCGACGTCAGCGCGGGCGAGAACACCGGCTACCGGACGCGGTGGTGCCTTCGCCGGACGCTCTGCCTTCTCCAGGTCTTCAGTCGACTTCAATTCTTTGGCATCTACCCGCTGGTCACTCTCATCGCTTTTCGAGCCGGACTTGGAGGGTTCGGACTTATCCGCGTCGGATTTGGCAGTCGCTGCCGGCTCCAGAGCGCTCTCCAGCCTCAACGGCAATAGTCCAACGTCGCGATCAGAGAGGTACCGCGTTCCGCTACCGAGCGAGATCAGTACACCACCGCGTTGCACCCAGTTTTTGAGATTCTCGGCGCCGGACTTGCCGAACGTGGAGGCGTAGCTGCCGCCCTCGCCGGGAATCACGATGACATCGAATCCGTCTAGATTGGCCGTGCTCACGCGGCGCGCACGCACCAGCGTCACTGGATAACCGAACTGTCGCTCGAGGACGAAGCGAGTATGCCCGGCGGAGTAGCGCTCCGTCGGCTCATCCCAAATCAAGGCGATCCGCGGAACCGGCATATGCAACATGTTGGGTGAGCCAAGGCTGGGGCCTTCGGTGACCCAGCTATCCGTCACAGCCGTGACACGCGCGCCGCTTTGCTGCGCAAGCTCTTCGACTTTTGCCGCAATATTTCCAGAAGCCAAGGCAGCATCCACGAACAAGGATCCGGCGGGGTAGCGAACACCACCGAGGGTGAATTCTTTGTTCGAGGACTTGATGGGTAGACCTGCCCGCAATGCGGCCGTCAGGAAGCGCGCGGAAGCAGTGTTCCCCCAAGCAACGAGATAACCGACGTTCGTTGATCCACCGGCGACAACCCCACGCGGCTGCCAATCGCCCGACACCGACTCGCCGCGCACCACCGGATCCACACTGCAGGGCACCGCGGGCACATTGAACATCAGGGGCAAAGACCAGGCCGTCACGTCATAGATCTCATCCGGCAGGCCTTTGGAGACGCGTTCCTCTTGCCGCTTCACGAAGTCCGCTTTCATTTCGGTCTTTTCGTCGAGCAACGTGCGAATCAAACGCTTGGTGGGTTGAGCGGCGGAGACCACGAAACTGCCGGCATCGAACCGACGCCCACACGCCGTGAACGAGTCCGAGGAGCGCCGAACTTCGATGCCGTTACGCGCCAAAGTGACGGCGAGCCTCGCTGCCAGGTCTGCATCCGGCCGTTCGGGAATGAGGTAGGACTTGACCGGCTCGCGCTGACCCTCGGTGATGGCGCTGGCGCGGAAGTTGGCGAAATCGGTGAGGAACCGGGCTCGGTTGTTGGCGACAACCTCGATGGCTGAAAGCGATGCGATGAATTGGCTCTTGACCGTATCCGCGAAGCTCAGCATCGAGCCGTCCGCGCGACGTGCGATCAGGCCACGCGATGAGCCTTGTTCATAAACCATGGCGCTCGCGCCCTGATAGTTGGGCCATCCGCTCCCATAGCCTGGAAAGAAACCGTCAAAAATTTCTCGGTTGAAATACCGCAAACCGACACGGTCGAACCATGCAGCGTTGTTGCGCGCGATGAGTTCGACGTTGCTCAGCTGAGTCGGGGTCAGGTGGGGATTGAGCGGGTCGGCTTCTGGCGGAAAGAAAAATGTCTGATTTGCACCCATCTCGTGAATATCGGCGACCACTACCGGCATCCACTGCAGCAGCAAGCCGGCGTGGGCGCGCATCTCCGGCTGTGTCTGGGTGAACCAATCGCGATTCATGTCGAAGATGTAGTGATTCATCCGGCCGCCTGGCCACGGTTCATCGCGCTCCGCGGACAAGGGCGAGGGGTCTGGCTCCAACCCGCGGGCAGCGCGATTACTGTTGATGAAGCGCTCGCGACCATCGGGATTTTGCAGCGGCACGATCACGATCACCGTTTCCTCGAGCATCTTTGCGACTCGGGGATCACCGCGCGAGGCGAGCAGGTGATACGCCGTCAACAATGCGGCATCGGTGGTACCGGGTTCATTACCGTGCACCGAGTGAGAGAGCCAAACGACGGCCGGCATCGATTGGACGATCGAAGCGGCCTCCCCCGGGCGAAGGCGACGTGGATCGGCGAGCCTCGTCATCGCGCTCTTGATGTCATCGAGTCGAACAATGTTCTTCGGGTCGCTGATGACGCCATAGATCAGCTTGCGCCCCTCCCAGCTTTCGCCGTACTCGAAAACCCGCATACGTTGCGGCGCTGCGCCGGCCAAGGCCTCGAAGTAACGACTGACCTGATCGTATCGCGCCATCTCAGCGCCTACTTCGAAGCCGAGCACGCTGCGCACGGAGGGAATCGCCGGGTCGTAGTTCGCTCCCGGCCAGTAGTCCGCTGTCTGCGGGGCTAATGCGATGGGAGCGCGTGCCGTGAGCATGGGGGAGGTGGCGATGGTCGCGATGGCTGCGACGAAGATACCGAGTTGACGGAGTACGACCTTTGCGCGCATTGAACTCTCCCTTGAGCGAGGTTGCGATATTACCGGGTCAAAGGTCGCGGCCAAAGCCGTTCGAGAGATCTAGGGCAGGCTCCATATCACGCCGAGGTTGACATACCGCGGCAGCCACGACCGAGTCCGTACGTCTAATTGTCCGTCCACTGCGCGTAGATCGGTGTATTCGTCGACGTCGGTGGTACGTGGGGTAACATCACGGGACATCGTTCCCGGCACGACATCCTGGTGGATGCCGGGGTGGGACTGCGTCTTGGTAACAGCCGATCGGTCGATCAAGAGCATGCAGATCATTATCGAAACCAAGAGCAGCTTCTGATGACGATACGCTCGAGACGAGGTTTGACGACGCTGACGGCGTTGGTTTCTTTATGGTGTCTACTGCTGCTGAACTTGCCGCTGTGGAGCTACCTACTCGAGATTCGTCCTGTTGGCGAGTGGCGGGATGCCATGTTTATCGCGAGTTTTTTCCTGCTGGCGGGGCTCGCAACCAATCTCTTTCTCACGCCGCTGACTCTGATTCGGTCTCTGGCGAAGCCGATGCTTGCTGTCGTCTTGGTACTCGCTGCTTCGACCAGCTACTTCGTCGATGTTTACGGCGTACTTATCGACAAGGCAATGATCCGCAACGTCTTGGAGACCAACGCCACCGAAAGCTTCGAGTTACTCACCGGTCGTATGCTGCTGCAAGTGGGCTTGCTCGGCGTGGTGCCCGCGGTGCTGTTGCTCATGATGCCTGTCACGCTCAAGCCATGGCGCGGAGAGCTTCGAGATCGCGGGATTGCGCTGGCGGTGACGATAGTTGGTGTAGGGCTGATCGCTGGCGTTTTCTACCAGGATCACGCTTCATTGCTGCGCAATCATCGAGAGCTGCGGCATATGTTAGTGCCCGTCAATTTCATCGCCGGTCTCGGCAGTCATGTCGGCGACAAGCTCGAGCCGACCCTTCCGTATACGCGCGTCGCCGAGGATGCGAAGCGGATGTCGGTGGTATCCAACAAAAAGCCGCTGCTGGTGGTATTTGTGCTCGGCGAAACGGCGCGAGCTGCCAATTTCTCACTCGGTGGATACGCGCGCGAGACCAACCCCGCGCTCTCGCGGATCAAGGACCTCATCTACTTTCCCGAGGTCGCCTCTTGTGGAACCTCGACGGCTATTTCGGTGCCCTGCCTTTTTTCGGATTTGGGTAGAGCGGGGTTCGATGCTGAAGAAGCCAAAGCTCGCGATAACTTGATCGATATCGCCTTGCGGACGGGACTCGATGTCGAATGGTATGGCAACAACACCGATTGCAAGGGTGTCTGTCGCAGCGTTCCGGAGCGACGAGTGGATCGTGCTCGGTACCCGGAAGCCTGTGTTGACGACCGACCCTGCCTGGATGGCGCGCTCTTTAACGAGTTCTATAAATCATTGGCACAAATTACCGGCGATCGCTTCACGGTGATTCATACGCTTGGCAGTCACGGGCCGGGATACCATTTGCGCTATCCGGCACAGTTCGAGAAGTTCAAGCCAGCATGTCGCGAGGTCGACTTTGCAAAATGCTCGACTGCAGACATCATTAACGCTTACGACAACACGATTCTGTACGAGGATCATCTCTTGGCGGAGACCATAGAACGTCTGAACGCCATCAGCGATCGAGTGGATGTTGCGATGCTCTATGTGTCCGATCATGGTGAATCGCTTGGTGAAAACGGTATCTTCCTGCACGCGCTACCCTATGCCGTTGCGCCTAATTCGCAAACGCGAGTGCCCATGATTTTTTGGGCGTCGGCAGGATTCAAGGAGCGGATGGGCGTGGAACCGGTTTGTGCGCGTGAGAAATCCCGGGAGCGGTTGTCTCATGACCACGTGTTTCACACTTTGCTCGATCTTCTCGAGATTCGCTCCGTAGCGAAGCGCAGAGATCTTGCGATCTTCGCCGGGTGTCGAGGTATCTCGGGGCCGACGTAGATGGGAACCTTCGCCTATTTGGCGCGTCCGACCAGAGGTTCGACTCCGTGGAGACATCATGCGCAAGATCATTTGGGCGGGTTTCATATTTCTGGCACTTCTTTGGACCGGCGCGGTGGCTCTGTTCGTCGAGTTGGTGGAATGGTCCGCGCATGCCCTTGCCTCGGGAGATGGCGGGGCGGCAATCGCCGACTCGATCGCCAGTGCACCCATCCCGGATTGGCTTGCCCCCTGGGTTGATCTCTCTGGTTGGCGAGAGTGGCTGCAGGCGATCACCCAGGCACTCGAGTGGATCTCCGGGATCTTGCCGGTTGCCGGTCAGTCGCTGGCGTGGGTCGTACCCGTGATCTGGGCGGTCTGGGCGGTCGGCTTGCTTGGAATGCTAGTCATCACCCTGATCGGTGCGCGGCTCGCGGCGCGCAGTTAGTCGCTTTTGAAGGCATACAGTATCCTCGCCCGATGACCCCTCCCGCTCAGGCCTCTACGCCAAGCACGGGCGTTGATTCATCCGCGCTCACGGTTCTCTATGACGGCGCTTGCCCCTTGTGTCGGGGCGAGATCGACATTTATCGTGGTTCAACACCAAACGCACCGCTGAACTTCCTCGATATCAGTCACTCCGCTGCGGTATTGCCCGAAGGCACTTCGCGCGAGCAACTGCTTGCGCGTTTTCATGTTCGACACGCCGACGGACGGCTCGAGAGCGGCGCAAGTGCTTTTCTAGCGCTCTGGAGTCGACTACCCGGATGGCGGTGGTTGGCAAGACTCGGGAGAATTCCCGGAATGCAGCGGGTGATGGAAGTCGTCTATCGCGGGTTTTTGCGTGTGCGCCCGAGGCTGCGACGTCTCAATGCAGTTTGACGCGCGGTTCCGTCTGCGCGGCAATCATGCGACCGAGCGTGGCTAGCGAAGTCTTCCAGAAGCCGTGCAAGGCAACCTCGTGCATCTTGTAGAGTGACAGATACATCCAGCGCGCAAAAAGACCCTCAAGCCAAATACTGCCGCCGACGAAATTGCCCATCAGGTTGCCGACGGTCGTGTAGTCGCCCAAAGAAACCAGCGAGCCGAAATCACGATAGCGCCAAGGTTTCACGGTCTTGTTGGCGAGCAGCCGTGGGATCGTCTTGACGAGGTAGGACGCCTGTTGATGTGCAGCCTGCGCTCGTGGCGGTACGGTACGGCCCGGGTGACCTTGCCAAGCGGCGGCCGCGCAATCACCCAGCGCATGGATCCGGGGGTCCTCGAGTGACCGCAGATGGTCATCGACGATGATCTGATTGAGCGGGTTGACGCTCAGCCCGAGCTCGCGCAGGAAGGGCGGTGCCTTGACGCCCGCGGCCCAGACCACCATTTCTGCCGCAATCACGGTTCCGTCCGCGAGTCGCACGGCCTTGGGCAATACTTCGGCGACTCGTGCATTGACATGAACTTGCACCTCGAGGTTCTCGAGCATGCGGCGTGCAGCAACGGAGATCCGCTCCGGCAATGCGGGCAGGATGCGCGGCGAAGCCTCGATCAAGTGGAGACGAATGTGCTTGTCCGGATCGATGTTATCGAGACTGAAGGACACCAACTCGCGGGTTGCATTGTGCAACTCCGCTGCAAGCTCGACACCCGTCGCGCCGGCGCCCACGATCGCAACATTGAGCTGCTCGGGCCGCAAGGGTTGCGTCTGCGCGTGTGCGCGTAGAAAAGCGTTGACCAGCTGGCGATGAAAGCGATCAGCCTCTTGCGTGCTGTCGAGGGCGATCGCATGTTGCAGCACACCGGGCGTACCAAAATCGTTGATCCGACTACCGACAGCGAGAACGAGGATGTCGTATACGATCTGCCGAGCGTGAACGATTTCCTCGCCGTTCTCGTCAAACACCGGTCCGACCAGTACTCGCCGAGCATCTCGATCCAGTCCGACCATTTCGCCGAAGAGATACCTGAATCCATGCCAGTGTGACTGCGCGAGATAGTCGAGTTCATGCACGTCCAAATCCACCGTGCCGGCGGCCAGTTCATGAAGGTGGGGTTTCCAGAAGTGGGTGCGTCCGCGTTCGATCAACGTCACTTCGGCATGACCTTTCCTGCCAAGCTTGTCGCCGAGACGGGTCACGAGTTCGAGGCCGCCAGCGCCACCGCCCACGACCACGATACGCGGTTTGCGAGTTGCATCGAGCATTCAGAGTCCGCCCTTGAACGGGCCGTCATGACCCCGAGACGACCGATATTTTACGCAACCGCTGAACCAATGGCAGCCGCCGCGAGTCTAAAACGCCGTCCCGCGCACCATTCCGTGTCGGCGGGTTCAAGCAAAGTTCATGGAGGATCTCTTAATGTTTCATTCCCGTGTCTCTCGACAGAGTTTTTTACGTCATTCGGTCGCCGCGATGACCTTGGCGGCCGTCGCAGCGTTCTCCGCGCCGGCGGCACTTGCCAGCAACCATGGCGACAAGGCCAAGGCGACCAAGGACATCGTCGACACCGCGGTCGCGGCGGGTAGCTTCAGCACTCTGGCCGCAGCACTGGGCGCTGCCGGTCTCGTCGAAACGCTGAAGGGCAAGGGTCCCTTCACGGTGTTTGCGCCCACCGATGCAGCCTTTGCCAAGCTTCCGGCGGGTACCATCGAGAACCTGCTCAAGCCCGAAAACAAGGCTCAGTTGACCAGTATCCTGACCTATCACGTGGTACCCGGGGCGGTGAAGGCGGCTGACGTCGTCAAGCTCACCGAGGCCAAAACCGTGCAAGGCCAGTCTGTGAAGATCTCGGTCAAGGACGGCAAGGTCAGCGTCGATGGCGCCAACGTCACCGCGACCGACATCGCGGCTTCCAACGGCGTGATTCATGTCATCGATTCGGTGATCCTGCCCAAGTGATGGGCGTCGTGACGCGTCGGTCACGCTGAAAGCCATCCCCCGCCCCCGACAGAGGGCGGGGGATGGCTAATTTTCTTTGATCGACGAGAGCTATCGGAAATATAGACGCTGTCATTTGGACGTTGACCGGCACGAGGGGGATACTCATCGCCATACAAGTGATCTATCACCTCTAGCGAGACCAAATCATGAAACGAAATAAATCGACACCGCCAAAAGTCGATATCGGCATCTCCGAGAGCAACCGAAAGAGAATTGCCAAAGGCTTGTCTGCGCTGCTCGCTGACAGCTACACGCTTTATTTGATGACACACAACTTTCACTGGAATGTCACGGGTCCGCAGTTCAACAGTCTGCACGCGATGTTCATGGCCCAGTACACCGAGCAGTGGAACGCCCTTGACGTCATTGCCGAGCGTATTCGCGCGCTGGGATTTCCGGCGCCCGGTACGTATCGGGAGTTCGTCAAACTGGCCTCGATCGCCGAGGTCGAGGGTGTGCCCAAAGCGGATGACATGATTCGTCATCTGGTTGCGGCGCAGGAGGCGACGGCACGTACCGCCCGCAAGCTGTTTCCGATCGTCGATGAGGCGAATGACCAGCCGACGGCGGATGTTTTGACACAACGGATCGACGTCCACGAGAAAACCGCGTGGATGCTGCGCAGCTTGCTTGAGGATTGAGCAGCGCCTCGTGTGTCAGTGATAACGGCTGATCGCGAGATCAGCCGTTTCGATATCGGCGGTTTTGCCGCTCATGAGATCAGTGATCACCTTTGCCGAACCGCAGGCCATGGTCCAACCCAGAGTACCGTGACCCGTATTCAAAAACAGGTTGGAGAAACGGGTCGTACCAATCACTGGGGTGCCATCCGGAGTCATCGGGCGCAGACCGCTCCAGAAACTTGCACGGGAAAGATCTCCGGCCCCCGGGAACAGGGATCCCACCGAATACTCCAGCGTCGAGCGTCGCGCAGCGGGCAACTCATCCGAATAGCCGGAAAGCTCCGCCATGCCGCCGACGCGAATGCGCTCGCCGAGTCGTGTAATCGCGACTTTGTAGCTCTCGTCCATGATTGTCGAGATCGGCGAGCGATGCTCGTCCACGATAGGTACGGTGATGGAGTAGCCCTTTACCGGATAAACCGGCAGCTCGATTCCGAGCGGCGCGAGCACGCGCGGCGAATAGCTGCCGAGTGCGACGAGATAGGCATCGGCACGAACATCGCCGCGGTCGGTATCAACATGGGCGATGCGGCCGCTCACGTCCGCCAAGCCTCGGATCGATCTTCCATGAAGAAATGTGACGCCACGCGCTTTCGCCATGTCGGCAAGAGCGTTGGTGAATTTGAAGCAGTCGCCGGTTTCGTCATTGGGCAAGCGCAGGCCGCCCGCGAAGCGTACTTCGCTGCTCGCGAGACCGGGCTCTGCGGCAATGCAGCCCGCCGTATCGAGTACCTCGAAAGGGACACCGTCGGCTCTGAGTACTGCGATATCTTTGTCGATGCCGTCGAGCTGCCTTTGTTCACGAAACAGCTGCAATGTTCCGCGGCTGCGCTCGTCGTAGGCGATGCCCGTGCTGCGCCGCAAGTCGATGAGACAGTCACGACTGTATTCGGCGAGGCGAACCATGCGGCTTTTGTTGAGCGCATAGGCACGCTTGGTGCAGTTGCCAAGCATCGCTGTCGTCCAGCGCAACATCGGTAAATCGAACCGAAAGTGCAGGATCAACGGCGCGTGCTTCATGAACAGCCAGCGAAGCGCCTTGAGAGGAATACCGGGTGCTGCCCATGGCGATGCGTAGCCGGGCGAAATTTCGCCGGCGTTGGCAAAACTAGTCTCGAGTCCCGGGCCCGGTTGCCGATCGATGACGGTTACCTCGTGACCCGCGGCCGCCAGATACCAAGCCGAAGTTACGCCGATGACGCCGCTGCCAAGTACTGCGATTTTCATTAAAAGAAACCTCGACGACATTATAGGCCGAGAGGCGGCGAAGGAATCTGCTCGGAGGAGCGCAGTCTGCGCCGAGGCTAATAGCGATTGGGTATGATATTGGGCAACCACCGCTTGTCTCGACGAGCAAGCGCAATGGTACGGCGGAACAGGTGGGGGCCCGTCACCAGGGCGAGGCACATGCACGAAACAGCGCGCCAAGCGTTGATGCTTGAGGAGTGGTGGTCACGGTGAAATCTCTGATTATTCTCGTCATTTTCCTCATCGCACCGGTTGTGAGTGTCATCGCCCTGCAGTCCGGGGTACTCGTTTCGCTAACGCAATTGCTGCAGATCCTGCTGTTCGCCTGGCCGGCGACGCTGGTGCTCGGCTGGATTATCTTCTCGTTGATCGCCCGTATCGGTGTAAACAGACGACCCGGGCTTAGGCCATGGAATCCGCTCTCCAAGATTTTTCATTGGGTGATGGCACTCAGCATTCTCTCGACGACGGCGCTGATGTACTACATGGTCAACATCGGCGATCTGACGGTTGAGGTTTACCGAGCCGAGTACAGCCGACTGCTCAAGACGCACAAGTCGCTGGGCCTTCTCGTGCTGTTTCTCGTGCTCCTGCGTTTTGCCTGGAATCGCTGGAAGCCCCGCCCGCCGTTGCCGGACGGCATGTCGGCAGCGCAGATCACCGCCTCGAAGGCGAGTCATCACTTTCTTTATCTTGCGATGTTTATCGTGCCCTTGCTCGGCTGGATGGCCTCGATGACCTACGGTGGCCGAACGTTCTTCTTTGGGTTGTTCGAGATGCCGGTTTGGCTGCCAAAGAATATCGAATGGGCCAATATCCTGCAGCCTGCGCACATCTGGCTTGCCTGGGGCATGCTGGCGGTCGTTGGCATCCACACGCTGGCAGCGCTGTGGCATCACTTCGTCAAGAAGGATGCGACGCTCGCGCAGATGCTACCGGACACTGGGCGTCGACGGCGTTAGTCGGTTCAATCCCTTCCCGTTGTCGGCAGTGTCAGGTCATAGCCCCCCGCCGCAGCGCAGAGCGCGTAAGGCCGATGATCGCGGAAAAGCTGCGGGATCTCGTTGCAGACGAGATCGTGCGGCACGCCCCCGAAAGTTCCGGTGATAACGCCCATCATCACCGCGGTCGCGCAACGGTCCATCACCCAATGCGGCAAGAAAACCGCAGACACAGATGCCCATGATATCGATTCTTATGCGTGGCGCACCGAGCACGCCCGAGATGGCGAAAGCGGTCGTAGCGCGAAATTAGAGCGCGAATATCCAGCTCTGGTTACAGAGGGGAATGCATTGCAGTGATGCACTAATCGCAAATCAGGTTTTGGCATACTAACGCCCAATCGCAACGGCGGTGTGCAACGATCGTGACGGTCCATTGCTCCAACAGGGCCTGGGCATTGGAGGGAGTACCCGATGAACGCATGGATATTCGACGCAGTGCGCACCCCGCGTGGCAAGGCGAGGGCGGAGGGCGGGTTGGCAGCGATGAAGCCGCATCAACTGATCGGGGGGCTGGTTGATGCGCTTGAGGCGCGGGGATATCTGCCGAGAACCGCGGAATCTTTGACGCTCGGTTGCGTGGGGCAGGTGGGTAGCCAAGGCGGACACATTGCTCTCGTCAGTAAACTTCATGCGGGCATCGACGACACGGCAACAGCCCTGACCATCAATAATTATTGTGTTTCGGGTCTCACGGCCATCGGTCTTGCGGCACGGCAGGTCGAGGGTCGCGCCGTCACCGCAGTGGCGGGCGGCATCGAAATGATGTCGCAGGTTCCCTTCATGGGTGACACGGCGGCGTACTACACCGACTCGTCCTTCGCCAAGAGGATCCGGTATATCCCGGTGGTGCTCGCGGCGGATCGGCTGGCCGAAGCGCAGGGCGTGACGCGCGAGGAACTCGATCGACTCGCGTTGTCTTCGCAACAACGTGCGGTGGTGGCGGAGGCAAACCGCGTGCTGCAGGCGTCACGAATTGCCGTGAACGATCTGTCGCGCGACGAATGCGTGCGCGCGCAAACCACCGCTGAATCGCTGGCGGCGATGCCGCCGGCGTTTGCCGCACTCGCCGAGCAGTATGCCGATGCCTTGGACGGTCCCATCGATCATCGCCATACCATCGCGCATGCGCCGCCCGTGTGCGACGGTGCGGGCCTCGCGCTGATTGGTGGCCTCGAAAGCTGCGGTGCAGGCGGCGCCCCGCGAGCACGCATCGTCGCCTATGCGGAGGCGGGGGGTGATCCACAGGCCTCGCTGCTTGCCGGTATGACTGCGATGGATCGCGCACTACAACAGTCGGGCCTATCGCTTGAGGCGATGGACCGCGTTGAGTTCATGGAGGCTTTCGCGGTGACCCTGGCGCTTTTCGCGCGCCGCTATCGTCCCGACTTGCAAAAGACCAACATCGCCGGCGGTCACATGGCCAAGGGTCATCCGATGGGCGCCTCAGGTGCGATTTTGCTTTCGAGCCTGCTGGACGCACTCGATGACTGTGCCGGGCGTTATGGTCTTGTGGCGTGCTCGGGCGCGGGCGGAGTCGGCGCGGCCATGATCGTGGAGCGGGTCGGTGGTTGAAGCAGCCATCGGTGCTTCACCCGCGGGCGAGTTGCGCGTCGACTAGACTGGGGTTTCGGCGGATTCGTCCTCGGCGAGCTTGGAAAGTTCGGCACGCAATACTTTGCCGACGCTGTTGCGCGGTAATTGTGCAATCACCCTCAGCCGCTCGGGGTGCTTGAAGATGGCAAGTCCAACCGCCGCGAAATGCGCGCTGATTTCTTCGAGCGTGATTGTGGTGCCGGGTTTTGGGACCACCACGGCGCATATTCTCTCGCCCATGATCGGGTCTCGATAACCTGCGACGGCGCCTTCGAGAATGCTCGGCATTTGGGCGAGGACGGTGTCCAGCTCTTCGGGCGCAATCTTGACGCCACCCCGGATGATGATTTGCTTAAGGCGGCCGACGAACTGGTAGTAGCGCAGGTCGTCGGGCTCGCCGCACAATTCGAAAAGATCACCAGTGCGAAACCAGCCATCGCTTGAGAACGCGTCAGCGGTGAGCTGCGGCGCCCGGAAGTAACCATCAAAGACAGTGGGGCCGGTGATTTGCAGTTCGCCTGCATGGCCTGCTGCGAGGATTTCTTTGTTTGTCTCCGGATCTATCAACCGAGTACAGATATTGACGGGCGGCGGTGGATTCCAGCGAATGGCATCGTGGCCGAAGCGCGGAAACCAACGGGCGCGCTTGAACGGATCAGCGGCGTTGCCGGCATTGCTGATCAGCGATACGCCCTCGTTCGAGCCGAAGTTATTGCAGATCTCGATGCCGAAGCGATCGTGATAGCCCTGAATCATCTCCGGGTCGAGCGGCGCGGAACCCGAGCCAATGCAGCGCAGCGAGGACAGATCGACGCTCGCCAGCATCGCCTCGTTCTTGAGGAGCAGGTTGAGTACCGCCGGAGGCGCGATGGCGTACTGCGGTTTCTCGAGGGCGATTTGTTTGAAATAAGTTGGCAGATCGAGCGGGTGATGCAGTACGAGCGTACCGGCATTGTGCATCCAGCTCATGAAACACCCGCCGAGCGCGGCCATGTTGATCAGCGGGAAAGGATTCAGGAGTATTTCGCCCTGCTCGATGTTCGCGCCGCGCAGATGCGCAAAGCTGATGGCGTACCAGTGATTGTGCGAGCGAGGCACGCCTTTGGGCATGCCTTCGGTCCCTGAGGTCCAGCAAATCGTCGCGATATCATCGGCGTCCACGGCCGCGGCTTTGACAGCCGTGGAAAGTTCCTGCTGGCCCGCTTGATCGAGCGGGGCGGGTCCGAAGGCCAGAGCGCCGGGCGGGGTATCGGCCGAGGCACAGGCGCTGCGCAGGCTGAGCACGGCAAGTGAGTGTCCGCCTGTTTCAAGCTCGGTCTTGAGCTGCAGGACCATGCCGATGTGATCCGCCTGCTTGAGTACATCGACGGTGAGCAGGGCTTTGGCCCCAGTCAGGCGGATGACTTGGGCGAGTTCGTGGCGCCGAAACTGCATCGGCACCGGGCTCACGATCAAGCCGAGGCGCAAGGCGGCCACATACAACACCGGATACTCGGCGATGTTCGGCAGTTGCGTGATCAGCACATCGTCACGCTTGAGTCCAAGCCGCGTGAGTGCAAGTGAATAACCGTCGGCAAGTCGCGCTGCCTCGGCGTAGGTGAGGCGTAAGGGCAGACTGCCAACGAGTTCGGGGCGATTGGGCGGATCGACGATGGCGATACGCGCGGGATGTTCGTGAGCATTGGCATCGAACAAATCGTGGATGCGAGTGTCGCCCCACCAGTTGCGCTCGCGATAGTCGCGGATCTTCGTTTCGGACGTCGTACGCACCTTCGAATCCCCCTCGTGGTTGGCGTCGCGATCAGACGATGATAACGGGAGTTGCAGTGCCCCCGGGATCGACTGCAAAGAGTTGCTCGACAGCGACGCTGCGCCTCGTCAAAGCGACCCGCTGGTTTATCGTGCCTTTGTCCGAGAGTTCGTGCATGTCCGCGCGGGGCGGGTCCCGTAGCAGACCCATCGCCGAAATACGCTCGCTCGAACCGCGGCCTCCATTGAAGACGTTTAGCCTGCGCGAAAGTTCCGATCGCAGCGCCTCATCGATGGCAACCCGTGGCCAGGCGAGGATGGCGAGCCGGTCTCGGTTCTCGCCGCAGAGCAGCAGGTCCGAGAGTAGCGGAGCACAGGCTTCGAGCAGCAGCGTGCGCAGACGTCCGGCGCGTACCCAGGTGCCATTCGACAGTTTGAACTCTTCGGTGAGGCGGCCCGCGAATTTGAGGCCCTTGCCTATCTCGGCGGGGTCGTGCCACTGCGCCGCATCACCCGTGCAATAGAACCCCTCGTCGTCGAAGATTTCGTGCCGGGATGAGTCCTGCCCGAGGTATCCAGGCGTCACCATCGGGCCTTTCAGGCGCACTTCGTACCGATCGGCATTCGGGATCAGCTTCAGGGTGAGACCCGGCATCGGCAACCCGATACCAACTTCCTCGGTCGGGAAATAGATCGACATGCAGCCTGCGGCTGTTTCGGTGGCGCCGTATCCGGTGGTGAAGAAGATACGTTCGCCGACTGTATCGACGGCGAGTGCTTGAAACCGATCGTAAAGGGCCTGTGGCAGACCCGCGCCGCCATAGAGGGCAAGCCGCAGGTTGCGGAAAAAACATTGACGCAGCGCCACGTCTTTTTCGAGGGCTTCGACCAGCATCGCGTAGCCGAACGGGACGTTGATATAGAAGCGCGGCATTATTTCTTTGATATTGCGCAGTGACTCGTCGAATAGTCCGGGCGCAGGTTTGCCGCCATCGATGTATAGCGTCCCTCCACTGATCAGCGTCGCCATCTTGGTGACCGCACCGGAGACATGACTCCACGGCAGCCAATCGATCATCACATCGCTCCAGCCGGCCGTCTCGCCGAGAACCTGACGCCCTTGCTCGAGGTTCGAACCGATCATGCGTGGCGTCTGGATGACCGCTTTGGGCAAACTGGTGCTGCCCGAGGTGAGCATGTAGAGCGTTGGTTCATCAGGGTCGATGGCGGCAATCGATGCGTCGACGGCGGCATCGGCCGGTGTGGCGAGCACCTCGGCTGTGGCAACGAGCCCCCCGGTACCTACCAGTTTTGAAATCTTGGTTGGTTCGTCGGTGATCACGGTCGCGTCGCCGAAATCGACCGTCTCGAGGGCGCGCTGGTAGCGCGCGCTGTGTTCGGCAAACACGATGGCGGGACGCACCAGTGCGACGACATGTCTCAGTCGGCTGAAATCTTCGCCCATCAGGCTGTAATTGACGCTTACCGGGCAGGCGGGCAGGCGTGCTGCCATGGCGCCGTACTTGATGATGGCGTGAGCAATCGAGTTACCCGAGAGAATCAGGAGGGAGTGACCGCTCGGTATCGCGCGGGACAATAGCCACGCAGCCACGGCACGGGTACGGTCGTTCACCTCTGCGTAAGACGCCCGGCGCCAGGGCGAATCGGCACCCTGAGGGCGCTCTGCGAGGTAGGGCCGATCGGGATGCAAGGCGGCGCGACGGGCCAGTTCGCCAGGCAGATTGCAGCAATAAGGGGCGAGCGCCAGCTCGGGTGTCACGATGAGCGTGCCATCGACGCGACGTTCGATGCGCATCGCCGCAGAGGGAAATTGCGTCGCCCTGAAGGGGGCCAGCGTACTCGTCATGCGCGTGATGTCCGGCGGCGCTTTGCTCGCGTGGGTGTCTGAGGATGCACCAGGACGTCATGTACATCAATGATTTCACCGCAACTGCCGCAGAGGGGACGACTGCGCAAGGGAGCGCGGCAAGCGTGATGCCTTAGTTGCACGACCGCGCCCACGGCCGCCGGCATCCAGCGTGAACCCCAGTCATGCAGGGCGAGCATGAAGGGGAAGAGGTCTAGCCCCTTGGTGGTCAGGTGATATTCGTGACGCGGCGGATGTTCGCTGTAGAGCCGCTGTTCGATCACGCCTGCTGAGAGCAATAATCGAAGTCGATCGGCGAGGATATTCGTGGCGATACCGAGCACATGACTGATGTCATCGTAGCGACTCAGGCCGAGAAACAGCGCGCCGACCAACAGCGCCGTCCACCGATCACCCACGGTGTCGATCGAGTGGAACATCGTCGTGTCGGCGGCTTCGAGCCGCGACTGCCTGGATGCGGATGCACGGCGACGCACGTTGCGCGCAGGTGCGTCTTCATGATTTGCGCCCGGTCCCGGGGAGTGCGTGACCGAGGAAAGTTGCACGGGCTCATCGCAGCGAACGCAGGCAAGTTGCGGCTTGAGACTTTTGCCGCAGCGTCGATGAACGAGGAGTGGCGGCAGACCAAATTCCCCGCCCCAGCGACTTTCCCAGTTCCACATGCAGAGCGCTACTGGGTGCAGACCGAGTCCTTTGGCGGTGAGGTGATATTCGAGTCGTCGTGAACCCTCGCGCGCCGGGAATCGATGCAGAATTCCGTGACGTTCGAGTGCGGCGAGCCGTGCGCTCAAGGTACGGGGCGGAGCGCCGCTGCGTCGACGAAATTCTTCGAAGCGGCGTACGCCGAGAAAGGCGTCGCGCAGAATGAGCAGCGACCAGCGATCGCCAATGATGTCGAGCGTCCGCGCGGATTCCCCGCGAGTCAACAGGAAGCGCAGGGTGGCGGCGCGCCGTCCTTGCGATCGGGACTCCGTCGGCACGGCGTTACCCGTGAACGGTCACGAGAGCCCACTCCGCTTCGGCCAAAGATCACGGCCGTACGCCCAGGTGGCATGAAAGCCGACGGGGACCCGACCGGGCAGCGCGATGCGGGTGATAGGACCTGCGCTGATGCGTTTCGCATCAAAGATCCAGGCTTCGCCGCTGTAGTCGGTGATATGGGTAGCAAGTGTCACGCAGTACCCGTCGTCTTCGTCGCGACCACCCTCGCGTTTGGCAAACGTGGTTTCGCTCGGGAACCAGCCGCGCGGATAGGCATAGACCTCGCGCGATCCGTTTTCATGGTCATATTTGACGAGACCCTCGAACGCGAGTGTTTGCAGATCGGTGGGAATGAGCTGGTGATAGGAGTAGCGAGTCTTGACGCCGTAGAGATCCACATCCGGCAGACAAAATTCGACATTGAGATCATCGAGCTGCTGCTCGCTTTTCTCGCCGGTACGCAGGTTCATCCGCCAGCGGCGCAGATGCCCCTTGTAGCGCAGGTAGGCGAGCATCGAGCCGAGCACGCCCTCCGACGGATCGCGACGGATGGTGGGGTCGGGCTGGAAGCAGCCGTCCATCACGATCCAGTCGCCGTCTTCCCACGCATTCACCATGTGCAGCACATAGCCAGGCTCGAACTCGAACCAGCGAATCTGCTCCTGAGTGCCGTAACGCGGGATTACCCCGAAACGGCTCGGCAGGTCGCGATGGAACTGGACGACGCGATGGCCGGTGCGACGCAGCACGTTGACGTCATGGAACAGCGGAAAGTCATGCAGGATGGTGTAGTTGGGCGTGATCGTGGTGTCATGCGGCAGCCGTGGACCCGGCAGGTCGATGCGCGTCTTGTGGCGAACATGGCCGTCGGCCGAAAACACGTAATAGGTGAGCCAAGGTTGGAAGTCGGCGTAGCCGTAGTTGATGTACTCGCCCGTGCGCACATCGACCTTCCCATGCGCGTTCAAGGTGCCCTCGAGGACGCCGCCGAAGTGTGCCTGACCTCGGGTCTCGAGCGTCAAAGGATCAAGATCATAGATGCTGCCCGAGTTGTACCAGGCCGCGAGCAGCTTGCCGTTATGCAGGTTAAGCGTGGTGTTTGCGGTGTCCTTGCAGTAGTCGGTGTTCACCGAGGCGACCTCGTGACCCGCAACACGCGAGAGGTCGTAGGGCCCCATGATGCCGGCGAGCGTCACTTCGGCGGATTCGATTTCATCATGCAGTGCCTGGGTCTGAGTCCATTTACGCAAGTAGCTCGCGCGCCCATCGCGCAGATAGAGTCCGTGGACCATGCCGTCGCCGTCGAACCAGTGGTAGAGACCCTTCGGTTCAAAGATCGGGTTCGGACCCTGACGCAGATAGGCACCATATAAATCTTTGGGTATCTCGCCGCTCAGGACCTTGAGATCCATGGCAGTGACCTCCGAGACCACGGGCGTGTAGGGTCCGTGCAGATAGGGATTGTCGATGCGGTCGACCCAGGTAGGGCGATCGACGGGGTCGGTGGCGTTGAGCTCGGAGTATTTGCGCATCGTGATCTCCTGCCGCGTCAGTGCGCGCGGCCGACGATGAAACTGACCGTGGTGGTGGCGCTGCCACCGACATTGAGTGTGGCGAAACGCTTCGCATCCTCCACTTGGTAGGACCCGGCGGTTCCGGTGACCTGTTTGTGACAGTCGAGCAGCATGCGCACGCCGGTGGCACCCACAGGGTGACCGAGTCCGATCAGTCCGCCGCTCGGATTGATCGGAATACGGCCGCCGATTTCGATATCGCCGTTATCGATGGCTTGCCAACTCTGGCCGGGCGGCGTGATACCGAAATGATCGATCGCCATGTATTCGGTGCTGGTGAAGCAGTCGTGCGTCTCGATGCCATCGAGCTCGTCGACGCCCGCAATAGCGGCGCGCCGAAAGGCGTCGGTGATAGTCGCGCGCACGAAGGGAAAAACGAAGGGCTGATCGCGGCTCAGGGCGATCTTCGCTGCGTAGGTGATCGGCGCCGTGCGATGACCCCAACCCTCGATGCGCGACAGGGCGCTTAAGGGCAGATTGCGGTGTTTACACCAAGCGCGCGCGACCGATTCGCTCGCGAGAAAGACCACCGCCGCGCCGTCGCTGATCTGTCCGCAATCCTGCTTGCGGATGCGACCGTCGATCACCGGGTTCGCCTCGTCGTCGAGGGCGAAGCTGCGGGCGGTGAATGCCCAACGACGCGTTTGTGCGTTGGGATTACGCCGTGCGTTGTCAAAGTTGATTTGGGCGATACGCGCGAGATGCGCGTGACTCAGTCCGTATCGTTGCTCGTATTCGCCAGCGACTTCGCTAAAGACATGCGGCCATGGGTACTTCACATCGAGACACTCGTGTCCGGCCCACATGGCAGCAGGGCCGATCAACTGCGCGGCGCGATCGCCCGGAACGTTACGCATCTGCTCGATACCCACGACGGCTGCGAGTCCGTAGCGACCGGCTTCGATTTCTGCGGCCGCTGCGAGCGCGGCGAGGCTCCCCGAAGCGCAAGCCCCCTCGTGACGCGAGGCCGGGATGCCGGCTAAATCGGGCAGGGAAGCGGCCAGCAGGCCGCCGAGATGACCCTGATTGCAAAAGAGCTCGCCAGCGAAATTGCCGACATGAGCGGTTTCGAGATCCTGTGGGGCGAGCCGCGTCGCTTCGAGTCCGTGTTCGATGACCTCGCGCATGCCATCGGCGAGCTCACGCCCAGACCTCGCCCAGTTCTCCGCGAAGTCGGTCTGATAGCCGCCTAGGATGTAGACGTCGTGTGCCATGTCGTCGACCCCGTTCGTTCGAGCGATCACTGCCGCCCTTTTTTGGATACTATCATTGTGCAAGTCATAGTGAAGCAGGAGCAGATGATGGCTGACGAGCGTCGCGATCGGCTGGGACCTTGGGCAGCTACGCTGCGGCTTCCCCTCATTGCCGCGCCGATGTTTCTGGTGTCGGGGCCGCAGCTCGTGCTGGCCTCTTGTCGCGCCGGCATCATCGGCAGCTTCCCGGCGCCCAAC
>JBILGD010000129.1:0-6822 GCA_044351225.1 Steroidobacteraceae bacterium
TGAGTTTGACCAGCGCGTCGTCGGCTGGGTGAACGGCTTGCGCGCCCAAGCGAAACACGGTCGTCATGCGCCGCACGAGATGGTCGCGCTCGAGCACGTCCTGCACGAGATGCGGCTCTTCAAGAGCCGCGGCGAACTCGAGCAGATGCGCGAGGCGGCGCGTATTGCGGCGCGGGCCCATGTGCGTGCCATGCGCTTCTGCGCGCCGGGTCGATATGAGTACGAAGTAGCCGCCGAGATCCAGCACGAGTTTCTGCGCGCGCGTGCTTGCACGTCCTATCTGCCCATCGTTGGCGGCGGCGCCAACGGCTGCATCCTGCACTACCGCGAAAATGCTTCGGTGTTGCGCGATGGTGAACTGCTGCTGATCGACGCCGGGTGCGAGTACGAAACCTACGCGTCGGACATCACGCGCACCTTTCCGGTGAACGGTCGCTTCACGCCGGCGCAGCGTGCCGTGTACGAAGTTGTACTCGAAGCGAATCGCGCCGCGATCGAGGCCGTGCGTCCGGGGCGCGACTGGAACCGACCGCACGAGATCGCCGTACAGGTGTTGACGGCTGGCATGGTGCGCCTCGGGTTGTTGAAGGGTCGGGTGCCCGCGCTGATCAAATCCCTGGCCTATCGGCGGTTCTACATGCACAGGACCGGTCATTGGCTAGGCATGGACGTGCATGACGTCGGCGATTACAAGATCGGCGAAGTCTGGCGGCAGCTCGAGCCGGGCATGGTGCTGACCATCGAACCGGGTTTGTATATCCCGCCCGGAACACGCGGTATCCCTGCGGAGTTTCGCAACCTCGGCATCCGCATCGAGGACGACGTGCTGGTGACGGCGGGTGACCCAGAGGTGTTGACCGATGGCGTGCCCAAAGATATCGAAGCCATTGAGGCGGTGATGGCCTCGTGAACGTCGACGTCGCCATCGTCGGGGGTGGATTGGTCGGTGCGAGCCTCGCCGTCGCGCTGGCACCGACCGGACTCAAGGTCGCATTGATCGAGGGTGTATCGCCGGATGCCGCCGCGCAGCCGAGCTTTGATGATCGCACCACCGCACTCGGCAATGGCACGCGTCGGAGTTTCGAGGCGCTGGGGCTTTGGCCGCAGATCGCGCCACAGGCCGCGCCCATTCGACAGATTCACGTCTCCGATGCTGGTCGTTTCGGCTTCGCGCGCCTCGCAGCGGCAGAGCATGGCATCGAGGCTTTTGGCTATGTGGTGACCAATCGCGTGCTCGGTGCCGCGTTGCGCGGTGCACTGGCGGAGCTTGCCGAACTCGAGCTGCGCATGCCGGCACAGTGCACCGCCGTCACACTGGGCGAGCACGCGGTGACGGTGCACACCGAGCCTGCGGCAACGCCACTGCAGGCACGACTCGTCGTGGCGGCCGATGGCGCGCATTCGCGCGTGCGCGCGGCGGCGGGTATCGAGGCTGACCTCGAAGACTATCGGCAAGTCGCGATCGTCGCGCACGTTCGCGCCTCACGACCCGCGGATGGCACGGCCTACGAGCGCTTCACGCCGAGTGGGCCCTTTGCGGTGCTGCCTTTGCACGATGGCGCCTATGGCGTCGTCTGGACGCTTGAGCCAGCGCAGGCCGAACGGGTGCTTGCGCTGCCCGATGCGGAGTATCTCGCAGCCTTGCAGCAGGCCTTCGGTTGGCGCGCCGGGCGACTGCAACAGGTCGGACGACGTAACGCTTATCCGTTGAAACTCAGTCGGGCGACCGAGGTTACCGGTTCGCGCATCGTGCTCATCGGCAATGCCGCGCAGGGTTTGCACCCGGTCGCGGGGCAAGGATTCAACCTCGGTCTGCGTGATGCGGCGACGCTCGCCGAACTTCTTGCCGAAACCGTTCAGCGCGAGAGCGCGCAGGCCGATGTGGGCGCGCCTGCGGTGCTCGCCGAATTCGCTGCGCGTCGTCGTGTCGATCGTGAGGGTGTCACGCGTTTCACCGATGGTCTCGTCAAACTTTTTGGCGATACGCGTCCGGGCCTGCCTTTGCTGCGTGATCTCGGGCTGCTGCTGTTCGATCTCTCACCGACTGCCAAACAGGCAATGTCGCGGCTCAGCTGGGGCTTCGGCGGGCGTATTCCGCGTCTTGGCCGTGGCCTCGGTGTGATGACGCGATGAGGGCGATCAAGTGACCGGCAATACGGCGACTCGCTTCGATGTGATCATCGTCGGCGGGGGTCCGGTCGGTGCGACGCTTGGCGCGCTGTTGGCGGGCGGTGCGGCGGGTGCCCGTCGGCAACGTGTGTTGTTGCTCGAGAAATCTTTGCCGACGGTTGCGCCGCAACCTGCAGGCCGGGATCTGCGAGTGTTTGCACTGTCGCGCGCGAGCGAACGCATCCTCGATACGGCGGGCGTGTGGTCGCGTTTGCTCGCCCTGCCCGGCGCTGCGAATCCCTATGAGCGCATGCACGTCTGGCCGTCTTTCGCCGAACCGCGGGGCGAGGGGTCGCTGACTTTTGATGCGGCTGAAATGGGCGAGCCCAACCTCGGCTGTATCGTGGCGAACGATGCGCTGCAGTACGCCGCGCTCGCAGCCTTCACCGCCGAGGGTGGCGAGGCACGCGTTGCACAGTTGCACGACGTCGTGTTCGAGGCGCAGTCGGTTCGCCTGTTGAGCTCGGCGGGCGAGTTCAGCGCAAGACTCGTAGTCGGTGCCGATGGCGGCCGCTCGCTCGTGCGCCAAGCGGCAGGGCTAGGCACCGAATCGGCGGACTACGGACAACTGGCGATCGTCGCCAACGTGACAACCGCAGCGCCTCACGAGCACACCGCCTGGCAGCGCTTCCTCGACGATGGCACGCTCGCCTTGCTGCCGCTCGCTTCGGGCGAGAGTTCGATCGTCTGGTCGTTGCCGCGCGCGCGCGCCCTGGCGTTGCTTGAGGCGTCGCCCGAGGAATTCGCCGCGGAGCTCACGGCGGCGAGTACCGGAGTACTCGGGACTCTCGCATTGGCGAGCGAGCGCCGCAGTTTTCCGCTGCGTCGCGTCAGCGCCGAGCAATACGTGCGCGAGCGTTGTGCACTCGTGGGCGATGCGGCGCATATCGTGCACCCGCTCGCGGGACAGGGCGCGAACCTTGGCTTCCTCGATGCCGCAGTGCTTGCTGAGGTGCTCGCCGATGCGGCCGACGAGGATCCGGGCGCTTTGCGCCTGCTGCGCCGCTACGAGCGCTGGCGCAAGAGCGACAACGAAGCGATGAGTCTGTCGATGTCGCTGCTCAACCGCTTTCTCGCCTCCGGCGGTGACCCGCTCGCGGCCTTGCTGCAGCGCGGCCTGGGGATCGTCGGACGCAGCGCTCTGCTGCGTCGACCGTTCGCCGAGCGCGCGCTCGGCCTTGGCGGTGAACTGCCGCGCAGCGCGCGCGGCATCTGATTGCTTACGAGATCGCCAGTCAGGCGATGCGGTCGATCTTGGCCGCGCAGATGAAATCGTTTTCGCTAAGCCCGCCGATCGCGTGGGTCGAATAGCGCAGCCGGCAATAGTTGTAGCCGATCGCCAGATCCGGATGGTGATCCTCGACGTTGGCCACATGCGCGAGCGCATTCACGAAGCTCATGGTGCGATGAAAGTCCTTGAACGCCCATTCGCGTTGCAGTTCGCGGCCATCCGGCGACAGGCGCCATTCGGGCAAGAGCTGCCCCATCAAGCGCTCGCACTCCTCGCGTGACAGTGGCGGGACGCCGCCCTCGCAGGGCAGGCACTTGCGTTCGACTAATGAGTCCTGGGTCATGGTGGGCGATCCTCCTTGATTCGGTCTTGATTCGTTTGCGGCTCAGCCGGTCGTGCCGCGCGGCGGGTAACGACGTGCGACATAGGCTTCGACCAGTTGCTGGAATTCTTCGGCGATATGCTCACCCTTGAGCGTCACCGTTTTTTCGCCATCCTCGTAGACCGGAGCCACCGGGCGCTCACCGGTACCCGGCAGACTGATGCCGATGTTGGCGTGTTTGCTCTCGCCCGGTCCGTTCACCACACAGCCCATCACCGCCACGTTCATCATCTCGACGCCTTCGTAATGCTTGCGCCACTCGGGCATGCGGTGACGGATGTGGCTCTGGATGGACTTGGCGAGTTCCTGGAAATAGGTGCTGGTGGTGCGGCCGCAGCCGGGGCAGGCGATCACCATCGGCACGAACGAGCGCAGTCCCATGGTCTGCAGGATTTCCTGCGCGACGATCACTTCCTGGGTGCGATCGCCATTGGGTTCCGGTGTGAGCGAGACGCGGATGGTGTCACCGATGCCTTGCTGCAGCAGCACGCCGATCCCGGCGGTCGAGGCGACGATGCCCTTGCTGCCCATGCCGGCCTCGGTGAGACCGACATGCAGCGGATAGTCGCAGCGGGCCGCGAGGTCTGTGTAGATCGCGATCAGATCCTGCACGCCGCTGACCTTGGCCGAGAGCACGATCGCCTCATGCGGCTGACCGAGTTCCTCGGCACGTCGGGCGCTTTGCAGACAGGATTCGACCACGGCCGCCCGCATCACCTCATTCGCACTGCGCGGATTGGGTGAAGCGTTGTTCTCGTCCATCATGCGCGTGAGCAGTTCGGGATCGAGACTGCCCCAGTTGACACCGATACGCACCGGTTTGCGGTAGCGACAGGCGACTTCGATCATCTCGGCGAACTGCGGATCGCGCTTGCTGCCGCGACCCACGTTGCCCGGATTGATGCGGTACTTGGCGAGCGCCTCGGCGCAGGCCGGATGGGCCTTGAGCAACTTGTGTCCATTGAAGTGGAAGTCACCGATCAAGGGTACGGTGATGCTCTCGCGATCGAGACGTTCGCGGATATGCGGTACGGCTGCGGCGGCTTCTTCGGTGTTGACGGTGACACGCACGAGTTCGGAGCCGGCGCGGGCCAGCGAGCGAACTTGCGACACGGTCGATTCGATGTCCGCCGTGTCCGTGTTGGTCATCGATTGCACGACGATCGGCGCGCTACCGCCGACCTTTACGCCGCCCACCGTGGCGGCCACACTGCGACGACGCGGCATCATTGACCTGACTCCTTTTGCGCATCAATCCACTCGCGCACCAGCGCCGACAATGATTCGAGCGGCACGGCACCGTTGTCGAGCACGGCGTCGTGGAATTGCCGGATATTGAAACGCTCGCCGAGTTTCGCTTCGGCCTCGCGGCGCAGCTGAATAATGTGCAGTTGGCCGATCTTGTACGCGAGCGCCTGTCCGGGCCATGAAATATAGCGATCGACTTCATTGACGATATCGGCTTCGGTCTTTGCCGCATTATCTTTGAAGTAGTCGATCGCTTGCTGCCGACTCCAGCCCTTGGCGTGCAGGCCGGTGTCCACCACGAGACGTACGGCACGCCACATGTCATAGGTGAGTTGGCCAAACTTGGAGTAAGGGTCCTGATAGAGACCGAGCTCCTCGCCGAGGCTCTCCGAATAGAGTGCCCAGCCTTCGATGAAGGCCGTGTAGCCGGCGTTGCGGCGGAACTCGGGCAGGCTGCGCTGCTCCATGGCGAGTGCGATCTGCAAGTGATGTCCGGGCACGGCCTCGTGCACCGATAGCACTTCCATCTCGTACTTCGGACGTACTTCGGGACGGTAGAGATTGACGTAGTAATAGCCCGGGCGCGTGCCATCGGCCGCGGGACCCTGATAGTAGGCTGTAGTGGTATTCGGTGCGCTCGTCATCGGGATGGCCCGCACACCGTAAGGCGTGCGTGGCAGCTTGCCGAACAAACGCACGAGGTTCGGATCGATGCGCTTCGAGACGGCGAGGTAACCCTCGAAGAGTTCCTGCGAAGACTTGTAATAGAACTGCGGATCGGTGCGCAGGAAGACAAAGAATTCCTGCAGCGACCCCGCGAAGCCTACCCGATCCTTGATGGCCAGCATCTCGGTGCGGATGCGCTGTACCTCGGCAAGACCGATGGCGTGGATCTCATCTGCGGTGAGCTTGGCATCGGTCGTGTGGTAGGCAATGCGCTCCGCGTAATACTCGGCGCCCTCGGGTGTACCTGAGATGCCGACGCTCTGGCGGGTCGCAGGCAGATAGCGCTCGGTGAAGACGCGTGTGAAGCGCGCGTACGCGGGCAACACCACGCGACGGATGGCGTCACGACCGGCACTCGCCAGACGCTCGCGAGTCGCCGCGTCGAAGTCTTCGGGAAATCGCTTGAAGGGGGCGTAAAAGGGGCTGTCCTCGGGCTTTGCGACGTTCTGCAGCGCGAGCTGCGGCACGATGCGCTCCATGATCACCCGCGGTTGTGTGCGTCCTTCGGCCACCGCCAAATCGAGCAGGGCAATATGCTGGTCGACCAGCGTGCCGACGGCCTCGAGCCGCTTGATCCAGTCCTCGAAATCTTTGGGCCGACGGAACTCCAGCAGTTCGGTGATCTCGTGCAGCGTCTGGATGCCGCCCTGGTGGTTGATCGAATACAGGTAGGGCTTGAACTGCCAGCCGCGCAGGCGTTGCTCATACTCGCGTTTGAATAGCGCGTGATTCAGATACTGCTCGGGCGAAACTGAATGACCGACGATCGAGCGGATCTCCTCGAGTATGGCGAGATCATGCTGTCGCCGCCGCTCGAGGCCCTCGAGCGACATGTCGGTCCAGCGATCGTTGTAGCGGTTGTCGCCAAGATAATTGGCGAGCAACGGATCCGCTGCGAGTTCGGTCTGCCAGCTGGTCTCGAAGAGCGCCTTGAGGCGGGCATCGTTAGGCGCCGCTGAGGCTGGGGTCTCGGCAACAGCGACGCCGAGCGGCAGCGCGGCGAGCAGCAGTACTGTCAGCGAGCGAGTGACTTGGGTGAATCGGGCGCGGGGGGTGAATCGGGCGC
>JBILGD010000044.1:0-19692 GCA_044351225.1 Steroidobacteraceae bacterium
ATGCCGTCGAAGTGCTGCAGCAGCACATCGCGCCGGCTGCACTCGATGAGATCCTGATTCTTTTCCCGGATCCGTGGCACAAGAAGCGGCATCACAAACGTCGACTGATTCAGGCGGACTTCGTCGAGCTGCTTGGCTCGCGGTTAGCCGATGGCGGTCGACTGCAGTTGGCGACCGATTGGCAGCCCTATGCCGAGCAGATGCTCGAGGTGATCGGAGCGAGTCCGCAGTTCGTGAATCTTGCTGGCGAACAAAGCTTCATGCCACGCCCCGAGTGGCGCGCACTCACCCGCTTCGAGCGCCGCGGACAGCGTCTCGGCCATGGCGTGTGGGATTTGTCGTTTGCGCGTCGCGTGCGGCCGAGCCCCTAGAAGGACACCGTCTCGCAGAGCGGTGCGTCAACCGAGCGCGAAACTCGCGCGGATCCCATCGACGATGAACTGCACGGCCAGCGCGCCGAGCACGACTCCGAGCAGTCGATTGGCCACATTGGTGCCCGTGGCGCCCAGGAAGCGCATGAGCGGTCCTGCAGCCAGCATCATCGCCAAAGAAATCAACAGTACGAGCACGGCCGCGGCCATCAGCACGGCAAACAGTCCCGGCTGCTGAACGACCGACACCGGCCCGAACCACAGCAGAATCGTGGTGAGTGCGCCGGGCCCAGACATGAACGGGAAAGCCAGCGGAAACACGGAGATGTCGGCGCGGCGGCGACTTTCGGCCTGCTCGTCGGTCGAGGTGCGAGTACCGGATTCGCGCGCAAACACCATCTCGAGTGCCACCAGAAACAGCAGCAAGCCACCAAAGATACGGAACGAATCGATACTGATGCCCATGGCATTGAGGAAAGCGGCGCCGCTCAGCGCGAAGCCGAGGATGATCGCACCGGCGACGATGACGGCCTTGATCGCCATGCGACGGCGATAGGACTCGTTCGCGCCCTCGGTCAGGCTGGCGAACACGGGGACGAGCGAGATCGGCTCGACCACGAGAAAAAACACGACGAAAAACTTGAGGAAGGATTCGATCACGGGCGCGGCCCTCGGCGAGGGCGCGCATTGTCCACGTCGGCGGGGTCCGGCGCCAGTCGCACTTCGCCGTCCTCGATGAACACTGCAAGCGAGCGAAGACGACGGCCGACGCAGGGGCCGGCGACGCAAATACCGCTGTCTCGGGCGAAGAGTGCGCCGTGCGAGGCGCATTGGATGAGCGTGCGATCGGTGTTCAGAAATCGATGCGGCAGCAGATCGAGCGGATGGCCTGCATGCGGACAGGAATTGGCGAAAGCACGGACACTGCCGTCGTCGAGCGTCACCACAAAGCCCCTGAGCGGCCAGTCCCCCTCGCCCACGGCGAAGCCACGGCTGCCCGATTCGGCGAGTTCGGCCAGGGTGCACAGGCGTGTGGTCATGGCGGTGCGCTGCGACCGGCGCTGCCCAACGACTCCTCGACCAGCCCGCGGCGCATCATGAACGCAAACAGCAATACGCCGGGCAGCGCCGCCAGGGTCGTCAGCAGATAGAAATCGACATAGCCCAAAGATTCGATCAGTCCGCCTGCCGTGGTACCGGTGAGCACGCGACCAACCACGCTCGCGGCAGCGGAAATGAGCGCGTATTGCGCGGCAGTGAAGCGCAGATTACAGAGCGCCGAAAAGTACGCCACCACCACAACTCCGCCATAACCACTGGCAAAGTTTTCAAAGCCGATCGCTGCGGCCATGCCGAGGTTGCTGTGTCCCGCAGCGGCCAGCGCCGCGAACGACAGGTTTGATACCGCCATCAGCACGAGCGCCAGCAGCACCGAACGCTGCAGGCCGAAACGGCCAAAGATCAGTCCGCCGACAAAAATTCCGATGAGAAAGGCCCAGAAGCCGACGCCGATGTCGTACACCGCGATCTCGTCGTTGGTGTAGCCGAGATCATCGAACAGCAGACGAAAGGTGAGATTGGCGAGCGTGTCGCCGACCTTGTGTACCAGCACGAAGGTAAGCACGAGCGCGGCGCCCGGACGCTGCAGGAATTCGCGGAACGGGCCCTCGATCGCTCGCCAGGCTTCGGCGAGGCCACGCCGCTCGGCGAGCTTCTCACGTCGCGCAGGTTCACCGACGATGACGGCAGTGAGCATCGCGGGCAGTGCGAAAGCGGCACAGATGAAGTAGGCCACTGCCCAGCCGTAACGCGCCGCGACCACCAGCGCGAGCGCGCCGGCTGCGGCCGAGCCGATGCGCCAGCCGTACTGCGACATGCCTGCGCCGACCCCAAGCTGATGTGGTTGCAGCGTCTCGATGCGATAGGCGTCGATGACGATGTCGTAGGTCGCGCCGGCAAGTCCGAGCAATACCGCCGCCACGATCGTGCTCTGCAGGCTCGCCGCAGGATCAACGAGTGCGAGGTTGAAGGTCGCGGCGATCACCAGCGCCCCCGCGAACAGCAGCCACGAGACACGCTGCCCGAGGCGACCGATCAACGGCAGTTTTACGCCATCGACGACCCAGGCCCACAAGGGCTTGAGGTTGTAGACCAAAAAGGCGAGCGCGAAGGCGGTGATTGCTCGTTTGTCGATGCCATCTTGCGCAAGACGCGTGGTCAGCGTCGCACCGATCATGGCGTACGGAAAACCCGAAGACACGCCGACGAAAAAAGCGGCGAGAGACTCGCGCGCAAGATACGGCTTGATCATGACAACGACCGCTTCATAGCGAATAGTCGATCACCAGCGGGGCGTGATCGGAGAAGCGGCTCGTCTTGTGGATATGGGCGGCGCGCGCGGTTCCGGCGAGACCGCCACTGACGATCTGATAATCGATCCGCCAACCGACGTTCTTCGCCCAGGCCTGACCGCGATTGGACCACCAGGTGTATTGATCGGGTTGATCGTTCACGTCGCGAAAAGCGTCGACATATCCGGCGTTGCCAAGCAACTCGTCCATCCAGGCGCGTTCTTCCGGCAGAAAGCCTGAATTTTTTTGATTGGACTTCCAATTCTTGAGGTCGATCGCGCGATGCGCGATGTTCCAGTCGCCACAAAGAATGTATTCGCTGCGACGCCGACGCAGCTTGCGCAAAAATGGCATGAAGGCTTCGAGAAAACGAAACTTCGATGCCTGCCGCTCCGGGCCCGCCGAGCCCGACGGCAAGTACAGCGACACCACGGCAAGCTTGCCGAAGCGCGCCTCGAGATATCGCCCCTCGCGATCGAACTCCGCCACGCCGAAACCGCGGATGACCTCCTCGGGCGGCTGCCGACAGTAGAGTGCAGTGCCCGCGTACCCCGGCCGCTCGGCATCGAAGAAGTAGCGGTGGTAGCCGGGAAGATCGATGTCATGGCCGACCAACTGCGGCTCATGCGCCTTGGTCTCCTGCAGGCAAACCACGTCGGCGTCCTGTGCGCGCAACCAGGCGAAGGCGCCCTTGGCCGCAGCGGAACGAATGCCATTTGCGTTCAGGGTGATGACGCGCACCCGCGATATGATAGCGGCATGCAACCCCACCAACGCAGCTTCATCGAGCTCGCGCTCGCCCGCTCCGCCCTGCGCTTCGGCCGCTTCACGCTGAAGTCGGGTCGCGAGAGTCCCTATTTCTTCAATGCGGGACTCTTCAACGACGGCGAAGCGCTTGCCGTGCTCGGTCGCTGCTACGCCGCTGCCCTGCAGGCCTCGGGACTCCAGTACGACATGCTGTTCGGTCCCGCCTACAAGGGCATCCCGCTGGTGGCGGCAACCGCCCTGTCGCTCGCCCTGCAGCACAATCGCAACGTGCCCTGGGCCTTCAACCGCAAGGAAGCGAAAGCTCACGGTGAAGGCGGTCAGATGGTGGGCCGAGCCCTCGCCGGGCGCGTGGTCATCGTCGATGACGTGATCACCGCGGGCACGGCCATCCGCGAATCCGTCGAACTCATCCAGCGCGCGGGCGCCGAACCGGTGGCCGTGTTGCTCGCCCTCGATCGTCAAGAGCGCGGCCAGGGCGAGCGGTCAGCCGTGCAAGAAGTGGAAGCGGAGTTCGGTCTGCGCTGTATCAGCCTGCTTACGCTTGGCGATCTCATTGACATCCTTGCGCAACCCGATGCCGACAGCGCCGCGCTGCCGATCGAGCATCTGCAGGCGCTGCGCGAGTACCGCAAGCAATATGGAATTCACTCATGACGCTCGCACTCAAAGATTCAGCGCTGCTGCGCGATACGGCTTTCATTGACGGCACATGGACAGCCGCGGACAACGGCGAAAGCATCACTATCCGTAATCCCGCCAACGGCAGCTCGGTCGGTACGGTGCCGATGATGCGGGGCGCAGAGACGCGCCGCGCCATCGAGGCCGCAGCCAAGGCTCAGCCCAAATGGGCTGCACGCACGGCCAAGGAACGCGCCGCTCTCCTGCGCCGCTTTGCCGAATTGATGCTCGCCAACACCGATGATCTCGCGGTGATCATGACCGCCGAGCAAGGCAAACCGCTCGCCGAAGCCAAGGGTGAAATCGCCTACGCGGCCTCGTTCATCGAGTGGTTCGCCGAAGAAGGCAAGCGAATCTACGGCGACATCATCCCGACCTTCCGGACCGACTCGCGCCTGCTCGTGTTGCGCCAACCCGTCGGCGTCGCTGCCGCAATCACGCCGTGGAATTTCCCGGCAGCGATGATCACGCGCAAGCTTGGCCCCGCGCTCGCTGCAGGCTGCAGCTTTGTCTGCAAACCGGCGCCACAGACGCCGTTCTCGGCACTCGCGCTCGCCGAGCTTGCCACCCGAGCCGGTATTCCGGCCGGTGTGTTCAATGTCGTGACCGGTGATGCCGAAGCGATCGGCGGCGAACTCACCGGCAACCCGCTCGTGCGCAAGCTGAGCTTCACCGGCTCGACCGCTGTCGGCAAGAAACTGATCGCGCAGTGTGCAGGCACCGTCAAGAAAGTCTCGATGGAACTTGGCGGCAACGCACCGTTCATCGTCTTCGACGATGCCGACCTCGATGCCGCGGTGCAGGGCGCGATGGCCAGCAAGTATCGCAACACCGGCCAGACCTGTGTCTGCGCCAATCGTCTGTACGTGCAGGCGGGTGTCTACGAAGAATTCGCGCAACGTCTCGTCAAGGCGGTCTCGACGCTGCGTGTCGGCGATGGTCTTGCGGGACCTACCGATCAGGGACCGCTGATCGACGAGCGCGCCGTCGCCAAAGTTCGGAGCCACATCGCCGATGCGGTTGACAAGGGCGCACGCATTGCCTGTGGCGGAAAAACCCATGCGCTCGGCAGTAATTTCTTTGAACCGACCGTGCTGCTCGATGTCACTCCCGGCATGCGCGTGGCTCGCGAAGAAACCTTCGGGCCGGTCGCGCCGTTATTCCGCTTCGAAACCGAAGCCGACGTGCTGCGCATGGCGAATGACACCGAGTTCGGTCTGGCCGCCTACTTCTACACGCGTGATCTCGCCCGCAGCTGGCGCATGCAGGAAGCACTGGAGTACGGCATCGTCGGCGTGAACACCGGGCTGTTCTCCACCGAAGTCGCACCGTTTGGCGGCGTCAAGGAATCAGGCCTCGGCCGCGAAGGTTCGCGTTACGGCATCGACGAATACACCGAACTCAAGTACGTCTGCGTCGGCGGCCTAACGCCGTGACCGCAGAGGTGCGAGAGGAGGCCGTCGCGCCCCGCGGCGGCCTGTTTGCGCTGCTGGCCGCGTGCAGCGCACTCGGCCCTGTCTCGACGCTGCTACTCATCTCGGCGCTGCCGGCGATTCGCGACGAGTTCGGTGCCAGCACCGCGGCCACCCAGGCCGTAGTCAGCGTATTCCTGTTCACTTTTGCGGCGGGTATCCCGCTCGCGGGGCCGCTCTCGGATCGCTACGGTCGCCGTCCCCTCCTGATCGGCGGCTCGATCGTATTCTTTGTCGGTTCGGTGCTTGCCTATTTCGCGCCGACGCTGGAACTCGTGGTGATTGCCCGCGCCATCCAGGCCGCCGGCTGCGCGGCCAACACCACGGTGGCTCGCGCCGTTCTCGGCGATATCTACAAAGATTGGCGGCTCGCCCGCGCATTGGCCAATCTCACGCTGGTCATGATGATCGGCACGTCGATCTCGCCATGGCTCGGCGGATTGCTGACCGAGAAATTCGGTTGGCATGCGCCCTTCCTGCTGCTGCTTGCGCTCTCGGGAATCATTGGTGTCTGGGCGACTCGCTCGCTGCCCGAAACGCGCGTGCTGCACGCCGGGGCGGGCTCGCTGGCTGCGGTGTTCCGCGCCTCGTTTGACGTGCTGCGCAATCGTGCCTTCCTTGGCTGCGCGGTCGACGCCGGGGTCATTTATGCGCTCTATCTGGGTTTCATCACCGTCGCGCCCTACCTGCTGGCCGACATGCTCGGCAAACCGGCCACCGACTTCGGGATCTACATCCTCTTCCTGTCGGCCGGCTATTTCCTCGGCAACTTGTATGTCTCGCGGCTGCGCGGCCACGCAGCGCTCGAGAAAGTGGCGCGCTTCGGCATCTGGCTGCAGGCCGTGTCGGCCTGTGCCGGATTCATTTTCGTCCTGAGCGGTCTGACCCATCCCATGTGGTGGTTCGGTCCAATGCTGCCGCTCGCTTTTGCCCAAGGACTATCGCTGCCGCATATCATGGCGACGGCCGTTCGACTCGCACCGGGTTATGCCGGTGTCGCCTCGGGGCTCATCGGCTTTTCGCAGCAGGCGTTCGCCGCCATCGCCGTGCAGGCCATGGGTTTCGTGCCGACCGACACGCCCGTGCCGGTGCTGGGTTTTTGTGCGGCGCTCTCGCTGATCTCCATCGGCGCGATGTTCTTCATCGAGCGAATCATCCATCGGCAGGACACGCGGGCGCCGCGCGTCCCTTAGGAGTCAAGGTGAGTTCATGTTCAACGCAATCAGTTCGCATCGTGTGGCGCTCGCCGCGCTTTTTCTTCAACTGCTGCTCGTCGGGGCGACTCGCGTGAGCGCAGCCGACACACCCCCCAAGGCGGAGCAGCGCCCCTTCACGGTTACCTCACCCTTCGGTAATCGTCAGGATCCGTGGTATTGGCTACGGGACGATGAGCGCAAGGAACCGGCGATGCTCGCTTATCTCGAAGCAGAGAACGAGTATCTGCGCGCCGTGATGGCGCCACATCGACCGCTTGAGCAACGTCTCTACGACGAAATCATTGCCCGTCTCAAACAGGATGATGCGAGCGTGCCGCAGCGGCGCAACGGCTACTGGTATTACACCCGCTACGAAACCGGCAAGCAGTATCCGATCCACGCGCGCCGCAAGGGCAGCCTCGAGGCACCCGAAGAAATCATCATCGACGGCAACTTGCGCGCAGCCGGCCACGATTTCTATCAGCTTGCCGCAATCGAGGTGAGCATGGACGGGCGCTGGGCGGCAATTGCCGAAGACACCGTAGGTCGTCGGCAATACGAAGTGCGCATCAAGGATCTCGCGACCGGCGAGTTCCTGCCGCAGGTGCTCGTCAACGTTGAGCCTGATCTCGCTTGGGCCAACGATCACCGCACTCTCGTGTACATCCGCAAGGATCCGCAGACCCTGCTCGGCAACCGCGTCTACCGTCACGAGCGAGGCACCGATCCGGCGCAGGATCGGCTCGTGTACGAGCAGGACGACGAAAGCTTCTACATGGGTGTCTCGAAATCGAAATCCGACCGCTACATCTTCATCGTCTCGCAGAGTACGGTATCGAGCGAATACCGCTATGCCGATGCGGACGATACAGCGCTCGAATTCCGTGTAGCGCTGCCGCGCGAGCGTGATCACGAGTATCAACTCGAAGATCAGGGCGAGCGATTCATCATTCGCAGCAACTGGCAGGCAAAGAATTTCCGCATCGTCGAAGTGCCGAAGTCTGCTGTCGATGATCGCAAACAATGGCAGGACGTGGTCGCCCATCGCGATGACACCTTCATTGGCAGCTTCGAAACGTTCGATGGCTTTCTGGCCGTGTCCGAGCGATCCGGCGGCCTGCAGAAACTGCGTATCCGCAGCTGGGACGGCCAACGCAACTTCCTGATGGATGCGGCTGATCCTGCGTACACGATGGCGCTCGGCAACAACACCGAGTCAGCCACGACACTGCTGCGCTACGTCTACACCTCGCCCACCACGCCACCCACTACCTACGATTACGACATGGCAAGCGGCGAGCGAAAACTGCTCAAGCAGGAGCCCGTCCTCGGTGGTTTTGATGCCAGCCGCTACACATCCGAGTTCCGCTTTGCCACGGCTCGTGACGGTGCGCGCATTCCGGTCACGCTGCTCTATCGCCGCGGCACGCCGCTCGATGGCACGGCACCGGTGTATCAGTACGCCTACGGATCCTATGGTTTCTCGACCGAACCGTCGTTCCGCTCGACGGTGTTGTCGCTGGTGGATCGAGGGTTCGTCTACGCCATCGCCCATATCCGCGGCGGTCAGGAAATGGGCCGCGCCTGGTACGACCAAGGGCGTCTGCAGAACAAGAAGAACACCTTCAATGATTTCATCGATGTCACGCGATATCTGGTTGCCGAAAAAATCGCCGATCCGCGACGCGTGTTCGCCATGGGTGGCAGCGCCGGCGGCTTGCTGATGGGTGCGATTGCCAACATGGCGCCGAGCGAATACCGGGCGCTCGTCGCCCACGTGCCGTTCGTGGATGTGGTGACGACCATGCTCGATGAGAGCATTCCGCTGACCACCAACGAGTTCGATGAGTGGGGCAACCCGGGCAAGGATCGTGCAGCGTATGACTACATGCTGTCCTATTCACCCTACGATCAGGTGGCCGCACAGGATTATCCGGCGATGCTCGTCACCAGCGGTCTCTGGGACAGTCAAGTGCAGTACTGGGAGCCCACCAAGTGGGTGGCCAAACTGCGTAGCCGGAAAACGGGTGATAATGTGCTGCTACTGCGGACCAACATGGAGGCCGGTCACGGCGGCAAATCGGGACGCTTCGAGCGCTATCGCGAAATCGCCGAAGAGTATGCGTTCATCCTGTGGCAGGCCGGAATCGAGAAATGAGCAACAACGTTCTGCAATCGCGGCGTGATGCCGCACATGCTGCCGCCCGCTCGAGTGGCGAGCGTATCGGCGTGCTGCTGGTCAATTCCGGTACGCCGGATTCGACCTCGACGGCCGATGTGCGTCGTTTTCTCGGCCGTCTGCTCGGCGATCCGCGCGTCGTCGAAGTGCCGCGGCTGATCTGGCTGCCGATCCTGCACGGCATCATCCTGCGCACACGTCCTTTCCGTAGTGCGCGCAAGTACCGCAGCATCTGGACCGAACAAGGCTCGCCGTTGCTGGTTCACTCCTCAGCGCTGCGCGAACGCGCGCAACAGGCGCTGCGACATCGCGTCCTTGCGCCGATCGCCATCGAAACCGGCATGCTCTATTCGAGCCCCTCAGTCGATACCGCCCTCGAGCGACTGCGCGATGCCGGCGTGCGACGTGTGCTGGTCGTGCCCATGTTCCCGCAGTACTCGGCGGTGACTGCCGCAGCCACCTTCGATCAGGTCGCGCGCGTGCTCAAGCGCTGGCGCTGGATTCCGGAGATGCGTTTCGTCAATGAATACCACGAGCATCCCGCCTATGTCGCCGCGGTGGCCGACAGCGTGCGCCGGCACTTCGAGGCGCATGGGCGTCCGCAGCATCTCGTGATGTCGTATCACGGCATCCCTGAAAAGTACTTCGAGAAAGGCGATCCTTACTATTGCAAGTGCCAGAAGTCTTCGCGCCTGATCGCCGAAGAACTCGGACTTGCCGAGGGCAGCTGGAGTGTCACCTTCCAGTCGCGTTACGGTCCCGGCAAATGGCTCAAGCCCTACACCGACGAGACCATCCGTGATCTGCCAAAGCGCGGCGTGCGCGAAGTCGCCGTCGTCTGCCCGGGGTTCGCCGCCGATTGCCTCGAGACGCTCGAAGAAATCGCCATGGAAGCGCGTGATCTCTTCATCGATGCCGGTGGCACACGCTTCGACTACATCCCAGCACTCAATGCCAACCCGCTGCACGCCGAAATGTTTGCCGATATCGTCTCGCAGCATCTGTCGGGCTGGGTGACAGCGGACCTGACAACGCTGCAGTTCACCGCGACCTCGCCTCGCGACTAGGACGCGCTGCGTGTCGCTGGATCTCGGCCGCTTCCACGAAATCAGCCTGAGCACGCCTGATCTCGCGGGCTCGCTCAAATTCTATGAAATGGCGGGCTTTGCCCGCGGCAGCGTCGGCGAGGCCTGGCCTCACCCTTATGCCATCGTCACGCTGGGTGGCGTGACGCTAGGTCTGCACGAGTACAAATTCCCCTCGCCGTCTTTCACCGGCGTGCACGCCGATATCCCTGGCACCCTCGAGCGCTTCAAATCGGCAGGTGCGGTGATCGCTTTTGCCAAGACGGGACCGGACTGCTTCAATGAATTCGGCTTGCGTGATCCCGCCGGTCACATGATCACACTGCTCGAACGCACGACGCACCCGGATGATGCTTTCGATCCGACCCGCTCGAGTCCGAGTCTCGGCGAATTTCTCGCTTTCAGCCTGCCCTCGGCTGCTCCCGAGATCAGCGTCGGCTTCTGGCAAGCGCTCGGCGCCAAGCCGATCACGGGACGCCCCTGCTGGCCTGCGAGCTGGCTCGATGCCGGCGGCCTAACCGTGGCAGTTCATGACGAGACCACGCTGGATCGACCGGCGCTGGTGTTTCACAGACATGGGGTAGAGCCCGGCACGCGCCTCGAGTCGCCCGAAGGCACGACCCTCGTGATCGTCGGCTGAACCGTCACTCGGACGGTCACGCACGCAGGCGGCGAACGATGCCCGCGACGAGCCGCTCGAGCGCTGGCGGATACTGCAGCAGGAACAGCGAAGGTTCGACCAACTCGAGCTCCATCACCACCGGCTCGCCGTCGACACCCGGCGCCACATCGACCCGCGCATAGAGCAAATCAGCCGTCCGCATCGCGTGTAATGCCGCTTCACCGACCGCTCGCTCTGCAGCGGCAATCGGCAAGGCCTCCGAAACGCTCTCACTGCCACCCGCAAAACGTGGTGACTTGCGTACGGCGTGAGTGAACTCGCCATCGATCCAGACCAGTGCCCGTTCGCCGTGGCCCTCGACCGCCGGCAGATAAGGCTGCACCAGCACATCACCCTGCTGCAGCAAACGTGCGGCAAGGCGGCCCATCTCGGTAGTCTGCGGGTCGCCACGATGGGTTTCGTGGGACCCGGCACCCACTGCCGGCTTCAGCACGATATCGTGCCAGCCGCGGCTCGTGCCAAGCGCCGGTAAATCGATCACCGCGCCACGCTCAAGCACCACAGTCGGCGTCACCGGTACGCCGCGCGCGGCAAGCTCGAGCAGATAGCGCTTGTGCAGATTGCCGAGTACCGCCTGCGGCGAATTCCACAGCGGCGCATGGGACCCGACACGGCGCACCCAGCGCATGAACTCGTCGGGATAGTGGATGTAGTCCCAGGTCGAGCGGATGACGGTCGGGGTCGGATCCGACCAGGAGAGGACATCGCGCCACGCAGCCATGCGGGCGTTCACCCCTGCCGCACGCAGCGCCGCCAGCAACAGATCCTCGTCGACGTCCGGCTCGGGCAGCGGCCGGCAAGTCGCAATGTTCAGGTCCATCAATTCTTTGGTCGTGACAGGAGCAGATAGAGTCCGAAGAACATGATGGCGACGTTGACGAAACCGATCAGGAAGAACGGTGTGCCCTTGCCCACCACGTCGTACAGCCAACCGCCCACGGCCGTGGTGAAGAGGATACCGGCCGAGGCGAAGATGCCGGCGAGACCAAACACGGCGCCGCGCACATCCTGCGGCGCCTCCTGGCCAAGCACGGTCTGACTGGCGATGATCGCGCAGATCTGGCCCATGCCGAGCAGGATCGCCACCAGCGTGATCCACTCGCTGTTGGGATCGCCCACGAAGCCGCCGGCGATGTAACCGATCCCGGCCACGGTCATCGCCACCACACCGGCGGTGATGCGATTCATCTTGTCGAGCGCCAGACCAAAGAAAATGGCAAACACGAGACCTGCCGAGTTGGCGATCACGTAAGGCTTGGTGGCCGCCGAGACCGCCTCGGCGACCGACTGCCCGTTGGCAATCGCGGTTTGCTGCAGCCGGGCACTGAAGAACGTGCCGATGACGATGCGATCGGCAAACGAGACAAACTGCAACATGTAGGCGAACCAGATACGCGGATTGGCGCGCGCAGCGGCTATGCCGGTACGCAGCAGCGCGATCAGCGGCTCACGATCACCGATCTGGCTCGGCGTGCCGCGCTTGAGTCCCAACCAGCAGATGATCGCGGTGAGAGCGCACAGCGCCGCCGCAAAACCCAGCGTGATGCGACCCGCCATGACGGCATCCATGCCATCGGCCGCGAGGCGCTGTGGCACTTTGCCGAGCACCAGCACCGCAAGCGTGGCGCCCAAACCCTGACAAAAACCGGTGATACCGACGAAGAGGCCCCGCGACTCTTCCTTCGGAATATCCGCGAGCACCGTGGCGAGCATGCAACCGACCGCAGCCACGCCCACCGAGAAAAAGAGCGCACAGGCCAGCAACTGCGGAAATGTCCGTGCAAGCGGATAGAGAAAGAACCCGGCGGCGAGCCAAAGAAATCCGAGCGCGTAGACCGGACGTCGACCGATCTTGTCGGACAGCGCACCGAAGGGCGCCACCAGCAGCAATGAAACGATTTCGTTGCTGAAGCCGAGCAGGCCAAGCACGCGTCCCTGCTCGTCCTGCGGAACCTTGAGATTCGCATTGAGCAGATAGGGTTGTATGAAGCTGACGAAGGCCAGCATGCCGATGGTGATGAATGCCGCGAACAGATAGGTGCGCGCATTCCAGCGGGTGTACCCCGGCGCGAGGCGCACGGGACCCAGACGGACATCGGGGGTGCTGTTCATCAGGCCATCCTATGCCCGGCCGGGCAACGAGTCACTCGCCCTGCGGATCAAAGAAGAGTCGGCAGCGGGAGACGGCTATCCTATGGTCGACTATCCTATGGCCGATATGAGCTCGCCCATCCTCTTGCCCCCGCAACGCCTCGGCCGCTGGCACATCGACGCGACCGTCGAGCTTGCCGCCGTCCCCATGCCCTTCGCCGAGTTCCTGCCCGGCGCCACGCCCGAGGCCATCGCCGCCGAGGCGGACTGGTTGCTGCCGAGTTGCGCGGATCCGACGCTGCGTAACGGCATGCTCGCGTTCCACACCTGGGTGCTGCGCGATGGCCAACACACCATCCTCGTCGACACCTGCATGGGCAACGACAAAGAGCGCGGCGGCTATGCGGTCTTCAACCGCTTGCGCACCGGCTGGCTCGAGGGTCTCGCGTCGCTCGGCGTGGCACCACAGGATGTCGACTACGTCATGTGCACGCACATGCACGGTGATCACGTCGGCTGGAACACCCAACTCGTCGACGGCGAGTGGGTACCGACCTTCCCGCGCGCGCGTTACGTGTTCGCGCAAAAAGAATTCGAACATCGGCATACCGCCTGGAAAGCGGGCGGCTCGTTGCCCACGGGGGCTTTTGGCGACAGCGTATTGCCGGTCATGAAGCGCAATCAGGTAGTGCTGGTCGACAGTGATCATGATCTGCACGGCTTGCTGCAGCTCGAACCGGCCGAGGGTCACACGCCGGGCAACGTGGTGATGCACCTTGCCCAACCGGAAGGACGCGCCGTGCTGAGCGGTGACGTGATGCATCATCCCTTGCAGGTCAAATATCCCGAGTGGTCCTCGGCATTCTGCGAGGATCCCGTGAAGTCCGCCGCCTACCGACAGCGTTTTGTGGAGCGACACGCCGACAGCGGTACATTGATCCTGCCGGCGCATTTTCCGTCGCCCTCGGCGGGGCGCATTGAATCCGCCGGAAATCGCTGGCGTTACGCCTTTGCGGGCTGAGGTCCGAGCCGACTCACCGCGACGATGGTCAGCATCGACAGCGCGAATCCCGGAACGAGTTCATACAGTGCAAAGAAACCGCCCAGGCCGGCGAATTGCTTCCAAAGAATAACGGTGAGTCCACCGACGATGATGCCGGCCAGTACAGCCTGTCGGGTGGTGCGTGAATCGTAAAGCGCGAGGATGACTGCCGGACCGAAGGCAGCTCCAAAGCCCGCCCACGCCCAAGCCACGAGGCCGAGCACCGTGCTGCCCGGGTTGAGCGCGATGACAAAGGCGAGCACCGCGATGCCCAGTACCGACAGGCGCCCCGCCCAAAGCAGTTCGCCGGCACTCGCCTGCGGCCGAAACAAGCTGCCATAGAAATCCTGCGTGAACGCCGACGAGGCAACCAGCAACTGCGCCGAGGCCGTGCTCATCACCGCGGCCATGATGCCCGCGAGGCAGAGCCCGGCGAGTGCGGGTGGCAAAAAGGTGGTCGACATCTCGATGAAGACTTTTTCGCTGTCGGTGCCCACGAGTGGCTGCGGTAACACCAGCCTGCCGGTGAGACCCACAAAGACCGCCGCCACGAGCACGATGGTCACCCAGACCATCGCGACGCGTCGGGCCACCGTGATATGGCCGACGGATTTTGCGGCCATGAAACGCGCGAGGATATGCGGCTGACCGGCATACCCGAGCCCCCAACCCAGCAACGAGAGGATGCCGATCCAGCCCAGCGTCTGACCGCCTTCAGCCACGAAGGGATCGAGCAGGGTCGCATCGAGAGCCGATAGACGGGAAAACGTCGCCTCGAGTCCTCCGGCCATCGCCACACCCATCACCGCGACCAGCACCAGCGCCACGAACATGAGCGTCCCCTGCAGCACGTCCGACCAACTGACCGCGAGGAACCCGCCCAGAAAGGTGTAGGCCAGCATGATGATGGAACCCCAGAACATCGCCTCGAGGTAGGGCAACCCGAAAAGCGACTCGAAGAGGCGGCCCGCCGCCACAAAGCCCGAGCTCGTGTAGAACACGAAAAACACCAGAATGAACATCGCCGAGAGGCTGCGCAGCCCACGACTGCGGTCATCGAAGCGGCGCTCGAGAAAATCGGGGATGGTCAATGAGTTGCCGAGACGTTCCGTCGCCTCGCGCAGGGGTGCGGCGATCCAGCGCCAGTTGAGCCAGGTGCCGACCGCCAGCCCGAACAGCAGCCACACGCCGTCGAATCCGGACACATAGGCAAGGCCGGGCAGCCCCATCAGCAACCAGCCGCTCATGTCGGTGGCCTGGGCACTCAGGGCCGTTACCCAACTGCCGAGTGAGCGACCGCCGAGGATGAAATCGCCAAGGTTGCGGGTGCGGCGCCAGGCCAAGACGCCCAACCCGAGGCAAATCGCCATGTAAACCGCCATGGTGGCGATGACGATTGTGTTGTCGGTCATGGAACTCTCCCCCCGTGGCCGAGTCTAGCCGGTCGGTCAGGGAGAACCCTAATGCAAGATATTCTGCTGCTGCCGTTTGATCAGTACTGGTGGGCCTACATCGGCTTCATCGTCGCCCTGCTGACCATCCTCGCCTTCGACCTCGGGGTCTTCAGCAAGCCCGGCGAGTTGCCCACCCTGAAAGCGGCATCGATCCGCAGCGTCATCTTCATCCTGCTCGCCCTGGCCTTCAATTACGGGCTCTACCAGTTCCTGCTGTACGAGCTGCCGAACCGCCCGGATCTCGTCGGGCTTGATCACGTCAAGTTGGCGCAGGACACCTCGCTCGAGTTCCTGGCCGGCTATGTGGTCGAGTACGCCCTCGCCATCGACAACGTGTTCGTATTCGTTGCCGTGTTCTCGTACTTCGCCGTACCGCCGCAGTATCAGCAGAAGGTGCTGTTCTACGGAATCATGGGCGCGATCCTGTTCCGCGCGCTGTTCATCTCGATCGGCTCGGTGCTCATGCAATACGGCTGGATCGTGGCGATCTTCGGCATCTTCCTGATCCTCACCGGTTTCAAGATCCTGTTTCTCCCCGAGAAGCCGATCGACCCCTCCCGCAACCCCATCATCCTCGGCGTCAAGAAACTATTCCCGGTGACGCCCGCCTTTCACGGCGACAAATTCTGGGTCGAGATCGACGGCAAGACCTGGGTCACGCCGCTGTTCGTCGCCCTCGCCTTCATCGAGTTCAGCGACATCATCTTCGCCATCGATTCGGTGCCGGCAATCTTTGCGCTCACCAACGAACCGTTCATCGTCTTCACCTCGAACATCTTCGCGATCATCGGCCTGCGCTCGCTGTTCTTCGTGCTGCAGCGCATGGTCAAGGCCTTCCTGTTCCTGAAGTACGGCCTCGGCGTGGTTCTGGTGTTCGTTGGGCTGAAGATGGTGTGGCTGAACGACGCTTTCGGCGGCAAATTCCCGATCAGCTGGTCGCTCGGCATCATCGGCACGATCCTCGCGGTCTCGATTCTGGTGTCGATCGCCTGGAACCGAGCGCGTCCGGCGGACGCCACCAACGACTAAGCCGCTGCGCGGGTCTTCAAAGGGAACGGACGAAAGCGTCGATGGCGGCGCGGCTCGCCGGCTCATCGAGCGTCGGTGAGTGGCCGCGGCGAGGAACCACGCAGGTCTGCAAGCCGGGATGCAGTGCGGCCATGCGCTCAACGGTGGTAGCCGACAGCAGGTCGGACAACTCGCCCCGCAAACAAAGCATCGGCAATTCTTTGAGTGTCGCGAATATCGCCCAGAAGTCCGGCACTTCACCACCCGACTCGCGCATCGCCCGACCGATGTTGGGATCCATGTCGCGCACGAGATGCCCCGTGCCGTCGTCACGATAAACACGCTTGGCGAAGGTCAGCCAATCCGCCTCCGCGAAATCGGGCATCACGGCCGCATGAGTCAGTCGCGCGTCAGCCGCTGCCTCGGCCCAGCTTGCGACCGCACGTGCCGTACCGACACCCGTGGCGATACGCAGCATCCCGGCCACCTCGAGTTCAGGGCCGATATCATTGAGCACGAGCCCCGCCACGCGCAGAGCGGCGCGTACCTGCGGTATTGCAGCCAAATGCATGCCGACGAGACCGCCGAGGGAAGTGCCGATGATGATCGCCCTGTCGAGCTCCGCCCGATCCATGACGGTGAGCACGTCCTGCACATAGACGTCGAGACGATAGTTGCGCCAGTCCGGATCGTGATCCGAACGACCTCGGCCGCGCAGGTCGATAGCCAGCACCCGACGGCCCAAGAATTCGGCGAGATGCGCGGCGAGCGACTCGAAGTCGCGACCATTGCGCGTAAGACCCGGTAGGCAGATGACCGGAGTTTGCTCGCGCGCACCCGCATAGTCGCGCCAACGCAGGCAAAGACCCTCGCCAACGATCGTCTCCTGCTCGCGCCAGATCCCGCTCACGCGTGCACGCTCAGCGACGTCGTGCTACTTGGCGAACAGCCGGGACGGATCACGAAAGGCCTTGAACTCGAGCGCGTTGCCCGAACGGTCGTAGAGAAAAAATGTCGCCTGCTCACCTACCTCACCGGCAAAGCGTATGCCGGGTGCGATGACGAAGTCGACGCTTGCCGCCTGCAGACGCGCGGCGAGCTCATGCCACTGCTGCCACTCGAGTACGACACCGAAATGCGGTACGGGCACGTCCTTGCCGTCGACCTTGTTGGTATGTGCCGCAGTCGTGAACGCCTGTCGCGTCGGATCGACGTGCGCCACGAGCTGATGACCAAAGAAATCGAAGTCGACCCATTCACGGTCGGATCGACCTTCGGGACAGCCGAACAACCCGCCGTAGAACTCGCGGGCCGAAGGCAGATCATGAACGGGAATCGCGAGATGAAAGGGCGCGGGCATCGAAGGACCTCGGGGTGGTCAGGGAACGACTCAGCGCTGCAGCAAGCGCGGCAGCAATTTCTGGAAATATTGCGGCATCAGTCGCTTGAGGCGCCAGAGGCGCACATAGCGCGCCGGGTACACGAAATGCGTGCGACCACGGGCGACCGCCGAGAGCATTTCCTCGGCGACTACGCCGGCTTCGAGTCCGGATTCTTCGATGAGGCGCGCTGCGGCTTTCAAGGTCTTGTCGTGACCGCGCGCGGATTCGAGCAAACGTGTACGGAAGAAACCGGGCATCGACGCAGCCACCTGCACACCATAGGCGGCATATTCCTGCATCAGGGATTCGCTGAGTGCCACGACCGCTGCCTTGGAGGCGTTGTAGGCGGCCATGTTCGCGCCCGTGCAGAAACTCGCCACGCTCGCAATGTTGATGATGAGGCCGCCCTTGCCGCGCGCCATGTGACGGACCACCGCACGGCAGCAGTTCGCCACGCCGTGCACGTTGATATCGAAGGTCCACTGCCACTCCTCGGCGGTGCTGGCATGAAACGGCCCCGCCAGCGCCACGCCGGCGCAATGGATCGCGAGGTCGATGCCACCGCAGCTTGCCACCGCCGAATCGACGAGTGCGTCGACGGCCTCTGCATTGCGTACATCGCAGACAGCGGCGATCACACGTGCGCCATCACGAGAAAAACTGTTGACCACGAGATCGAGTCTTGCGGCATCGACATCAGTAAGGATGAGTTGCCAGCCCTCGCGGGCAAGGATTTCGGCGCAAGCGAGACCGAGGCCACTTGCCGCACCGGTGATGAACACGCGCTTGGCGGGAAAGCGCTGCGAGAGATTGCTGGCTGAAGACGTCATCGCGATAGCGTACTACGTCCGGCGTCACGCATCCGCAGCGGCCGCGGCCCCGTCGAGTCGTCCGGCGCGAATCTCGGCGGCGCGGCGACCGATGGCCTCGAGCTCGGCCGTACTGAGTCGCTGCAGATTGCGCAGCTGCAGACTCATGCGCGGATTGCGTCGCAGCTCGGCAGCATGCCGCTGCAGGAAGTTCCAATAGAGCGTGGTGAACGGACAGGCATCTTCGCCAATCGATTTGGCGGGATCAAAACGGCAACCATCGCAATAGTTGCTCATGCGCTCGATATATCGACCCGTGGCGACATAGGGTTTCGAGGCCATCACGCCACCGTCGGCGTATTGCGACATGCCAAGGGTATTGGGCAGCTCGACCCACTCCACGGCATCCACGTAGACCGCGAGATACCAGCGGTGTACTTCGCGCGGATCGACGCCGAGCAACAACGCATAGAGACCGGTCACCATCAGGCGCTGGATGTGGTGAGCATAGCCGTAGCGCAAGGTCTGGCCGATGCACTCGGCAAGACAGCGCATCGAGGTATCACCACTCCAGAAAAAATCGGGTAGCGGCTGGGTGGCCTGCAGCGCATTGCGTTGCAGATAACCCGGCATATGCAGCCAGTAGACGCCACGGACATATTCCCGCCAACCGAGAATCTGCCGGATGAAACCCTCGACGGCAGCGAGCGGTGCCTGCTTCTGGCGATACGCGGTTTCGGCGGCAGCGATCACCTCGCGCGGATCGAGCAACTTGAGATTGAGCGCCGCGGCGATACGCGAGTGAAAGAGCCAAGGCTCACCCGTCCACATCGCATCCTGATGATCGCCGAAGCTCTCGAGACGATTCGCGATGAAATCCTCGAGCGCCGCCAAAGCCTCGTCTCGTGTCACCGGCCAATCGAAGTGCTCGAGTGCGCCAGGATGATCCGCGAACACCCGCGACACCTCAGCGAGCACCCCGCGCGTGATGGCATCGGGCACAAACGACAGCGGCGCAGGCATGGCGAGTTTGGCCGGACCTTCGCGGCCGAAACTCTTGCGATTCTCGCTATCGTAGTTCCACTCGCCGCCTTCGGGTGCACCCTGCCCATCGAGCAACACAC
>JBILGD010000130.1:0-6740 GCA_044351225.1 Steroidobacteraceae bacterium
GTTTCTTTCGACGTCGGCGACGTATTTGGGGTCAGAGAGCAGATGAGTGCGCTGCGTGTTGTTGCCGACCACCCGCGCGAGCGCGAACAAGAGGATCGCGATGACAATGAGGATGCCGAGCACGAGGCTGAAAATATTGAAAAACTGCGAGTCCTGCTTGCTCACGATGATATCCGGGGAGGCTGCTCGAAATGGCGACGGAGTATATCCGGTCCGTGGCCGACCGGTCACCTTGGCGGACGACCGTCCGTCGGCGTCGCCGGCCGATTGTCCGCGGGACGATCGGTGGTGCGGGCGGCGGATTCGAGGCGCAGGGTGACCCCGGCGAGCAATGCGCCGCTGCTGCGCAGTTCGCCGATCCGTAGACTGCCCGCGAGCGGCAGCCCTTGCAGCAGACGACCGGGAAACACCGCGGCGCCCGCGGGAGACTGAGCGGAGTCAGCGGCTAGCACAGCGGTGTAGCGGTCGATGTCGAGCGCGTCGATCTCGAGCGCGACATTGATCGGCTCGCCCAACGACAGGTCGCCGCGGATCCGCGTATCGTCGATTTGTGCATCGAGCCCGCGGATTTGCAGCGTCTCGTTCTCGATCTGCAAGCCGGTCTCCAGTGCCTTCAGTTGCAGCAGCCGCGGCGCACTGGCAAAGGGCGGCTCGATGCCGACGGTGCGCAGCAGCGCATCGAGTGCCACGGATCGCAGCTCGAGACGCGTGGTGAGCGTCGGTGGTGCCCACCTCGTCTCGCCGAATTTGGCGCGCAGCACGCCGAAATCGAGGTCCATGGCGTCGACGGTCACCTGCGGGGCGGTGTCTTCGGGCAAACGCGCGTCGATGTCGGCGACTCGTGCGCGCAGCTCACCCGACAGCGCACGCTGTTGGATGCGCGCACTAGCTTGGCCCTGCAGCTCGATCGAGCCGATACGCCAGCGTGTTCCCTCAACGGCACCAGTGCCTCGTTGGATATTTTTGACTTTCAGTGTTGCATTGGTGATCGCGGCGCGCGATTGCGCGGTGGTCGAGCTGTCGAGGAAGCCCAGTTCGAGCCCGCGCAACTCGATCTCCGGAAGCTCGAGCGGTGCCGTGGGTGGCCCGCTATCGACGAGCGGCCCGAGATTGCTCCAATTGTCGCGACCCTGTGCATCGCGTTGCAGATTGATCTTCAGGCCCGACACGATCACGGGTGCGAGCAGCGGCGAGTCTGCATACACGCTGCTGTAGTGGATGCGCAGTCTGATTTCATTCCATGCGAGCAGCGGTGGCCCCGCAAACCCCTCAGGATTATCGAGTTTGCCCGGACCGACGATGACCGTGACCCACGGGAACTCGTCGATGTCGATGTCGCCCGAGATTTCGACCCGCCGGCCGGTGAGTTCGAACAACAGGGCGGTGATTTCCTCGCGAACAGGATCCGAATTGACGAGTGGATCGCGCAGCAACAGCGCGCCCATGGGCAGTGTCACTGCAAGTAGCAGCAGAAACGCGCCGATCGACGCCGCGAGACGCTTGGTCGACACCGACATCATGCGCGAATCTTTGACTCAGCGTTGCTTCCAGTTACCCTCGAGGTCGCGGAAGTACCAGCCCGGCTTGGCGCCACGCTCGACCCAGCGCTGGGCAAAGATTCGGCGGATATCGGCTTCCCATTCGGGACGATTGTTCGCTCGGGCGATCGCCGCGTAGAGCGCGTTGCGATCGGCGTTGTCTTCGCCGACGAGCCGGCGCACCAGTGCACGATCGGGTAGGGCAGCGGCGGCGATGTCACGCACGTCGATCAGCCCCTCCGCAGTCAAGCCGATCACGCCGCCGTCAAAGAATTTTTCAAGACTCGAGAAGCGTTCCTGCATCGAAGCGGTGATGGCGCGAATCTCGGGCGAGGAGACTTCGATGTTGGCGGCGGATTGCGCCTGCGCGGCGGGTAGCAGCAACTCGAGTGCGCGATACACGGCGAAGCGCAAGACGCGCTCCGCGGCAGGCATCGTGCTTGAGCCTTGCGGTGGCGTACTCGCGGGGGCTGCAGTTCCGGGTGTCGCCGCCGAGGAGCCGCGCGAGGGCGCGGCGCCCCTGATCACCGAGTCAATGATCTGATCGGCGGCCTTCTCGGCAGCGCCCGCCGGGAAATACACGTTGATGGTGACGCAGGCTGCCATCAGCAGCGTGGCGATGGACAGCTTGAACTTGAGGAGGTTCTTCATGAGTTCACCCTGAGTTGATCATTCGACCCGAAAGGTTCCGCCGGTCTCGATCTGCCAGGCAATTTGCTCGAGCAGTTGCGACCACTGTACACGCCCCGTGTTGCCGATGATGTTCACGCGCGGCACACCGGCGCCTTCCAGAAGATAGTAGCGGTCGCCGGACAGCGGTGCGCCCGACAGTTCGCAGACATCATCCTTGAGGATGCAGCGTACGGCGAGTTGTCGATAGCGATAGCGCGAGAAGAATCGCAAGGCACCCGTCTGCAGCGCGGCAGCCACGCCGGTGCCGGCGGTACCGCCGACGTTGGCGATGCTGTTGATGGCTGCGACGCTGATGCGCTTGCGGCTACGATCGTCCTCGGGGGTGCGCAGCCATGCATCGAACGCGACCGGTGCCCAGGCGAAGAGTTCGAGATTGTCGACCCCGCCGTCGATACGCCCGGTGATCGAACCGAATTCCAGCGTCGAGGTGAGCGTTTCGAGATCGAGATTGTCGAGCACGAGATCAGCCGTGAGCCGCGGCCAGCGACCGAGTGGGTCCGTCAGGCGAATATTGCTGCCGCGTACCAGTCCGTCAAAGATTTCGGCCTCCAGATCACCGCCGAAGTTCAAGGTGTCACCCTGGAACTCGACGCTCGGGATGCGTCCAGTGATGAAGCCACCGAGGGCTGGCCAGTCGAACGCTGTGCTGATTTCGGCAAGACTGATGGGCTCGATTTCGCCGGCGAACTGCAGCTGCATGGAGGGCTGGCCCGCATCGCGCACGCGTAGGGTCTGCACATTGATGGCGCCGTCGAACACGGGCAGGCGCACGGGCTCGAGCAGAGCGGCTGAAAGACCGCGCAGCACGAGACGCAGGGAGGCACCGGCGCCGCGCACGCTGTACAAGCCCGCAGCGTCCCAACGCAGCGTCGAGGGTTCGACGGGTTCATCGCTCTCGGGAACCCAGCTGATGCGACCGTTCAGGCCTTCGATGAAAAACAAGCCCTTGGTGTCTCGCAGGCGGACCCCGTCGAGCGACAGATCAGCCGACGCCGGTTGGTTGTCGAGGATTGCGAGCGAACCGCGCACATGACCTGCGGCTTCGAGTGAGTCGAGCGCCGTGCCACCCAGCGCCGTCTGCAGATAACTGCGATAGGCGGCCGGCAGATCAAGCTCGTGCAGCTCGAGCTGTGCTGATTCGATGCGCAGGTTGGCAAAGTCCAGCGGCGCTGCGCGAAAGGGCCGCGGCTGCGCGAGTTGTGCAGCAAGCGTGAGGTGCGCGAGGTTGTGCTGCTTGGCTTCCAGTCTGTGAACCTGCAGGCGGCGGTCGACGAGCGTGCCGTCGATCTCGATTCGGGTTGGATGCTCGCCGAGCCGCAGATAGACATTGCCAAAGAGCGCATCACCGCGGGCGCTATCGAAAAAACCCGCGAACGCGAGCTCGTCGGAATTGTTTGTAGTGACTTGCAGCTGCGAGTCGACGTCGACTCCCTCAGCGGCAAAACTACCCTCGGCATTGGTGAAACCGAGATCGGTACCGCGGACCTGCAAACGTGTCAGGGACGGTAGCGTGCGGTCGGTGCGCCCCGAGACTCCGAGCGAGGCGTCGATATTGCCTTGTACGCTGAGGTCGGCGGGCACGTTGATCATGAGCCGCAGCAAGCGCAACAGCGCAGCACTCTCGATCCCCGAGGCCGTAGCCTCGAAGTTCCAGTTCCGACCGGCCAGTGCCGCATCGAATTTCAACTCGCCGCCTGCAAAGCGGAAGCGATCGCCCGTGAAACGCAGCGCGCTGCCGGTGGCGTCACGCAGCGCGAGGTTCAGACTGACGGGGCCAATCAGGGTTTCATTGATGGAAAGTCTTCCGGCGGGCATGCCCGTGCGCGGCTGCAACTCGAGGTCGAGTTTGGCGTCGCGCAAGGTGGTACCCGCCGCTTCGATGCGCTCGATGGAGATGGCGATCCGGTCGATCGGGAAAGCCGCCGGACCCGTGACGGCAAAGAAAAGAATCAGCAACCCGGTGACCGGCAGCGCGATCCGGGTAGAGCGACGGAAGGCGGGCTGTTGGTATCGGCGCGCCATGGCGCCTCTACTATGGCGGATAGGCCTCGATGGTGTCGACCGGCAGATCACGCAAATAGAACAATTCTTCGCTGCGGCCATCGTCAGTGACGGAACGCAGCACGAGCCGCAGTTCGCGGCGCTCGTTGGCGGCTTTTTCGGCAAGCCGCTTGAGGCGCGACATGCTGGTGATTTTTTCGCCATCGACCGAGATCACCTCCAGCCCGTAATCGAGTCGGCGCAGATCGCCGGTCGAGCCGGGCTCGACCTGATGCACGATGAGCACGCCTGCCTCATCGGTCGAGGACACTTCGACGAGGCGACGCGGTCCGAACACCACGCCGCTGATCGCAAGGCCCGATCGTCCGACATGCTGCAGGCTGGGCGCTAGCGCCGTCGACACAACGATTTCCTTGGCATCGCGCTCAATGCGCAGCGGCACGTTGCCGGTACGACCGCGCAGTGCAAGCAGGAATTCGTCGGCGCTCGCGAAGCGTCGCGCGTCACCGACGATGCCGAGCACGGTGTCGCCGGCTTTCAGGCCGAATCCATCCGGGGTCGCAGGGGTGCGCGCCACCGTCAGCGTCGACACATCGTCCTCGTTGATCGCGAAGTCGGTCGAGATGCGCGGCACCGTGGCCGGTTTGCCGGCGCGCAGCAAGTCGAGGATTTGACAGACGTGCGGCATCATCACTGCAAAATTGACATTCTGTGCGCGCTTGTCGCCGAGCGAGGCCGTGTTGATGCCGATGACTTCACCGGTGGCGAGATCGATCAAAGGTCCGCCTGAGTTTCCCGGGCTGATCGGCGTATCCGTCTGGATCATCGGATAGCCCTCGGAAAACGTGACGCCGGCCATGATTCCGCGGGTTGCCGTGAAGGCGTAGCCAAGCGGATGCCCGAAAGCGCCGAGATCGGCGCCGACCGAGGGCGTCTTGTCGCAGGCGAGACGCGCGGGCGCGGCGTCGGGCGGTATCGTGCCCTCGGGCAATTCGACGATCGCCACATCGAGCAGGTTGTCGACGAATAGCGCGCGCAGCGGAACGCTCGGTTGATTTTTGAAGTTGGCCTGCAAGTTGGTTTGCACATAGCCGGCAACATGGGCGTTGGTGAGAACCCAGCGCCGGTCGCGATCCACCAGAAAGCCTGCCCCGCTCCAGCTGCCCGGATCGCGCTCGATGAAGGAGTATTCGGTCGATGCATTGATCTTGACCGTATAGCGATTGGCTTCGGTAAATGCGGTTTGTGCGGCGGTGGCAGCCATCGTCGGCTTGATCGAGGCCAGCGCGGTGATCGCGGCCAGCAGCGTGCTGCAGAGCGCCGCGCGCCGCAGGCTGTGGCGTAAGGCAGAGGCCTGAGTGGGGGTCGTGCGAAGCATGGAACACCGCCGAACTTTGCAAAGGGTTGACGAATTATAGGGAGCCGGCGGTGCAGAGGATGAGCCGCCTCTTTGCGGGGCTGCTGCACGCCGTGTTTCCGCGCTACCTCAACAAAGCCGACGGCGCCACCTGAGCAACAGATTGTCCAGCGTTGCGCGGATCCGCAGCATGCATCGGCGTGGATGGCGCAGAGACCGACACATATCGTCCCGCATCGCGCATGGCTTGCCAGTCTTCGAAGCGGCTGCGATGCAGACTGGCGATCGGCATGATGGTACGTAGCACGACCTCGCCGTGGCGTGGGATGTCACCGGCCGCGAGACCGTAGTCGAGCGCGAACCAGACGTTGCCGCAGCGGTTCCAAGTCGGCCAGTGATCAGCGGGTGCTGCATCATCGATACCGACCTCGCTCATCAACAGGCGCACGATCTCGATCAGGGTGGTGATCAAGGTGTGCCCTTCATAACGAAATCCCTGGATCAGACGCTCGTAGAAATGCGGCGTCGCCAGCACCGGGAATTCATGGGTCTCCTCGATCACCTCGCCACCGCGTTTGCGCAGGATTTCGCCACGCAACTGGTAAACCCCTGCGCTGTTGAGGTCACACACCGTCCACATGGCAAAGCGCTTGGTGCCCTCGATCATCATCACGCGCCCGGGCCCGAGGGTGCCGTAGAGCAGCTCGTGAACCATCCGCACCCGCGGCCCGAACTTGCGGGGACGTCGCTCGAGCCGATAGCTCTGTCGACGATCACGGATCCGGCGCTCGGAGTCACGCCGCAGGCCACGTGCGTGGCGGTCGCTGATGGCATGACTGGGCAGTTCGAGCATGTCCGGCTCCTCGCGGAGGTCACGAGACGGACCACCATGGCCCGTTGCTACCGGTATCGGTCAACGGCAAGGAAGTTTTATAGTCACGCGCCGGTCAGTTCGGTATTCGGTCGCAGTTCGGACAGGAGATGACCATGAAGTTGCACAGATTTGCCGTAGTGCTTGGTATCTCGGTCGGTCTCGGTGGGGCTTTGCTCGGATTCTCCGGCGTGGCGGACGCTGCAGCGCCTTGCGCCACCGCCGCACAGATCGAGACCGTGCGGGCTGCGCTCACGGGCAAGGAGCCGGGACCGCTCGG
>JBILGD010000067.1:0-13932 GCA_044351225.1 Steroidobacteraceae bacterium
CCTCGATGCGTCGCGCGTCGATCTCGCGCTCGAAGCGATCCCTGAGCTTTCTCAGTGCCGACCGCGTCGCCTGTGGTTGCTGTGGGGTCCTGAGGCAAGCTGTCCTGACTCGTTCAAGACGCTGTTCGATGAGCGGCTACGCAAGGTCTTCATGAACCGAAACACCGCTGGCAGTCTCGGTGAACGTTGGGCACAGCAATTCATTGCCAATCTTCCGGCGCTATCGCGCCGTGGCCGCTCGCTTACGGGGTTGCGTAACGCTTTCGTGGGTTGCGGCGCGGTGATTGTTGGTGCCGGTCCCTCACTCGATGAGTCGGTCAGTTGGATTCGCGAGCAAGCGATCCGTCCGCTCGTGATCGCCTCGTACAAAGGAGTGAAGGCGTTGGTGCGTGGCGGCGTGACGCCCGATTTCATCATCATGCTTGATCCGAAGCAGGGTGCGCATCACCTCGAGGGGCTCGATCTGCGCGGCGTCGCCGCCATCATCACCGAAGTCGCCGTGGATCCCGAGTCGCTCGGTCAAACGGATATTCCCGTACTGCCGTACTGTGCCAGCACCGATACCCACAGCCTAGTGGCTACACTCGGGGAGTTCGACGTGCCAATGATTCGCTCTGGTGGCAGTGTGCTACACGTCGCCCTGCAGTTTGTACGTCTTGTTGGTTGCAGTCGTATCTCGCTGGCGGGAGTCGACTTCGGCTTCCCTGGCGATCGCCTGTATGCCGCAGGTGCAGGCGAGGGTGACGAGCTGCGCTTCGCCGAAGACCGTCGTAGCTATGTACGCCGTGCCGTCGATGGCAATGGTCGGTCGGGACTACTGGTGGGCGCGCTTGCCAACGACGGCGGGGTGATTGCCACGACCATCGAGCTCGATCATTACCGCGGCTGGACCGAGGAATTCATTCGCGAGTGCCGCCGCAGTGGCTTGGCGATGGAATTCTTCAACCTCTCGCGTATCGGGGCGCGCATTGAGGGTGCGCCGCTGGTGACGAATCTCGCGAGGCATCTGGCAGCACGACTCACCATGAATACACAGGACGTCGTCGCCGGATTGTTGCCGCTACTGCCCGCTGCAAATTCGGCGGCGACATTCGCCAGTCGTTTGCGTGAGAAAACGCAAAAGCTGCGAGAGCTAAGTCGTACTTGCACCACGGCAGTGGCCGCTGCACGCTCCGGTAAGGCCACCGATCTTAAAGCTTATAATCGAGTCGCAGAACAAGCGGGTGATTGCCCTGAGGTGTCGTTGATATTGACGCGACGATTGCAGGTCATTGACGAGCAGGCGCGCAGGTCAACCGTCGATGTTCCAGAGCGACTCCGTGAGCTTGCCATGATCACGGGTGAAGAGGCTGATCGGGTGGCAGGTTTGTACTCCTGCGTCTTGGAGAAGTTGACGGAGCGCGAGCGCCCCCAACTCGCATAAATCACTACGAGCCGTACGGAACTTCGAGACACAGCGATGACATCATTTAACACGGTAGTCGATTTCACTTCGGCGACCACATCGGGGGTTTCCCGGTCCGTCAAGACGCCGGTAGCGCTCGCTGAAGCGCTGGCTGCCGCGAAGGCCTACTTCGGCGCTCAGCAAAGACTGATGGAACTGATCGTCGATCAGTCAAGTGAACGTGATGTTCAGGATGCATTGACAGGCCTTCGGATCGCTCGGGCCGTTTATGAGACAAGCCGTGCTTTCGATAGTCAGCAGGAACCGGGACTGGGGTCGGATTCGATTCGGACGACGCTAGAGTTCGTGGAGCTGGTCGCGCGAATCCGTGCCAACGAACGTCTGCTGGTCGAGTGGCTCAATTCTTCGGATTTTCAGGTGTCATCCTCGACCGAGCGCTACGTGGAGCAAACGCTCGCGATCTCTGCAGACCCACGCTTCGACCTTTTCGTCGTGGCGGGTGAGCAGTCAAGTGCGATGATCGAAGCGCTGCAGCAGCGCGGCTGCGCGAGAATCCTCGCATGGTCTGCCCTGTGCGATGAAACGGCGGATTCGACAGATTGTATCGACATCAAGAAAGCAGATCTGGTGCTCGCTGCGATGACGGATATCGCCAAGTGCCCACCGCAACGTATCTGGTGTCTTTGGGGCGAGGGCGCGCAGTGTCCGGCCCGCATTCTTGAGTCGCTTCATGAGCGTGTTCGTCGAGTGCTGATCAACGCCAATACGATTACGGCGTTATCCTCCAGTTGGGCGCGTCAATTCATACGCAATCTACCGAGTCTCGTGCAGCACGGCCGAAACACCATGGAATTGGCTTCCGCCTTGAAGGGTTCCGGGGCGATCGTGATCGGCGCGGGTCCGTCTCTCGATGAGCACATTGATTGGGTCAAGGCGCAAACGCCGCAACCGGTGATCATTTGTGCGTACAAAGCGCTGAAATCTCTGATTGGGCGTGGAGTGACGCCAGACTTCGTCGTCATGCTTGATCCCAACCAAAAGCTGCGCCATTTGGCTGGCGTGGATTTGTCGGGTATCGCTGCCTTCGTCGTCGAGGTCTCTGTATGCCCCGAGGTCCTTGCGCGAGTAGATCGACCATTGCTGCCGTATTCGGCAGGTGATGGGACGAGCATGCTATTTGGTATTTTTGGTAACAAGACGCCGCCCGTCATTCCCACTGGCGGGAGCGTGCTGCATGTCGAGCTGCAGTTGGCAAAGCTTCTGGGGTGTACGCAAGTCACGCTGATCGGCGCTGACTTCGGTTTTCCGAGTAACAGACTCTACGCCGATGGCTCAGGCACGGGTGATGTTTTGGTGCTGTCCGATGATCGTCGAAGTTTCGTCCGTAAGCCACTCGATGGCGAGGCGAGGACGGGAGTTCTAGTCAAATCGGTCGCCAACGATGGTTCGCCCATGGAGTCGTCGCTCGAACTCGATGCATACCGGCTCTGGGTGGAGCAGTTCATTCACGACTGGCAAAAAGAAACCCCGGTCGAGATTTATAACTTGGCCGAAAAAGGGGCGAGGATCGACGGCGCTGAATTCGTACCTGCCAGCACGCATCGAGTGCTCCCGGCAACGCAGTTGCTGCAGCCATTGACGCAGACCGCGTCGCCGCTCATCGCCAAAAATCGCCTGTACGGGTCCTTGCCTGAAACTTTCCGCAAAAAGATCAAGAAACTTCGTTCCCTGCACCGGGCTTGCTCACGTGCTATCGAGATGGCGCGAAAGTCGCCTGCGAACGATTTGTCTATCTATGGGCCCGTCGTCAAACAGGCGGCGGCCTGTCCGGAAGTATCGTTGCTGCTGTCGAAACAGCTGCGTGAGATTAACGACCAATCGGCGCGCTCGAGTATTGACGTGCCGCAACGTCTGCTGAGTCTCATCGAGCAGGCGAGACGAGAGGCCGGCGAGACCGCCGAGCTTTACGCGAGCGTTACCGCCTCGATCGTACAACGCGCAATGCGATAACCCGACGCTGTCCATGCGTCCCCGATAAGCGCCCCGCTTTGCGGGGCGTTTGTCATTGGTCTGTGCTGTATCTCCTAAACATCATCGGTATTCGGCCGACTGAGCGGGTTGTCGAGAGGCAATTTGCTTGAGGGCTCGTGGCTGCGGTCGCCGGAAAACCGGAACGACCCGCTAAAGGAAGCCGCAGTCGCGTCGACTGTCGAGTGAGTAGACGGTCAAGGTCGACCCCTCCGGCAGGTCCGAGGGATCGGGGATCGTCATGGAAAACAGTGACTTAGGAGCACCAGCATGGGCATTGTGATCAACACCAATATTCCGTCGATTTCGGCCTCGAGATCGTTGTATTCGAATCGCTCTGATCTTGAGCAAGCCATGGAGCGCTTGTCGTCGGGGAAGCGCATTAATGGCGCCAAGGATGACGCAGCGGGCATGTCTGTGGTTTCAAAGATGAAAGCGCAGATCACCAGCCTGAATCAGGCGGTACGCAATGCGAACGATGGGATCTCGATGGTGTCGACCTATGAGGGTGCTGCCGACGAGATCGAGGACATCCTGATCCGGATGCGCGAGCTCGCCACCCTGGCGGCGAGTGGGACCTACACGGCTGATGACGTGAGTAACGCCAACTTGGAATACGCGCAGCTGGTTAGTGAGATCACGCGCATCCAAGAGCAAACCAAGTTCAATGGGACGGTGGCGATTTCGGAAGCAGCTGCCTCGGTCACCACCAGTTTTCATGTGGGGTTCGGTGCGACGAACCAGATCAGTATGGAGTTCAAAGCGCTCGGGCTCGACCAGTTGATGTCGGCGGGTGGGCAGGCTAGTGAGGCAACGTCAATAAACGCTGGGAACGCAGCAAGTGCCATCACCGGCGTCGATGCCGCAATCAAGCAGCTGAATACCAACCGCGCGACGGCTGGCGCAGTCATCAACCGTCTTGAGCACACCGTCAGCAACCTGATGAACGTCGTGCAGCGAACCGAAGAAGCGCGTTCGCGCATCGAGGATGCGGACTTTGCAGCGGAATCCGCTGCGCTGGCGCGCGCCAACGTGCTCGTGCAAGCAGGCTCCGCAATGCTGGCGCAGGCCAACCAGAACCCACAGTACGTGCTGGCCTTGCTACGCGGGTAAACGGCTCGATTGTAGATCCTTAAAGGGAAATCAATTTCCGGAGAATCAAACATGGCTGTCGTGATCAACACGAATATCCCATCGATTTCTGCCTCGAGATCCTTGTACGCGAATCGTGCAGATCTGGAGCGCGCCATGGAGCGGCTGTCGTCTGGCAAGCGCATCAACGGCGCCAAGGATGACGCGGCGGGCATGTCTGTGGTTTCGAAGATGAAAGCACAGATCACTAGCCTCAATCAGGCGGTCCGCAATGCCAACGACGGCATCTCGATGGTGTCGACCTATGAGGGAGCCGCCGATGAAATCGGCGACATCCTGATCCGGATGCGCGAGCTGGCCACCCTGGTCGCAACCGGCACTTACACCGCTGAGGACCGTGCCAATGCGAATTTGGAATACGAGCAGCTGATCACGGAGATCAATCGTATTCAGGGTCAAACCAAATTCAACGGCACGATCGAGATCGCGAGTACGTCCACCACGGCCATCACCGCAAGTTTTCATGTGGGGTTCGGCTCGACCAACCAAATTGGCGTCGCGCTCAACTCGCTACATACCAGCGCTTTGATGGTCGGTGGCGGCGCCAACTATATCGGCACTGCAGACACAACAGCTTTAGCGGCGAGCGCGATCGTCTCGGTCGATGCGGCGCTGAAGCAACTCAACACCAACCGAGCGACCGCTGGCGCGATGATCAATCGCCTCGAGCATACCGTCAGCAACCTGATGAACGTCGTGCAGCGCACCGAAGAGGCGCGTTCGCGCATCGAGGATGCGGACTTTGCGGCGGAATCCGCTGCGCTGGCGCGCGCCAACGTGCTCGTGCAAGCAGGCTCCGCGATGCTGGCGCAGGCCAATCAAAATCCGCAATACGTTTTGGCTCTACTCAGGACGTGAGCCAGGATTTGTTCGCGATGCAGAGTCACTCTTAAGGTGACAAAGCAAAGATAGACTGATCAAAGGAAAAACAACCATGAGCGTTACTGCGAATACCAATATTCCCTCGATTGCCGCATCCCGATCGCTGTATGAAGCGCGCAGCGATATGTCGCAGGCGATGGAGCGATTGAGCTCCGGAAAGCGAATCAACTCGGCGGGTGATGATGCCGCCGGCGCATCGGTAGTATCGAAGATGCGGGCGCAAATCGCCTCGTTGAATCAATCGGTCCGCAATGCCAATGATGGTTTGTCATGGCTGAATACTTACGAAGGCGCTTCTCCGGAAATCGAAGATATCCTGATCCGTATTCGAGAATTGGCGACGCTCTCGGCCTCTGGCACATACACCAATGACGATCGAGCGAATGCAGATCTGGAGGTCACGGCGCTGGTTGCCGAGATCACTCGGATCAAGTCGCAAACCTTGTTCAATGGTACGGTGGATGTGGCCAGCGCAGCCGGTGCGAATATCGCCGTCCAGATGGGTTTCGGCGCAACGGATAAGGTGACGTTCACTCTCTCTGCGCTAGATACCGCTTCTCTGTCTCTCGCCGACAAGGGGATCGGTACGACTGCCAGTGCCACGGCGATGATCACTGAAGCGGATGAGGCACTCACGCAGCTCGCAAAGAATCGAGCCATGGCCGGTGCGGCAATCAACCGTCTTGAGCATACGGTCAGCAATCTCATGAACGTCGTGCAGCGTACCGAAGAGGCGCGCTCTCGTATCGAAGACGCAGACTTCGCGTCCGAGTCGGCGGCGCTGGCGCGCGCGAATGTGTTGACGCAGGCCGGTACCGCGATGCTCGCGCAGGCGAATCAGTCGCCGCAGTACCTGCTCGCGTTGTTGCGGTAATTCCGCCAGGAGCACCAACGACGGAGTACGTAATTGATTAGGGAGATACAACCATGAGCAGTTCAGTGAGCGTCGTGCAGGCCGCAGCCGCGGCCGCACCGCCGGAAAAAAGGGAATTCGTTCCCGCGTCGTTGACGAGCATGACGCGCGGCGGCGACGCAGGCAGTCGCGGTGTTGCCGCCAACGGGAGCTCCAGCGTCAGCGTAAACGACCCGCGCGTTAGCGCGGTGAGCCGTCCGCCGTCGGTCGAGGCGCTGCGCGCCGAGCTCGGCGACTCCGTGCAGATCGTCAATGAGCGGCTCGCGTTTCGCGGGCAGAGTCTCAACATCGACGTCGACCCAGCGACCGGCGCCGTGGTCGTAAAGATTTCGGATGACAAAACGGGAGAAGTCGTCAGGCAGATCCCGTCCGAAGACATGTTGCGTATTGCGCGCAACATCGAAGTGTTGACAGGAATTTTGGTGGATCAGAAGGAATAACTTGGAGGAAAGCATATGGCACCAAATGCGGCACTCAAGGCCTATCAGTCGGTAAACAAGGAATCGATGGCGCACGGCGGCAAGGGCGCGGAACTCGTGGTCATGCTGTACGACGGCATCCTCGAGTCCCTCGTGAATGCACGCGGGCACATCGAGCGCAAGGATTGGCGGGAGTCGGGGCGGTCATTCGCTCGCGCCTTCACCATCGTTGCGGGTCTGCGCGAGACGATCGATTTCGACCGGGGACAACCGGTCGCCGACGATCTGTTCCGCTTCTACAACGCGCTGTCGGCGCAGCTCATCAAGGCGCAGTCGCGCCGTGACCTCGAGTTGCTGCAGGCGTGCATCGACATGGTGACGGATGTCCGGGCGTCCTGGTCGCAGCTTGCGAGCAACGGCGCAGCGGTTTCGGCCGTGACGTACAGCCCGATCGAGACGACTCGAACGGTGGTGGCGCCCATTGGTGCTGCGGTGGCCGCCGCCTTCTAGGCGGACTCGGCTGGCTGGACGTCGGGATCGCGGCGGGGGGTCAAACCCCCGCCGCCAATCCTTAATCAACCGTATTTCATGGTCCGCTAAAGGTCAGCGACTTGGCGTCGACTGGATGGGTATCAGGAACTGACCCGTCTGGAGCACCAACCATGTCGGCACTTGCACTCAAGGCTTATCGGACCACCGCCCTCGACGCGCGCTGCGAACATGCGGACAAGCGCGACCTCGTCATCATGATGTATGACGCCGCGATCGACGCGATCCGGCTCGCCCGCGAACATGCCTCCCGTCAGGAGCGCCGGGCGGTGAGCGCATCCATCAGCCGGGCGATCTCCATCCTTTCGGGCCTGCGCGAGACCCTCGACCCCAGCAAGGGGGGGTCGGTGGCGGCGCATCTCGATGATTTTTATCAGTTTTTGATGCGTCGACTGGTCCGTGCCGGCGGCACGGGTGCCACCGACGACCTTAATGAGTGCCAGGACCTCCTGGGTCAGGTCCGCGAGGCTTGGGCGGCGATCAACCCCCAGACCGTGGGCGAGGTCAACCGTCGGATGTTCGTCGTTCACTCATAAACGTTTGCTAGACTCGGCATCTAATAACTCCAATACGAACTAGTTCCGGAATCACCCGGAACGATTCTGGGAGGATGAGATGTCGAGCTGCGCGGCCCGTCGGGGGGCCTGCGAAACATTCTGCTGCGCGGGGCGTCGTGGTCGCTAGGGCGTCCGTCGCCTCGGCTTTGGCAGGCGCCGATCCGCTCGAGGCGCTGGCCGGCGATTCTGCCGTCATGCGCTCGTTGCGTGCGCTCGTGCGGCGCGTCGCCGGCAGCGACAGCACAGTGCTTGTGCTCGGTGAGTCCGGCACGGGCAAAGAACTCGTCGCTCAATCCATCCATCGACTCTCTGTTCGTTCGCGGCATTCCTTTGTTCCAGTGAACTGCGGGGCGATCCCGCACGAGTTGCTCGAGAGCGAACTCTTCGGTCACACCAAGGGCGCCTTCACCGGCGCGCTGGTCGATCGACGTGGGCGCTTCGAGATGGCGAATTCCGGCACGCTATTCCTCGATGAGATCGGCGATATGCGGCTCGAAATGCAGGTGAAACTGCTGCGCGTGCTGCAGGAGCGCATCATCGATCGCGTCGGTGATGAGCGTTCGATGCCGGTTGATGTGCGCGTGATTGCAGCCACGCACCGTCATCTCGAAGAGGCCATCGGCGCCGGCGAATTTCGCGCTGATCTTTATTATCGGCTCAACGTCATTCCGCTCTATGTGCCGCCGCTGCGCGAGCGGGATCGCGACGTGCTCTTGTTGTTCGAACATTTTGCGCGCCGCTGTGCCGAGCCGGGGCGTGCGCCGATTCAAGCGTCCGCTGATCTTTGTGATTGGCTCGTGCAGTACGACTGGCCGGGTAATTGCCGCGAACTTTTGAACCTCGTCGAGCGCCTGTCGGTGCTCTGGCCGGGTGAGGAGTTGTCGTTAGCCAAGATTCCCTCGGTGATGCTGCCGCGACGACGCGGTTCGCCCGCGCCCTCGAACGAGGAGCAGCGTGCGGTACTCGAAATGTGGCAGTGGGACGCGGACGAGGTGGATGCCACGGGAGCCGGCGCCGCGGCGGCGGCCGCGATCGCCGACGATGCGCCGCGTAGTCATGGTGGCGGCGACTGGACAATGGCGATTACGGCGCCAAAACCGCCGGTCGTCGGCGCGAAGATGACCTCCGTGGATCTGAAACAGTTGCTGGCCGAATACGAGGCCGCGTGGATTCGCGAGGCGATGCGGGTGACGGTCGGCAACATCACCCATGCCGCGGATTTGCTCGGTCTGCCGCGCACCACGTTCATCGAACGACTGCGCAAATACGAGCCATCGGCTTCCCGACAGTAAGCCGGAAATCGGTCAGTGAGGTTTGTAACTGACTGTTTGGCTTGAGGGTTTTCGCATTGGCATGCGAGTTGCTTGGAGGTGTCGGGTCCAACCACGGGTGCCGCAGTGTCCGCCATCGCAGAAGACATCAATACCGCTTTCAGTCCGCCGCCCGCCGAGGCGTCGTCGGGCCATGGGGTGGTCTTTGGCGATCCGTTCACGGGGCAACTGCTCGCGCTGGCCTCGCGCGTCGCGCGCACGGAAGTCACCGTATTGATCGGTGGCCCCTCGGGTACCGGTAAGGAAGTGTTGGCGCGTTTCATTCACGATCAATCGCTGCGCCAGGGCGGTCGCTTCATTGCTTTCAACTGCGCCTGCTTGCCGGAGTCGATGGTCGAAGATCTGTTGTTCGGTCACGAGAAGGGCGCCTTCACGGGTGCGGTCGCGCGCTTCGAGGGCTTCTTTGAGCAGGCCGATGGCGGCACGCTGTTTCTCGATGAGGTCGGCGAGTTGCCGCTTGCGGTGCAGGCGAAGCTGTTGCGCGTGCTGCAGGAGCGCGAGTTCACGCCGCTCGGTTCTACGCGTCCGCAGAAGACACGTTTTCGGTTGCTCGCGGCGACCAATCGCAATCTCAAGGCCGACGTGCAGGCGGGTCGTTTCCGCGAAGACCTGTACTACCGTCTCAATATTTTCCCGCTGCAACTGAAGCCGCTGAAGCAGCGCCCGGGTGACATTCTGCCGCTCGCGCGTGCGTTGGTTCGTCGACATCGCTACATCTGCGGCGATATCCAGCTCGATGCGAGCGCGATCGAAGCGCTGCACGGTTATGACTGGCCGGGCAATGTGCGCGAGCTCGAGAACGTGATTCAGCGTGCAATGGTGGTCGCGGACGGCCCCGTACTGACGGCCGATCACCTCGGACTCGAGACGCTCCTGCCTCAGGATAATCACTTTTCGGCGATTTCCTGGGCGACTGCCGCCGAGGCTCCGCGAGTCGAGTACGCCGAGCGGATCGAGACGGGAGTGCCTTATGCGATGACATCGGACGCCACTTCCGTCGCAACAGTGACGGAGTCCACCTCGCAGGTCGAGCCATCGCTCGCCGATCGGCGCGCGATGCAGGAAGCCGAATTGATCATGGCGACGCTCAAAGCGGCACCCACCAAAACTTTGGCGGCAGCGCGCCTCGGTATCTCCGAGCGCACGCTGCGCTACAAACTCGCCCGACTGCGTGAGCACGGCTTGATGGTGGCGGGCACATGAGCGTTCCCTCGGTAGCCATGCAGCAGGCGCTCGAGCAACTGCGGGCGATGCGCGAGGCCGTGCGACCGAATGACGCCGGTGTCGAGTCGCCGCGCGGCATCTCTATCCCGATGACGCCGCCCGCCGCGGATACGCCGTCCTTCATGGACACGATGCGTTCCGCAGTCGATTCGGTGAACGCCCAGCAACGTTTATCGCGTGAATTGCAGACCGCCTATGTGCGTGGCGAGGACGTCTCGCTCACCGACGTGGCGATTGCGATGCAGAAATCCTCCGTGGCTTTCGAGGCGACCGTACAGGTTCGCAACAAAGTCATCGAAGCCTACAAAGAAATCATGAGCATGACGGTATAACCCCATGGCAGCGGTCGAAGCGGATGTCCTGAAGGCGCGACTCGACGGCGAGGGCGATGGTGCGGGCGTGGTGGTGGCGACCTCGCGCGATACCTCACGCTCGACGGATTTTTTGGGCGCCGAAACCGGGCCCGCGGGTCCCGTGTCTAATTTCATCAAGCAACTGATGGTGCGCACCGTGCTGCCGTATGTCGGCATTGCGCTCGTGTTGTTGCTCGCCGTGGTCGCCTACATTTCACTCGCGACGCCGCCGCCGCGGGCGCTGTACCCCGAAATGGCGGACACGGACAAGGAAGCCGCGCAGCAGCTATTGCAAAAAAATGGCGTCAGCGTCCGACTCGATCCGATCAGCGGCTCGCTGACCGTGCCCGCGGATGAGTTCCATGAGGCGCGCATCATGCTGGCCGCCGCCGGTTTGCCGAAAGAATCAGCGGGCGGTACCTCGCTCCTTAACGAGACGATGCCCCTCGGTACCAGCCAGTTCATGGAACAGGCGCGCTACAACGCCTCCATCGAAGAGGAACTCGCGGCAAGTATTCGTCGTATCAACACGATCAAGGATGCTCGCGTGCATCTTGCCTTGCCGCGACAAAGCGCGTTCGTTCGGGACCGCGTCGACCCGAAAGCCTCGGTGATCGTAACGCCCTTTGCCGGACGTGCCGTGAGTGATGGGCAGGTGCAGGCGATCGTGCATCTCGTCTCCTCCAGCATTCCGTACATGACACCCGCGCACGTCTCGGTGGTCGATCAGTTCGGGCGTCTGCTGACTGAGGCGCCGGGTTCGAAGGATCTCAATGCCAAGCAGCTCGAGCTGCGGCAAAAACTCGAGGCCGACTACGTCGATCGGATCAATCAGATTCTCGCACCGATCTTTGGTACGGCGAACGTTCGTGCTCAGGTCAATGCTGATCTCGATTTTTCGGTCATTGAACAGACTTTCGAAAACTTCGATCCCGAAAACTCGGGCACTCGGATCCGCTCCGAGCAACTCAAGGAAAGTAGCACCACCGAGCCGAGCTCGGCGGGCGTGCCTGGTTCGCTCTCCAACGAGCCGCCGGCAGCCGCCGTGCCGACCCCCGCGGCCAACGCCCCCGCTGATCCTGCAGTCAATCCGACCGCGACCGGTACGGCCGCGACCGAGCCCGTAATCCGTGGCCAGGAGCGTAGCGAGAGCCGCAATTTCGAGATGGACCGAAGCGTGCGCTATGTTGTCGATCCGGCGCCCCGCATGCGTCGCCTGACCGTGGGCGTCGCCATCAACGATGCGATCCCTGTGCCGGGTGCGACCACGCCGCCGGCGCGTCGTCCGCTACCCGCAGCCGAAATCACTCGTCTGACCAACCTCGTGCAAGGGACCGTCGGTTTCAGCGCCACGCGTGGCGACGTCGTCAACATCATCAGTACCAACTTCGAGACTCCCGTAAACGAGACGCCCCTGCCGTTCTGGATGCAGCCGCAGTTTCTCGATCTCGTCAAATATTTGAGCGTATCGCTGGCGATCGCGCTGCTGGCGTCCCTCATCGTCCGGCCTGTGATTCGCCGGTTGACCCACATTCCGCCGCCGCCCGAGATGTCCAAGGAAAAACTCATCGCTGCACTCGCTGCTAGCGGAGTGAATGTTGCTGCGTTGACGGGGGGCTCCTCCGTTGCCGGCGGTAGTGCCTTGCTCACACAGGGCGCAGACGGCGCGATGGCGGCAATGGCGGTTGGTGGTAGTGCCGAGGCGATGGGCATGGGTGGCGTTGCCCTGCGTGATGGCGAGATCGAATTGCGCGATGGCGAGTCGATCGAGGAACTCAAGGCGCGTCTCAAGCCGAAGAAGAAATCTTCGGCAATCTCGGCGGAGTTGCTGGATACAGCCAACAGCTACGACGACAAGGTCACGGTCGTGCGCATGCTGGTATCGCAGGATTCACGCCGCGTCGCGCTCGTTCTCAAGAATCTGATCACCCGCGATATTTCCTGACGGAGTTCCGCGATGGCCGAAGCCGCACAGTCCGCACTCCCCGTGGATACCGGGGGTCCCGATCCGGAGCAGATCGCAGCCGAAGTGACGGCGCTGTCCAATACTCAGCGCGCTGCCGTGATGCTCATGTTGCTCGGTGAAGAGGAAGCCGCCAGTGTGATTCGTCACTTGGCACCGAAAGAAGTGCAGCATCTGAGTGCTGCCATGATTTCTGTTGCCGACCTGTCACAGGAAGCGGTCAGCGTGGTACTCGACGGCTTCATCGGTACCATCAAAAAACAGACCAACATCGGCGGCGGTATCGATTATCTCGAAAACGTGTTGCGCAATGCGATCGGTGAGGACAAGGCGAGCAGTGTGCTCAGTCGCATCATGCCGGCCTCGGCCAATCGCGGTCTCGAAGTGCTGCAGTGGATGGATGCTCGCTCGATCTCGGAGATGATCGCCAACGAACATCCGCAGATCATTGCGATCGTCCTCTCGTTTCTCGATTACGACGTCGCGGCCGACGTCCTGCGGTTCCTGCCCGAGAATCTGCGCGCCGAGGCGATTGCCCGCGTCGCATCGCTCGAGACGATCCAGCCGACGGCGATGCAGGAGCTCGAGGCGATCATGCGCAAGCAGTTCTCCTCCAACTCTTCGCTCAAGTCATCGAGCGTCGGTGGGGTCAAGGCAGCGGCTAAGATCATGAATTACGTCAAGTCGGAGGTCGAGCAAGGCCTGATGAGTCGCCTGACGACTCGTGACGCCGATTTGGCACAGCGCATCCAGGACAACATGATCGCGTTCGAGAACCTTTCGGGCTGCGATAACCGCAGCATCCAGACGTTGATGCGGGCCGTCCCCTCCGAGCTGCTCATGGTGGCCCTCAAGGGTGCCGACGATATTCTCAAGGACAAGTTCCTGCTCAACATGTCGCAGCGTGCGCGCGAGATGTTCGTCGACGAAATGGAAGGCAAGGGTCCGATGCGTCTGTCAGAGGTCGAAGAGGCCCGCAAGCAGATCCTGCGCACGGCCCGCAAACTTTCTGATGCCGGCGAGATGATGCTCTCGGGTCGCGGAGCGGACTATGTTTGATCGGGAGCGGAATCGGTGATCGACCGAAGCGCTTCGTCATTGCGTCCGCGCGGGCCCTTCGTGCCTGCGAACTCCGTGCGTCGTCACGATGCCCCGG
>JBILGD010000131.1:0-6637 GCA_044351225.1 Steroidobacteraceae bacterium
TCCACCCCCCCAGACGCGCAAAATTTATTGCGAGCCGCAAAATCTTGCAACGGGGGAAATATGAACTCCGCGTGTCAGCGCACGAGGGTGTTCATCTCGAAGATGGGCATGAGCATGGCGAACACGATCAGCAGCACGAACACTCCCATGCCGACGATCAGCAGCGGGCCGAGCAGGCCGACGAGGGCGGTGAGCAGGCCGTCGAGTTCGCGTTCCTGATTGCTCGCCGCACGTTCAAGCATTTCTTCGAGCCGGCCGCTCGACTCGCCACTTGAAATGAGATGTACGGTCATGGGCGGGAATAGCTTGCCGACCGCGAGCGAGCGGCCGATCGGCGCCCCCTCGCGTACGCGTTCGGCGGCAGCGGCCACCGCATCGCGCATCGGCAGGTTGCCGATCACCCCGCCCGCGATGCGCAGCGCTTCGAGCACCGGTACGGCGCTGCCGGTGAGGATGCTGAAAGTGCGGGTGAAGCGTGCCGTGTTGAAACCGCGCACCAGCCGGCCGCTGAGCGGCAGGCGCAGCAGCAGGGCATCGACCTTGCGTCGGGCGGCGGGGTCCTTCACCCAGCGAAGAAAAACGATCACGCCGAGCACGCTGATCAGCAGCAACCAGGGGCCGACATCGCGCAGGAAATCACTGACTGCGAGCAGCATCCGTGTGAGCAGCGGCAGCGCGGTCTTGCCGGACTCGAAGACCGTGACGACCTGCGGGACCACGTAGGTCAGCAGGCCCGCGATGATGACGATGCACATCACCGTGAGCACGATCGGGTAGAGCAGCGCGCCCAAGATGCGCTGGCGCAACTGGTCGCGGTTTTCGGTGTAATCGGCCAGCCGCTCGAGCACGGTGTCGAGGCGACCGGACTGTTCGCCCGCGGTGACGGTGGCGCGGTAGATCTCCGGGAAGACCTTCGGGAACTCGCCGAGCGCTTCGGCGAGCGGCCGACCCTCGACGACGCGGGCGCGCACGGCCGTGACCACGCGTTGCACGGCGGGTTTTTCGGATTGTTGCGCGACCGCAAGCAGCGCTTCTTCGAGCGGCAGGGCGGCGCGCACCAGTGTCGCCAGTTGCCGCGTGAGCAAGGCGACATCCCCGGCGCTCACCCGCTCGCGCCGCAGGCCGAGTCGATCGGCGGTGCTGCGCGAGCCGCCCACCTGCGCTGCGCTCCGTCGAGCCTCGCCCTCGAGCACCTCGACGCTGACGGGCAGCAAGCCCCGCTCGCGCAGCAACTGACGAATCTGTCGCGGGCTGTCACCTTCGAGGACGCCGCGTTGCTCGCGACCGGTGGCATCGAGTGCCACGTAATCGAAGGCGGCCATACTCAGTCCTCGCGCGTGACGCGCAACACTTCCTCGAGCGTCGTCACGCCGCGCAGCACTTTGGCGAGACCATCATCGCGGATCGAGGGCGTGGCGAGTCGTGCGTGACGTTCGAGTTCGGCTTCAGCGGCGCCGTCATGGATCAGCGTACGCATCGTCTCGTCGATGGTCACGAGCTCGTAGATGCCGGTGCGACCGCGATAACCCGCACCCGTGCCGCCCGGCCGATAGAGCGTGGGCGAGGGTTCATGTGAGGCGAGTCCGAGCTGCCGTCGTTCGAGTTCGCCCGCGACGAACGGCTCGCGCGAAGCAGGCTCGAGCGTACGCACGAGGCGCTGCGCGACGATACCGATCAGGCTCGAGGCGAGCAGGAAAGGTTCGATGCCCATGTCGCGCAGACGGGTGATCGCGCCCACGGCCGTGTTGGTGTGCAGCGTCGAGAGTACGAGGTGACCGGTCAGCGATGCTTGCACGGCGATCTGCGCCGTTTCGAGGTCGCGGATTTCGCCGACCATGACGATATCGGGGTCCTGGCGCAGGATCGCCCGCAGGCCGCGAGCGAAACTCATGTCGACCTTGGTATTGACCTGAGTCTGCCCGATGCCATCGAGGTAATACTCGATTGGATCCTCGACCGTCATGATGTTGCGCGTCGCATCGTTGAGGCGCGAGAGCGCCGCGTAGAGCGTAGTAGTCTTGCCCGAGCCCGTGGGTCCGGTGACGAGCAGGATGCCGTTCGGTTTATGGATGAGCTTGTCGAGCAGCGACTCGATGGGCGGCTCCATGCCGAGCTCTGCGAGATCAAGTCGACCGGCCTGTTTGTCGAGCAGGCGCAGCACCACGCGCTCGCCGTGTCCCGAAGGAATGGTCGAGACGCGGACATCGACAGCGCGTCCACCTACCCGCAGGCTGATGCGCCCATCCTGTGGCAGGCGTTTCTCGGCGATGTCGAGCTTGGACATGACCTTGATGCGCGAGACGACCGCGTTCGCCACGGCGCGACGGGTCTGCAGCACTTCGCGCAGCACGCCATCGACGCGCAGGCGGACCACGAGTCGGTTCTCGAAAGGTTCGACGTGGATGTCCGAGGCGTTGTCCTTCACGGCCTGGGTGAGCAGGGCATTGATGAGGCGGATGATCGGCGCGTCGTCCTCGCTTTCGAGCAGATCCGCTTGCTCGGGGAGTTCCTGAGCGAGGAAGGTGAGATCCGTGGTGTCTTCGAGGCCACCTGCCGCGGCGCGCGCGTCGCTGCCAGCTTCGTAGGCCTCGCGCAGTAATTCTTCGAACCGCTCGGCGCTGACGCGCTCGAAGGCGAGCGGTATACCGAGGTGGCGGCGGGTTTCATTGATCGCAACCAGGGTCGCATCGGGCCGCAGCGCCACGCGGGCGACGCCGACGTCCACGCCACGCAACAGCACGCCGTGACGACGTGAGAAAGCGAGTGGCAGTTCGGGTGTCGGGGCGGCGATGGCTCCCGACCAGGCGTTCATTTGGGCGCCTCGGCGTCGATCGCTGCGGCGGGCGTCGCGGGTACAGGTGCAGGTACCGGCGCCGGCGCGGGCACAGCCGGGATCTCCGGCAGGATCGCGCGACGCTCGCCGGGCAGCATGGGTAGCACTTCGCGCTGCGGGCCGAGGCGCAGCTGCTGATCGCGAATGTAATTGTATTTTTGATTGGTCTCGATGGTCGCATCGAGACCATCGCGCAGGATGCGCGGCTGGATGAACACCATCAGGTTGGTCTTGGTTTTCTTTGCACTACGCGTGCGGAATGCTTCGCCGACCACCGGGATCCGTCCGAGGAAGGGCACGCGCTGCTCGCCGCCGGTCTGCGAGTCCTGGATGAGACCGCCGAGCACCACCGTACCGCCATCCTCGATCATCACGTGCGTGCTGATGGTGCGCTTGTTGGTGATGAGGTCAACGGCGCCGGTGCTGGTCGCGGCGATGCTCGAGCTTTCCTGCTCGATCTTCAGCATCACCGCGTTACCCTCGTTGATCTGCGGGGTGATCTTGAGAATGGTGCCGACTTCCTGTCGCTGGATGGTCTGGAAGGGATTGAGCAGGTTGCCCGTGTTGCCGCCCGCGTTGGTGTATTGACCGGTGACGAAGGGCACTTCCTGGGCGACCTTGATCTCGGCCTCCTGGTTGTCCATGGTCACGATTGAGGGCGTGGCGATAATGTTGGTGGTCGAGTCGCCACGCAACGCGCGCAGCACCGCGGCAAAGTTGATTCCGGTCTTGCCGAGCCGCCCGACGCCCACCGTAGTGCCGCGCGGCACGGCGGTGAGATTGGCCGGGTTGTCCGCAGCGCGCGCGAGATCGACGATGCTGATGCCGCCGATAGGCTCGATGAACCCGCCGACCGCATCGTCAGAATTTGAGCCATCGACCAGCCAGTTGACGCCGAGCTCGGCGGATTTGTCGGCCGATACTTCGACGATGATGGCCTCGACGATGACCTGCGCACGACGGATGTCGAGCTTGTCGATCACCGCCATCAAAGAATTCATGGTCTTGGCAGGCGCGGTAATGACGAGTGCGTTCGTTTCGGGTTCCGCCCAGATGGTGGTACCGCCGCCGACCGTGGTGGCCGTCGCGCCGGCGGTCGCGCCACCGGCGCCCGCGCTGGCGGACACGCCCGTGATCTGTTCCTTGAGCTTGGTGGCAATTTTTTCGGAATCTGCATAGCGCAGATAGCGCACGCGGGTATCGCCGCCCGTGGCGAGCGGAGTGTCGAGATAGGCGATCAAGGTGCGGGCGCGCAGGCGTTGGGTGGTGTCGCCCGCGAGCAGGATACTGTTCGAGCGCTCATCGGCTACCACGCGCAAAGGCGCCATGCCGCCTTCGGTTTGGGTCTGCGCCGGATTGAGCGCCGACATCGTGCGCACGACTTCGGAGGCCGAGGCATTCTGCATGGCGACGACCTCGACATCCGCGTCGCTCGATTGATCGATGCGACGGATGATGCGCACCATGCGATTCACGTTGTTGGCGCGGTCCGCGAGGATCAGCATGTTGGAGGCGGGGTAGGCGGCAAGATGCGCGTTCTGTGGCATCAGGGGCCGCAGGATCGCCACCAACTGCGCGGCGCTCACGTTGGTGACCGCGACGACTTGGGTGACGAGCTCATCGGAGGTGTCGCTCACTCGATCGGGCAGGTCGTTGCCCGGCATGGTGCGCGAGTTCGCATCGGGGATGATCTTGAGCACGTTCCCCGAGGGCACGGCCACGAAGCCATAGACCTGCAGCAGTGCGAGGAAGGCCTCATAGAAAGCCTCGGGCGTCATCGGCGTCGAGGAGAGCATCGTCACCTGCGCGCGGACGCGCGGATCGACGATGATGCTGCGCCCGGTTGCGGCGGCGACCGCCTCGATCACCTGCGTGATCTCGGCATCCTTGAAGTTTGGCGTGATGCGCGCTGCGGCGGAACCTTGGGCGGCTAGCGGCGGCACGCTCGACAGCAGGTACGCCGCCACACAAAGCGCGCTCAGCAGACCGCGAGACAGCAAGGATTTTCTTTGTTCAGACATCAGGGCCCCGACTATATCGGATTGCCGTGGCGGAGGCGTGACGCTGCAGCAAGACCGATCACCGCGCGGTACCGATCTGCGTCAGATCGACCAGCAGCGTCTCGGTGCGCCCGCCACGCTCGACGGTGAGCTGCGCCTGAGGCGTGCCGGCGAGCGAGCGCAGGAACTGCTCGCCGTTGGCCTGATCCGCGAGCGGCGTGTTGTTCACGGCGAGCACGAGATCGCCGGGCCGCAGACCGAGCTGCGTGAACATTCGCGCATCGGCGCCGGGATAGACGCGTACCCCCGAGGGTTTATCGGTGCGAATGACGGCCTGCCAGCGAATCACGTTGGTGATGTCGTTGGTCGCGATCGCTTCGCCCGGGGCGAGGGACGGCGCAGCAGCGGGCGCGAGCGCGGCACTCGCCGGGGTAGCGCCCGAGACCGCGGGCGTGCCGCCCTGCCGAGGCAAGGGCAGCGTCTCGAAGCTGCCGCCGCGATCGAGAATCACCCGATCCGGATACACTTCGGCGAGTCGCGAACCGCCGGGCAGCGTGCCGCCCACGGTGTAGACGCGCGCCGCGGCGCCGGCTTCCCCGATGATCGCCTGGCCGGCCTTGGGATCCGCGGCGGCGAGCACCCCGACCAAGGTCAGACCCTGAGTGCTGATGGGCGGCGCCACTGTCAAGGCTTCACCGCCGCTCAGGGTCGGCGTACCGAAGAGTCGTGCCGCCTTGAGGGTTTCGAGCGGGGCAACCGCCATGGTGGGTGCCGAGGGGAGCACCAGGTTTTCGCGGGCGCCGAAGGCACCGGTCACCATCCAAGCGACCTGTAGGCCGATGGCAGTACCGAGACACGCGACGAGCACGCGGGACAAATCCAGGCTCGGCAGACGCAGGGAAGCACGCATGGTTCGCAATCATACCTAGCCGCCTGCCGGCCCACACTTGAGTTCGCCCGGGGGCAGCCCTATAACACCCACATGTCTGTCGAAGAGAACCGACCCGGGTCGGAGGCCTCGGTCGCCGAGGCCACGCCCGAGGTCAAGCAGCCCCCGCTTTATCAGGTCATCCTGTTGAACGATGACTACACGCCCATGGAGTTCGTGGTCGATATCCTCGAGCGCTTCTTCGGCATGGGCCGAACGCAGGCGACGCAGGTCATGCTCGAGGTCCACATGCGCGGCAAGGGCGTCTGCGGCGTGTTCACCCACGAAATCGCCGAAACCAAGGTGGCGCTGGTTACCCGCCATGCGCGTGACTATCAGCATCCGCTGATGTGCACGCTCGAAGAGGCCTGATGGCGCCGCGCCATCGCAACGGAGTGCATTGACGTGTTGTCCAACGAACTTGAAACCTGCCTCAATAGCGCCTTTCAGATGGCGCGCGAGGGGCGGCACGAATTCCTCACCGTCGAGCATCTGCTGCTCGCGATCCTCGACACCCCGCGCGTCACGGAAGTGTTGCGCGCCTGCGGTGGCGATACGCCACGACTCGCCACCGAACTGCGCGAGCACATCGAGCAGACTTCGCCGCGTCTGCCCGAGGGGGACGATCGCGAGGTGCAGCCGACGCTAGGCTTCCAGCGCGTACTGCAGCGCGCGGTGTTCCACGTGCAATCGAGCGGACGCAAGGAAGTCGGGGTCGCCAACGTGCTGGTGGCGATCTTCAGCGAAAAGCAGAGCCACGCGGTGTTCCTGCTCAATCGTCAGGATGTTGCGCGACTCGATGTCGTCAATTACATCTCGCACGGCATGTCCAAGATCGCCGATGAGCGCGCCGAGCCCAAAGAAGAGGGCGCCGCG
>JBILGD010000045.1:0-19299 GCA_044351225.1 Steroidobacteraceae bacterium
GGGCTGTATCGAGATCAGCGCGACCTGCCGACTGCCAAAGCTCGTTGGCGGCACGACGGGCGAGGAAGGCTCGCGCGACAAGATTACGTCCCGCAGGCGCGGCGACATACTCGGCGGCAAGGCGCGTCGCCAGTGTCAGCACATCTTCGTCAGCGTTCGCCAGCGCATGCAACAAGCCGTCGGCATGTACTTCGGCGGCCTCGAGGGTACGGCCTCCGAGCACGATTTCCAGGGTTCGCACCAGCGGCGCGGGATGTCCGGCCTGCTCGAGCAGGCGGGGCAGGCGCTGCGTGCCGCCGTAACCCGGCAAAAGATTGAGTCGCACCTCGGGCTGTCCGAAAGTGGCGAGCGGCTCGGCGATGCGTACATGACAGGCCATCGCGAATTCCATGCCACCGCCGAGCGCCACACCGTTGATGGCCGCGATGGCCGGCTTGTCCATCGCTTCGATCTTGCGGAACGCAAGGTGTGCGTTGTTCGGCAACGGCAGGGCTTCCTCGAGCGAATGTACGTCCTCATGGAGCTGGCGGATATCGGCACCGGCGACGAAGGCGGAAGTACCCTGGCCAGTGAACACCACCGCTTTCACATCCTCGCGGCGCGCCACATGGTCGATGACGATATTCAACTCATCGAGTGCACGCTCATTGAGTGCATTCACCGGCGGATTGTTGATGGTGACGACCGCGATGCGCGCCGCCGGCTTGCGTGTCCGTCGCGAGCGCAGCGGGCTCGCGCCGAGCGCATGATAGTGAATGCGGAAATAACGAAAATCTTCGAATAGCTGCTGCTCGTCGGCCACGCGCTGGCGTGCCTGCCACTCGGCGATCGCCCGACGCAATTCGTCGATCGATTCCGGGTTGCGTAGCGTCGAGGTATCACCGACCTCGCCGCCTTCGACGAGCGCACGCACCATGCGACGCATGTATTTGCCGCTGCGCGTCTCGGGAAACTGCGTGACTTCGACGAAGTCCTCGGGGATCGCGACTTGGCCTTTTTCCTGACGCACGGTCTCGATCAGCCGACGTCGGTCTTCCATCGACAATTTGCGTCCGGGCGCTGGCTTGACGAAGGCGAGCGGCGTCAGCCCTTTCTGCGCATGCGGGGCACCGACCACGATGACGTTACCCACGGGTGAGTCGGGATTGATCTGCTTGTCGCGCAGAATCGCCCCTTCGATTTCTTCGGTGCCGAGTCGATGTCCCGAAACATTGATGACGTCATCGGAACGACCATGCAGCGAGAAACCGCCATCGGCGTATTTCACGGCGAAGTCGCCCTGCGTATACGCGAGCCGATCCTGCCAGCGCGTCCAGTAGGTCTTGCGGTAGCGCTCGAAGTCGCCCCGCCAGCTACGCACGACGCGCCGCCCCTCGACCTGCATGCCTTCGGCATCCCAGATCGTGCGACAAAGATAAGGAAACGGCGCAGCGATCACGATCTCGCCCTTCTCGCCCATCTCGGCAGCGCGCGCGAGCACGGCTCCCTTGGCATCGGGTTCGCTGTCGGCCACCCAGACATCACCCATGATCCAGGGCAAGGGGTAGGTGTGTGCATCAGCACGCAGCGGGAAGTCGCCGTTGCCGTAGAGATGCGTCCAGACGATACCGCCGTGCTCGGTCGCCCAGTACGAGTTCGTGTACCACGGCGTCACGAGGTCCATACCGAACTGCTGAACGACGGGCGAGGTCGGCTCCGCGCAGAACGTAGCCACGCGCAGGCTGGCGCGCGAATACGTGCGTACATCCTCCACGTTCTGCGGATCCGTCATCACCGTCTTGAGGAAGGTGACACCGGCCTTGAATATATTGACCTTGAGTCGTTCGATGATGCTGGCGAAGCGACCGGCGCTCGGGAAGACCGGCGCACCTTCGGCAATCACCGTGGTGACCCGCGTCGAGAGGGCGCCCGAAATCATGTAGCTCTGACCCGTGATCCACCCCGGATCAGCCACCACGTACATCACATCGCCGGCGCGCGCATCGAAAGCGACGCGCAGCGTATGCGCCACGCCGCTCACGTAGCCACCGTGCACATGCACCACGCCCTTCGGCTTGCCGGTGGAACCCGATGTATAAATGAAGAACAGCGGGAATTCGGCGTCGAGGGGCTCGGGGGGTACCGATGCCCAGATCGCGGCGACGAAGCGCGCATCCTCGAGCGCCAGCAATTGCGCCTCGTCATTGACGGCGAAGCCTGCGGCGCGTGCCTTGGCGAGCAACGTCTGCATGGCCTGTTCAGTGAGTTCGTGCGCCCAGCGATCACGCTCCGGGCGCCACAAAAGATCGGCTTGCGCCGCGTGTCGTACGACAATCACGGTGTCGACCCGCGATGGCGTGGCGACGAGCGCGCTCGCGATGGCGGTACGGATGCGACTCGCCTCGACCGACGACACGCCGGCCAGGCCCTCGAGCGCCCGGCCGACGCCGCGCATCACATCGGAGCGCTCCAGCGTGATTTCATTGGCCACGGCCTGACGCGCGCCCTCGAGAATAGCGGCTGCTTGGGCTGAATCGAGCGTCAAAGAATCGAGTGCTGCGGCGACCGCGGCAACCGCCGTCTCGGCAGGCACGTAGCCATCGAGCGCCGGGTCGGTATACGCCTCCTTGAAGGCAACGATCTGCGCATTGCGATAACCACCATCTGCGGTGATGACGATGCGCGCACCGGCGTTGTGGATGCGATCCGAGAGCGTTTTGTCGCTGAAACCGCCGAATACCGGCGTGTAGATCACACCGAGGCGCTTGCAGGCTTCGGTCCAGAAAATCTGCTCCGGAATATTCGGCATATTGATCGCGACGCGATCACCCGCCTTGAGTCCGAGTTCGCGCATGGCAAGCGCACAGCGCGCTACTTCGAGCAGCAGGCGCTTGCGCGAGACGCTGTACGAAACCACCGGCGCACCGCGTCCACCATCCTGGGACTGATCCCAGCGATCACCCTCAAACCAGAGCGCAGCCTCAGCGCCATGACCGGCGAGCACGTGCCGATCGACTTCATTGAAACAAGCGTTGGTCAGCGCCTCGCCGAACCAGCGATAGAACGGCGCCTCGGCATCATCGAGGGCCTTGCGCCAAGGCTGATAGTCGGCGGGCAGGTCGGGCGCGATCGTGGCGCCCGTCGCGGCATCGAAACCATGCCAACGGCCGTCCTCGGCGCGGGTTATCCAGCCGCCTTTGGTGCCGCAAGCGGGCTCGAACCAGTGGATCTCGCGGCTGGCGATCTCGCCGTGATAACGCCCGGGATCAGCAAGGCAAGCCTCGCGTGCCGCCTGCCAAGCCTCGCGGCTGGTGATTCGGTTGATGAGGGCCGACGGTGGCGAAATCGCCACGGGCGTCGGGGCCGCGTCCATGGACCCGCTCGAGCTCGACATTGATGCACACTCCGCCCCCAGAGACCAATCTAACACGCCGAAGTGTGAAATCCTCGCTGTTAAAATTCACTGAAGTGCCGAACCGAACGCTTCTCGCGGTGGCTGTCTCGGACGATTTTTCGGAGCTGCGTCATGATCATCGAGCGACTTTGGCCCGCCAATGCGTGGCGTAATTACCACTACCTGATCGCCTGCAGCGAAACCGGCGAGGCGCTCGCCGTGGACCCGCTCGACTGGCAACTCTGTCTGGCCACCGCGCGGGCGCGTGGCTGGACCATCAGGCAAATCCTCAACACTCATGAACATGGCGACCACATCGGCGGCAACGAACCCCTGCGGGCTGCGACCGGCGCGCTCGTCATCGCCCATGCGGGAGCGGCGAGTCGCATTCCGGGGCTCGATCGGGGACTCGAGCACGGCCAAGCCCTGCGCGTCGGCAACACGGTGGAGCTCGAGTGTCTCGATACACCGGGTCATACCCGCGCGCATCTTTGTCTGCTCGCGCACGGGCGCAGCAGTCACACGCCACCCGAGCTGCTCTGCGGCGACACGCTGTTCAACGCCGGCGCCGGCAACTGCCACAACGGTGGTGATCCGAACCTGCTCTATCAAACCTTCGTCGAGCGCCTCGCGCCGCTGCCGGACGCCACGCGCATCCACCCGGGACACGACTATCTGGCGCGCAATCTCGCCTTCACGCTCGACCGTGAACCCGCCAACCGCGATGCGGCAACGCTGCTTGCCAACGTGCAGGATCGCGACGGTGCGACAGCACCGATTACGACGCTCGGCGAAGAGCGGCGCATCAACACTTTTTTCAGATTGCAGCAGCCGGCGGTGATCGACGGCCTGCGCGCGATGTTTGCCGACATGCCGGAAAAACCCGAGGCGCGCACGGTGTTCCTGAAACTGCGCGAACTGCGCAACCGCTGGTGAGCGGCGCTGGTCGCCTCAGCGCGGCGGCTGCAGCGCGGCGACTTTAGAGCGGCTGGATGAGATGCACGGCAAGGCCAGCCGGTGAGGCGAGCGTCGCCATGCGGGCGCGCCCAAAGATAGTCTCGGCGACGCCATGATCGAGCGGTGCCTTGCGCATGACCGCGGCGCCACGCTCGCGCACCAAACCTGCTGCGCGCTCGAGTACTGCGTCGATATCTTTGACCTGAAAGCTGACCCCCAGCATGCCGCGGGCGGGTGCTACCGCGCGCGGATAGAGATCGTTGCTGACGACACCTTCGTATTGCACGATCTCGAGTCGGCCGTAATCGTAAGTCGAGTCGCCGAAGATGCGTACATCGAGCGCGCCACCCGGCGGTAACCCGATGGTCCGCTCGACTTCAGGTCCCGCAAATCGATGATAAGAGGTTTCTTCGAGTCCCAGCACCTGCTCAAAGAATAGCTTCTCGCCGCGGTTGTCCGGCGTAGTGGCGATGACCTGCGGGGAGACTCCGTAACCCTGCGCACTCACGTGCTCGGGCTTGCCCTCCTGCTCGAGGAACACGATGTTCACCGAGTCCGGGCCATTCATGTGCACCTCGTGCACCACGATGCCGTCGGTGACGAAGCGACCGATCTTCGAGCGGAACGTGAAGCCGGCAGCCTCGAGCTCGGCGTAGCGGGCAGCGATGTCATGAACCGCGATGTCCACGCTTTTCGGTACGAGGTCGGTGGGTGCCGCGCCCTCACGCACTGCCGCCCCGGGCGCGCGAAAGCGCACGAGATGTACGCCACCCTGATGGCGACCCGGAGTGACCAGCAGGGCCTGATCGACGATCTCCTCGTCAGCGATACCCCACTGACGGGCGAGCGCCGGATCGGTCTGCTGGCGGCGTACCGTGACCTGCATGCCGAAACGTCCGACCCACAGCGCGAGCGCCTGCTCCATGTCGGCGACGCTGAGCACCACATAGGCAAACGCCTTGGAATTGAAATCGATGGCAGACACGATGGGTCCTCCGCGGAGAAGCTTTCAGTATAGTGTTGCCGATGAGCGATTTTTACCGCCGCAGTGTTTTCATTCTGGCCGTGGCCGTACTCGGCCTCGCCGTCTGGCAGGTGCTGGCGCCGTTCTGGGGCGCGCTAGCCTGGTCGATCGTGCTTGCGGTGCTGCTCGCACCCCTGCAGCAGCGCTTGCTGACACTGCTTGGCCCGCGCCCCTCGCTCGCTGCCGCGTTGCTGACACTGCTCACGCCCGTGGTGATCTTCCTGCCGCTCTTGATCCTTGGCGCCAACTTCATCGAACAGGGCAAATCACTGCTGTTCGATCTGCAACACAGCAACTGGCGCATCGACGCGACGCTCCTCGATCGCATCGAGGACTATCCGGTGCTCGGCCCGGTCGTCACGCAACTTGGCGAGGTCCTCGATCTCGACACCAACGAAATCACTGGGTTCGTCATTAGCTTGGGTCAGACTCTGCTGCGTTACGCCGCCAATGCGGGCAGCCAACTCGTGCTCGGCGCCCTCAACACCACGCTCGCGTTCATGCTGATGCTGTTCCTGTTGTTCTTCATGCTGCGCGACGGCCAGCATCTGCTGCAGCGCCTGTCCAATCTGTTGCCCGTGCAAGCCGAACGTCGCGAGGCGCTGTTCACCTTGCTCGCCGGAACCACGCGTGCTGTCGTCTACGGCTCGGGACTCACCGCGCTCATTCAGGGTGCCCTGACGGGCATCGGTTTCGCCCTCACCGGCTTGCCCTCGCCGGTGGTGTTCGGCGTACTGGCGGCACTCTTTTCATTGTTGCCGGCGGGCGGCACGGCCTTTGTATGGCTGCCTGCAGCGCTCGCGCTCGCCGGCATGGGTCGATCCGGTGCAGCGATCTTCATGCTGGGCTGGGGCGCATTCATCGCCGTTTCGGACAACGTCCTGCGGCCGCTGCTCGTCTCGCAGCACGCCCATGTGTCGACGCTCGCCGTGTTCATGGGCGTGATCGGCGGCGCGGCCGCCTTCGGCGGGATCGGTCTCATCATCGGTCCCGTGCTGCTCACGCTGGTCTCGGCACTCCTCAAATTCATCGAGGACTCGCCAAAGACCTGAAGGCGAAAGCCGCCTGACGAAAGCGTAGCGACGCGAAGCTCGCTTTGGCGTAGCTCATCGAGCAACCCGCCGAACGCTGCGCTACGATCGCGCCCCATCCTTCGCTGGCCCCGAGTCGTCGCAGTTGCTCATGGATCTCTCGCCCATCCTCAATCCCCTCAACGACGCCCAGCGCGAAGCCGTCACTGCGCCCGTGGGCCCGGTGCTGGTGCTCGCCGGTGCGGGCAGTGGCAAGACACGAGTGCTCACGCATCGCGTAGCTTGGCTGATTCAGGCCGAAGGCGCGTCCGCCCATAGCGTCATGGCAGTGACCTTTACCAACAAGGCTGCGGGCGAAATGCGCGCGCGCATCGAGACGCTGCTCGGTTTGCCCGGCGCTGCACTCTGGATCGGTACGTTTCACGGCATCGCCCATCGCCTGCTGCGCTTGCACTGGCGCGAAGCGGGCTTGCCGCAGACCTTCCAGATCCTCGACGGGGACGACCAGCTGCGGCTCATCAAAAAAATCCTCAAGGCGCAAGCGCTGGATGAAACGCGCTGGGTACCGCGCGACATCCAGTACTTCATCAACCAGAACAAGGACGAGGGCATGCGGCCCAAGACGCTGAAGGACGGCAACGATCCGACGCGTCGTCAGTTCATCAAGCTCTATCAGGACTACGAAGAGGCTTGTCAACGCGCCGGCGTGGTCGATTTCGCCGAATTGCTGCTGCGCGCCTTCGAGTTGTGGCGCGATCACCCTGAGTTGCTGGGACATTATCGGCGTCGCTTCCAGCATGTGCTGGTCGATGAGTTTCAGGATACGAACACCATCCAGTACGCCTGGACCAAGCTGCTGGTGGGCTCGGAGGGGGCGCCCTTTGCGGTCGGCGACGACGATCAATCGATCTATCGCTGGCGCGGCGCACGGGTCGAGAACCTGCAAACCTTCCGTCGCGACTTTCCGCATGCGCGGCTCGTGCGTCTCGAGCAAAACTATCGGTCGACGGGCACCATCCTCGATGCCGCCAACGCACTGATCGCGAACAACAGCGGTCGTCTCGGCAAAAATCTTTGGACTGGCGGAGATCGTGGCGAGCCGATCAGACTGTATGCTGCCTTCAACGAGCGCGATGAAGCCGACTTCGTGCTGCAGCGCATCAAGGATTGGGTCGCGCGCGGCGGCAACCGTCGCGATATCGCCATCCTCTATCGCTCTAACGCCCAGTCGCGCGTTTTTGAGGAATCGTTCTTGTCGGCGCGTATTCCTTACAAGGTTTATGGCGGTCTGCGCTTCTTCGAGCGCGCCGAAATCAAGGACGCGCTGGCATACCTGCGCCTGGTATCGAATCGTCACGACGACACCTCCTTCGAGCGCGTCGTCAATCTGCCGACGCGTGGCGTCGGTGCCAAAAGCATCGATACCTTGCGCGAGCTTGCTCGAGCCCAAGGCACCTCGATGTGGAGCGCCGCAACAGCGGCGATCGCCAGCGGCGCTCTCGGCGCCAAGGCAGCCACCGCCGTGCAAGGCTTCATGCAGCTCATCGAGCGACTCGCCAATGACACGCGTCAGCTCGCGCTGCATGAAATCGTCGATCAAGTGCTGAACGCCAGCGGTCTGCTTGAACACCACCGCAAAGAAAAAGCCGATCGCGGCGAGGCCCGTGCCGAAAACCTGCTCGAACTCGTTTCTGCCGCGCGCGGCTTCGAGCCCGAGCGCGTGGACGGCGATGAACTGCCGCCGCTCGAAGCCTTTCTCGCGCATGCCGTGCTCGAATCGGGCGAGGGCCAGGCCGAGGCCTGGGAAGATTGCATTCAGATGATGACCCTGCATACCGCCAAGGGGCTCGAGTTTCCGGTGGTGTTTCTCGCCGGACTCGAAGATGGGCTGTTCCCGCATCAGCGCTCGCTCAATGATCTCGACTCGCTGGAAGAGGAACGGCGCCTCGCCTACGTCGGCACCACGCGCGCCATGCAGCATCTCTACCTCACATACGCCGAACAGCGCCGACTGCATGGCATCGATAGCTACGGCCAGCCGTCACGCTTCATCCGCGAAATCCCCGAAGAACTCGTCGAGGAGGTACGGCCCAAAGCGCACGGCGGACGCGGTGGCGCAGGACTCGGCGGAATCAGCGGACTCGCAAGTTTTGGCTACGGCCGCGGCGGATCACGTGATGCTCACTCTCGCGACGCCCGCTTTGGTGGCGTGACCTCGCTGCGCAGCGATCCGGTGGCACCCGGGCTCAAACTCGGGGCGCGCGTCCGTCATGCCAAGTTCGGTGCGGGCGTGGTTCTCAATATCGAAGGTCAGGGTCCGCATGCCCGGGTGCAGGTCAACTTCGAGGGCGCAGGCAGCAAATGGCTAATGCTGCAGTACGCAAACCTCGAGCCGGTCTGAGACGGTAAACTGCGGTCCCAACATGAGCGCCAACGCCTTCCTCGCCCGCCTCGAGGCCGCGATGACCGCCAACGATTCGCTGGTGTGTGTCGGACTCGATCCCGAAATCGACCGTTTTCCTTTGCCTTTGCGCGGCAGGCCGCAGGCCATCCTCGAATTCAACCGCGCGATCATCGACGCGACTGCTGATCTCGTCTGCGCCTACAAACCGCAGATTGCGCACTATGCGGCCGTCGCGGCGGAAGACCAATTGCTGGCGACGATTCGCTACATCCGCGAGCGCGCCCCCAACGTGCCGGTGATCCTCGATTCGAAGCGTGGCGACATCGGTAGCACCGCCGAAAAATACGCGCGCGAAGCCTTCGAGCGTTACGGTGCCGATGCCGTCACCATCAATCCGTATCTGGGTCGCGATTCTGCCGAGCCCTTTCTCGCCCATGCCGACAAGGGCATCGTCATTCTTTGTCGCACCTCGAATGCGGGTGCCCGCGAATTCCAGGATCTCGAGTCGGGTGGCCGCAAGCTCTACCAGATCGTCGCCGAGCAGGTGGCACGCGAGTGGAACTCGCAGGGCAATTGCCTGCTCGTGGTCGGCGCCACCTACCCCGATGAACTCGCCGATATCCGCGCCCGAACCGGCGACATGACCTTCCTGGTGCCAGGGGTCGGTGCGCAGGGCGGTGACGTCGAAAAAGCCGTAAAGAGCGGGCGGCGAACCGACGGCAAGGGTCTCGTCATCAACTCCTCGCGCGGCATCTTGTACGCAGGCCAGGGAGATGACTTCGCGCAGGCGGCTCGCCGTGCGACACTCGAACTGCGTGCCGCCATCAACGCTGCACGCCGCTGATTGTTCCGCTCGGAGGGGGCCCGATGCTGCGTCTGAACCGTTATCAATGGACCGTGCTGTTCGCGGCCTGGCTCGGCTGGGGCTTCGATATCTTTGACGGTCTGCTCTTCAATTACGTGGCGCCGAACGCCATCCCGACCCTGCTCGGACTCGAGATCGGTTCGGCGGAAGCACGCTCGGCAACGCTGTACTGGACGGGTTTGCTTACGGCGATATTTCTCGTCGGCTGGGCGGCCGGCGGCGTGCTGTTCGGGCCGATTTCGGATCGTTACGGCCGCAAACGCGTGCTGCTCATCACCATGGTGCTTTATGCGGTGGGCACCGCGCTCTGCGCTTTCGTCACCAGCATCGAGCAGCTGATCTTCTGCCGCATCATCGCGAGCCTCGGCATCGGCGGTGAGTGGGCTGCAGGCTGTGCGCTCGTTGCCGAGGTCGTGCCCGAAGACCAGCGGGTCGAAGCGGGTGCGATGCTTTATACCGCAGCGCCGTTCGGCTTGTTTCTCGCCACCGGCGTCAATGCCCTGATCGCCGGCAATCTGTTTGCCGACGTGCCCGAAGTCTCCTGGCGCTACGTGCTGATTTTCGGTCTGTTACCCGCCGCGTTCGCTTTCATCGTGCGCATGTTCATCAAGGAGCCGGAACGCTGGCAGTCGGTCGCCGCCTCGACGGCACCACCGCGACTGCGTGAAATCTTTGCTCCGGAGATCTGGCCACGTACCCGCAGCGCGCTCCTGATGGCACTCGTGGCGCTGCTGACGTGGTGGAGCTGCAACGCTTTCATCCCGGTCGTGGTCGCAAATCTCGCGCAAGTCGAAGCGTTGCAACTGGGTCTCGACCGAACCGCGACCAGCATCCTGATCGAGTCATGGAAAACCCAGGCGACGACCATCTTCAATGTCGGTGGCTTCATCGGCACGCTGCTGACCATTCCGCTCGCCAAGAGACTCGGTCGCAAGCCGATGTTCATGATCTATCTTGGCTTCTCTGCACTGTCCTTGCTCGCGACGTTTGGTCTCGATCTCGCGCCGCAGATCCGCATCTACATGTACTTCTTCATCGGTCTCACGGTGTTCGGCATCTTCGGCAGCTTCACCTTCTATCTGCCGGAACTCTTCCCGACACGCTTGCGGGCCACCGGATCCGGATTCACCTACAACATCGGTCGCGTCGTTGCCGCAGGCGGCCCCTTCTTCGTAGGCTCGGTTGCTGCGGCGGGCGCGGGTGATCCGTCGGTGGTGCTCAACACGCTGTTCCTCGTCGGCTTCGTCCCCATCATTGGCTTGTTCTGCATGCGCTGGGTGATCGAGACACGCGGCCAGACCATGCCCGACTGATCGCAATGAACTGGTTTGCCGACGTCATCCTCGGCCTCGTCGAGGGTCTCACCGAGTTCCTGCCGATCTCGAGTACCGGGCACCTCATCATCACGCGCTCGCTGCTCGATCTCGAAAACGAAGTCGGCTTCCGGCAGATGATCGTGATTCAGGGTGCGGCGATCCTCGCTGTCTGTTGGGAGTATCGCGTACGCCTCTGGAACACGGCGCTCACGCTCGGTACCGACCGTCATTCACGCCTTTTCGCTCTCAATCTTTTCCTCGCCTTTCTGCCGGCAGCTATCGCGGGACTCGCCTTCGAGGACACCATCCGCAGCGTGCTGTTTGCGCCGGTGCCGGTGGCGGTGGCGCTGGTCGTAGGCGGGGTGCTCATTCTTTGGGCGGAGAAACGCGCCCACATCGAACGCATCACGACCCTCGAGCAATTGCGGCCGCTTGATGCTTTTCGTGTAGGACTCTTCCAGATGCTGGCACTGATCCCGGGGACGAGCCGCTCGGCGGCGACCATCCTCGGTGGTTTGCTCACGGGTCTTTCGCGCAAGACCGCCGCCGAGTTTTCGTTCTTCGTGGCGATCCCCGTGATGTTCGCCGCGACCGGCTACAAACTGCTCGATGCGCGTGAACCGATCACCGTCGATGAGGCCCAGTCACTGGTGTTGAGCAGCGTGGTGGCCTTCGCGGCGGCCTTGCTCGCCATCCGTTTCCTGATTCGCTTCGTCAGTCGTCACTCGTTCGCCGTGTTCGCCTGGTATCGAATCTTCTTCGGCGGCTTCATTCTGCTGAGTTGGCGTCTGGGCTGGGTTGCGTGGTGATACGGCCGAAATCAGGATAAGGACCGAGCGCAAGCAACAACAGCCCGCCGGTCACGAACATGAACATGCCGGCAAACAGCATCGAGTCATAGCTTCCGGTCGTATCGCGCACCCAGCCGTACAGCGTCGGCGACACCGCGGCCATCAGACCGAAAGCCATGTACTGCACGCCATAGATCTGTCCATAGCTTTTCATGCCGAAATACCGTCCGGCCAGATAGGCAACGAGATCGGTCTCCGCGCCAGCGGCGAAACCCATCAAAAAAGCCGCCAGCACGGCAAACCAGAAACCGAGCGGTGCATCGCCCACGAGCAACCAGCACGACAGCGCCGGCAGACAAAGAATAGGCAGCACGACGAGCGGCGCCCAGAACTTGTCGAGCAGCAGACCCGTGATGATACGACCCGCGAAGATCGACAGACCAAACACGCTCATCACGGTGGCAACGAGTGTCGGCTCGAAATTGCGCGCCGTGAGCATCGAGGGTAGATGCACGAGGGCGCCGGCATAGGCCAGGGTGACGATCGCGATTGATGACCAAAGAATCCAGAAGCGTGGCTCACGCATCGCCTCGCCGAGCGTTCGACCGGGCAGCGTCGTCATCCCGGCTGCGGCAATACCCTCAGGGCGCTCTTCCGGACGCGGCTCGCGAAACCACAGGATCCCCATCGGCAGAGCAATCGCGAGTGGCAGCAGCGCGAGCAACGCGAAACTCATCCGCCAGCCAAACTCGGCGATGAACGTGGTGGTCAGAAACGGCAGGATCATCGCCGAGATGCTCGTGCCGACCAGCATCAGGCCTAGCGCGAGACCACGGCGTCTGAAGAACCAAAGATTGACCGCCCGCGACCAAGTCACCGGTGTCGAACCGATGCCGAACAGACCGATCATCAACCACACGAGGTAGAAGGCCCAGAGCTCACCGGGAATCACGGCGAACGACGCGAAGGTGAGGCCAAAGATGGCCAGCGAGCCGAGAGCGACCTTGCGCACACCATGGCGATCCGCCAACCAACCGAACACGGGCGCGAGGAAGGCCGCGAGCATCCCGTAGATGGTCACGCCAAAACTGATTTCGGTGCGACTCCAGCCGAACTCCTGCTGCAGGGGATCGATGAAAAAGCCGATGGTATTGAACGGCAGAGGCGAGGCGCCAAACGCCACACCGAGCAAGGAAGCGACCAGAACCTTCCAGCCAGGACCGAACTCGGAGCGGTCGGCAGCAGAAGACTCGGCAGAAGAACCGGCCGCAGGCGGCGTTGTCGTGCTCATTGCCCAAGCATAACTGCTCGCCCCTGTTCGGTGGCGAGGCATGGGAGTACCCTATCCCACCCTATGAAGATCGTGATCCTCGGCGCCGGTCAGGTCGGAAGGACCGCGGCTTGGCAACTCGCCCGCGAGGAAGCCAACGAAGTCACGGTCGTCGACACCAACGAAGAGCTGCTGCGCGATCTGCAGGATCGGCTCGATATCCGCACTGTCGTCGGCAATGCGGCCTACCCCTCCGTGCTCGAGTCTGCGGGCGTCGCCGACGCCGACATGCTGATTGCGCTCACGAGCTCCGACGAAGTGAACATGATGGCCTGCGAAGTGGCGTACACGCTCTATCGCACGCCTACCAAGATCGCCCGCATCCGCTCCGCCGAATACACCCGCCACCCGGAGCTCTTCAGCAGCGAAGCGTTGTCGGTCGATGTCTGGATCAGTCCCGAACAGCTCGTCACCGAATACGTCGAACGGCTCATCCGTTACCCGGGCGCACTGCAGGTGCTCGATTTCGCTGGCGGCAAAGTCCGTCTGGTTGGGCTTTCAGCGCGCAAGGGCGGCTTGCTGGTCGGTCAGGCACTGCGCAGCCTGAAAGAACACATCCCGAATACCGAAGCACGCGTCGTCGCGATCTATCGTCACGGCCGCAGTGTGCAACCCGAAGGCAGCACGGTCATCGAAGACGGCGACGAGGTGTTCTTCCTGGCCGCCAAGAACGACATCCGTCGTTTCATGGCCGAGATGCGCCGCGAAGAAAAACCGGTACGCCGCGTAGTCATCGCTGGCGGTGGACACATCGGCTTTTCGCTCGCCAAACAGCTCGAAGAACACAACCAGGTCAAGCTCATCGAGCGCGATCCGAAGCGGGCACGCCGAATCTCCGAACACCTCGACAGCGCCATCGTGCTTGAGGGCGATGCCGCCGACGAAGATCTGCTGATCGAAGAAAACATCGACAGCTGCGATGCCTTCGTCGCCGTGACCAACTCGGAAGAGGCCAATATCCTCTCGGCGATGCTCGCCAAGCGCCTCGGTGCCGCCAAGGTGATGGCGCTCATCAACAAGCCGTCGTATGCCGAGCTCATGCAGAGCGGCAGCATCGACATCGCACTCTCGCCACAGACCATCACCATCGGATCGCTCCTCACCCACGTGCGGCGCGGCGATGTCGTGCAAGTGCATTCATTGCGGCGCGGCGCCGCCGAGGCACTCGAGGCGATCATTCACGGTGACCACCGCAGTTCGCGCGTGGTCGGCAAACGAGTGGAGGACATCGCCCTGCCCGACAGTGCCCGCATCGGCTGTATCGTGCGCGGCGAAGAGGTGATCATGGCCCACCACGACACCGTGGTGCAGGCCGATGACCACGTCGTGCTCTTCATCACCGACCGTCGGCACGTCGATCAGGTCGAGCGTCTCTTCCTCGGCGAAACCGCCGGCAGGCGCTGAGGCGCAGGCCCCCGGCCATGCTCGCCGTTGCGCATATCCTGGGATTGATGATGGCGTTTTTCGCCATCAGCTTTGTCATTCCGATGGTCTGTGCGGTGATCACCGGCGACGGCATGTTCACCGAGTTCGGCATCGCCGCGCTGCTCAACGTCGTCGCAGGTCTGGCAATCGCCGCCCTCACGCGTCGCCACAAACGCGAACTCAAAGCGCGCGATGGCTTCCTGCTGGTGACCCTGGCCTGGGTACTGATGTCTGCATCTGCCGCAGTGCCGCTGCTGATTGCGTTGCCGGAACTCGGCGTCACCGACGCCTACTTCGAAGCGGTCTCGGGACTCACCACCACAGGCGCAACGGTGCTCACCGGCCTCGATAATCTGCCGCCCTCGATCAATCTTTGGCGACATACGCTGCACTGGTTCGGCGGCATCGGCATCATCGTGCTCGCAGTCGCCGTACTGCCTCTGCTTGGCGTCGGCGGCATGGCCCTTTATCGCGCCGAGGCGCCAGGGTCGATCAAGGACGAAAAACTCACGCCACGTATCACGCAAACGGCCAAAGCCTTGTGGCTCACGTATGCCGGGCTCACGCTGCTCGCCCTGATCGCGCTGCGGGTGGCAGGAATGGACTGGTTTGATGCCCTTTGCCACGCTTTTTCGGTCGTGGCGCTCGGCGGCTTCTCGACCCACGATGCCAGCATTGGCCATTTCGATTCGCCCGCGATCGAGTTCGTGCTGCTGCTCTTCATGCTGGTGTCGATGGTGAACTTCGCTCGGCATTTCACGGCGGTACGCACACGATCACTGATGCCGTATCGCAAGGATCCTGAGCTGAAGACCATGTTGGTGATCCTCGGCTTCAGCGTCATCGTTATCGCGACGCTGCTCGTTGTCGATGGGATGTATGCGCCACTCGAGGCCTTGCGGCACGCAGTCTTCAACGTGGTTTCCGTGGCGACGACGACCGGATTTTCTTCTGAAAACTATGACATCTGGCCAATCTTTGCCCCAGTGTGGATGCTGTTCCTGTCCTGCATCATCTGTGCGACTGGTTCCACCGGTGGTGGCATCAAGATGTTCCGCACCCTGCTGCTGGCTCGGCAGGCGCTGCGCGAGATGAAGCAACTGGTGCATCCCTCGGCGGTGATTCCGGTGCGGATCGCCGGACAAGTGATCCCCGAGCGCATCGCCGCTTCGGTGCTGGCTTTCATCTTTCTCTACTTTCAGACGGTCGCGGTACTTTCTTTTCTGATGCTGCTGACCGGGCTCGATCTGGTCACAGCCTTCAGTTCGGTGGTTGCCAGCGTCAACAATCTTGGACCAGCGCTAGGTCCCACCGGTGCCGCCGGGAACTACGCCGTACTCTCGGACGTGCAGACCTGGATATGCATCGTCGCCATGATCCTGGGTCGCCTCGAAATCTTTGGCGTGCTGGTGCTGTTCACCGCGGCGTTCTGGCAGAAGTAGCTTTCGCAACCGCTCACCACACGACGCTTCAATACCGCCAACTGCGCAGATCCGCCTCCTTGGGCGCGGTCGCCAACATGCGCTCCACGGCCCAAGGCAGCACCATCTGCGGGTAGCGCAGACGTGAATAGGCGTTGGCGCGACCGTGGTCGCCGTTCCAGCAATGTTCGTCGCGATCGCCGTAGTCGATGACGGCATCCGCGGCGGGTTCGGCATTGCGCAGGAAATCCTCGACGGCGTAGACGGCGTTGTTGAGGTAATAGTTGTCCATGTCGCCGACAAAGATGCGCAGCTTGCCACGCAGTTTGGGTGCCAGCCTCGCCCAATCGCGGCGCAGGATATGGCCAAGGTCGTAGTTCTCGCGCCAATGCGCCGCCGTCACTGGGTCGATCTCGCCCGTCAGACGATCCCAGATGCGCCGCGGATAGCCATCCGGCCCGACCGGTGAAAACACGGCCTCCCAGGCGTCCCATTGATCACCGCTGCGGCCACGGGTACCGAGCGTGTACTCCCAAAGATTGTTTTCTTCGATGGTGGTGTCGATGTGACCAAGCCAGTTGCGGTGTGCCGGACGCGGCGTGCGCTTGAAGGGATTTGGCAGGTAGTAGGCGTTTTTGTCCGCGTACACATTCACCGTCATGTAGTGACGAAAATCGATCGGATCCGGACAGGCGATCCAGGCGCCGTTGTAATCGTCGGGATAGAACATCTGCGTTGCCATGGCGATCCAGCCGCCGGTGCTGCCGCCATAGACGAAACGCGCCCAGCCCTCGCCGAGGCCGCGGAAGCGCCGCTCAATCTCCGGGATGAGTTCGTACTGGATGGCATCGCCGTAGGGGCCGTTGTTGGCGGAATTGACGCCATAGGAATCGTCGTAGAAAGGCGTGGGATGCTGGATCTCGACCAACAGCACACGCGGGAAACCCGGGCTCGTCCAGGCCTGGAACAACTCCCATTCGAGTTGCTGCTGGATGCGGTTGTAGCCCTCTAGACCAAAGCGCTTGCTGAAGACCGGCGGCAGGTTCGGGTCGGGCGGCGTCTCGCGCCAATTCGAGGGTGCGAGCGGGAAGTGGCCGTGATTGATGACGAGGGGATAGCGTGCCTTCGGATGCTCGTTGAAGCCTAGCGGCAAGGTGACGAAGGCGCCGAGATGGACGTCGCGACCCCAGAACTTCGATAACCGCTCGCTGCGGATACGGACGTACTTGACCCAAGGCGTCTCGCGAAACGCGGGCAGCAGCGGAATCTCTTCGCTCAGTACGAGGCGTGGCAGCGGGCCAGCGGCGAGCGGCCCGCGCCAGCGCAGCAACATCGGCTTCGAATACAGGTTGCCGGGCTTTTCGCGCCACTGCTGACCCTCGCCCTGGTCAGCGGGCAGTTTGAGCACGCGCCCGTCCCCCAAGCGAAAGGTCTCGTAGCGATTGAGGAAGGCCTGCACGCGATAGTCGCCGGGCGGCAGATTGGCGAGGCTGCGTATCGGGAAGCCGAAGGCCGCCTCGTCGATCGTGCGTGTGCTACCGGGACGCCAGCCCTCGACATCCGTGCCGAAGAACGGGATGGCATCACCGTCCCAATGGACGAGGAAGCGCGGCTCCTCGCCGGGCGACTGCTCGGCGGGCGCCAGAATCAGCAGTAACCGACCGTCCTGGGGTCCGCCCCTGAACTGCGCGGGCAGTTGGATCTCGAAGGTGGTGGCGGACGCGAACAGAGGCGCGAGACCGAGCAACAAGGTGGCGCAGAGCCGGCGCAGGCGTTGGAACTTTGGCATGTGGCCGATCCTACGCCGCCGCCCGGCAGCGGTAGAGCGAGCGGCCGCCTCCCGCCGACTTATCTGCTTATTTCAAATAGAATCGCCCGCCAGATATGCGGTACGCAGCGACCTTCGAAGTCATCGTGGTGGGTGGCGGCCATGCCGGCACCGAGGCTGCGCTCGCGGCTGCCCGCATGGGCCGTCGCACCCTGTTGCTGACTCAGAGCATCGAGACCTTGGGTCAGATGAGTTGCAACCCGGCCTTCGGCGGCATCGGCAAGGGACACCTGGTGCGCGAGATCGATGCGCTGGGCGGTGCCATGGCACGCGCCGTCGATCAGGCCGGCATCCAGTTCCGTACCCTCAATGCGAGCAAGGGTCCGGCGGTCCGCGCCACCCGCGCACAAGCCGACCGCCTGCTCTATCGGCAGGCCATCCGTCGCCGACTCGAGAACCAGCCGAACCTGTCCCTCTTCCAGCAAGAGGTCGCCGATCTCGTCGTTGAAGGCGGTCGTGTTCATGGCGTCGTCACCGTCTCCGGCATTCGCTTCGAGGCCAGCGCGGTCGTGCTCACGGTCGGCACATTCTTGGGCGGCAAGATTCACGTTGGGCTTGATCAGCACGCCGGCGGACGCGCGGGTGACCCGCCCTCGAATGCGCTGGCAGCGCGACTGCGCGAGTTGCCGCTGCGCGTGGGGCGCCTGAAGACCGGCACGCCACCACGCATCGACGGTCGCAGCATCGACTTCGAGGTGATGGCACCGCAGTACTCGGATGATCCCTTGCCGGTTTTTTCGTTCCTCGGGCGCGCTAATGAGCACCCTAAACAGATTCCTTGTTTCATTACGGCGACAAATGAGCGCACTCACGATTTGATCCGGGCGGGCTGCGACCGCTCGCCCATGTTCACCGGCAAGATCGAAGGCGTGGGGCCGCGCTACTGCCCCTCCGTCGAGGACAAGGTCCACCGCTTCGCCGACAAGGGCTCGCATCAGATCTTCGTCGAACCCGAGGGTCTATCAACCCACGAGTTCTATCCCAACGGCATCTCGACCAGCCTGCCCTATGACGTGCAGGTCGAATTCGTGCGCTCGATCCGCGGCTTCGAAAACGCCCACATCACCCGCCCGGGTTATGCCATCGAGTACGACTACTTCGATCCGCGCGACCTGCACGGTTCGCTCGAGACCAAGGTCATCGAGGGGCTGTTCTTCGCCGGGCAGATCAACGGGACGACGGGTTATGAGGAGGCCGGCGCCCAGGGCATCGTCGCCGGCATCAACGCCGCCCGGCGGGTGCGCGACGAGAGCGTCTGGGTACCCTCGCGGAGCGAGGCCTATCTCGGCGTGCTGATCGACGATCTGATCACCCGCGGCGCGACCGAACCGTATCGCATGTTCACCAGCCGCGCCGAACATCGCCTGCTGCTACGCGAAGACAATGCCGACCTGCGCCTGACGGCCACCGGCCGAGACATGGGTCTCGTGGACGATGAACGCTGGACCTTCTTCACTCGCAAGCGTGACGCGGCCGAGGCCGAAGTCAGCCGCCTGCAGAAGACCCGACTGCGTGGCATCACCGCCTTCGATCT